>CAJYJW010000086.1 GCA_913775025.1 uncultured Sphingomonas sp. | reverse complement strand
ATCGCGGCGGGGTTGTCGCTGGCCGCGAAGCCGAGCGCGATGTCGAGCTGATCACGCTGGATCAACGCCTGCAGATCCGCCGTGCCGCCGACCCGGACGAAGATCTGCGCCTCTGGATGAAGTTCGGCGAACTGAGCGAGGAGGCCGGTCAACAGGCTCTCGGCGAAATCCTGAACGGTACCGATCCGCACCGGCCCGGCGAAGCTGCCGGACGTGATCGCGGCGATCGCCTCGTCATGCAGGTTAAGCATCCGGCGGGCATAATCGAGCAGGATCGCGCCCGGCCGGGTCAGGTTCAGCCGGCGGCCGTCCCGCGTGAACAGGGGCTGCTGCACCAATTCCTCCAGCCGCTTGATCTGCAGGCTGAGCGCCGATTGCGTAACGAAGACGCGGTCCGCAGCGCTCAGCATGGTGCCGGCATCGACGATTGCGACGAAGCTTCTGAGCAATGTCGTGGGGAGGTTCAGGGCCATACCCATACTCTACCGGGATGGTTGTAAATTGACATGCACTTTTAGTTTGTGGCGATCCTGTTCGGCTACCCATCTCAAAGGCACCTGAATCCTCAAGACGCCTTTGGGTTTCCTGTCGGGCAAGTACGTCGTCTCGTCTGTATCGATGCTCTCGCGAATGCGATCGGGCGGCTCCTATCGGTGACTGTCTCGGGTGTCGAAGCAAGGGTTTGCTCGCGCTTCCGTGAATCAGGCTGCGCAGGCGCAGGTCGTAGCCCGTAATGTCGCGTCCCGCTCGCTTACGTGCGGGACGCGTTCCGCGGCAAAAGCGGTCGATTAGGACGGCAGAAGGGCGCCGATTGTTCATCGAGACAAAGCGAATGCCGCGGGCAATCGATGTGCGGCCGCTATGCCACGATCACTACCCTTTCACCCTTCAAGACTGGCTTGAGCGCATGGCCGTGCATGCCGTCTTGCATGTCCGCCGCGCGCCATGCCGATCGCGTAATCCGTCCTTGATACAGGGACGCAGCGTCTGGCCGAAACTGATCACCGCAACGCGCTGAAAGTCCCGATCACAGTCGACGCCGGTGGCGGTCAGCGTGATCGGTGAGGCGTTCCGGCCTAGGATAACATCGCCCGCGAATTTTCCGGTCAGCCCCGATGCCAATATTTCGCGTCGGCGGATTATCCCATCCCGATCGGTACGGCCGGCTCTGGCACGCCGGGCGGCAGCGTCAATTGATACACGCGCTCCTTCTCCGATGCGCTCAAAGGCTGCCGGACGCGCGACAAGACACGAAATGGGAAAACGGCGGCGCACCGTTTCCCCATTTCTCATGGCGAACCGAAGACCGCGCCGGGTGGTCAGGCTGCCTGCTGCCGCGCGCGGGCGACCGTGTAGCGATTCTCCGGGAACGGCAGGCACAGATTGCCGCGAAACGTATCCTCCCGATACGCCTCGCGGAACAGACCCCGCGCGCGCAACAGCGGGACGACCTTGTCCGCGAAGGCCTGCAACTGGCCGGGCAACGGCTCGAACAGTACGAAGCCATCGGCCGCCTGTTCGGTGAACCACTGCTCCATCGTATCGGTGACGTGCCGGGCCGAGCCGACGAACGCGCCGCGCGGCGTGGCGAGCCGCTGGACGATCTGCCGCAGCGTCAGCCCGTCCTCCTGCGCCCAGCGAAGGATTTTGAGCGCGCCGCTCTGCTGGCTGTTCAGGCCGATGTGGGCCACGTCGGGGAACGGCGCATCGAGATCGTATCGCCGGAAATCGTGATCGTTGAACGTGCGGGAGAGAAAACCGAAACCGGTTTCGAGCGATTCCAGCCCGGCCAGTTCCTGATACAGCGCCTCGGCCTCCTCATCCGTATCCGCCACGATCGGCGCGAAGCCCGGCAGGATGAAGAGCTGATCGGGATCGCGGCCAAACCCCCGCGCGCGCGCCTTCACATCCGCATAATAGGCCTTGCCGTCCTCGATCGTATCCGCATGGGTGAAGATGACGTCGGCGCGGCGGGCGGCGAATGCGCGCCCGTCATCCGATGCGCCGGCCTGGAAGATCACCGGCTGACCCTGTGGCGACCGCTTGATGTTGAGCGGCCCGCGTACCTGGAAAAACTGGCCTTGATGATCCAGCCGATGCAGCTTGTCGGGATCGACGAAGCGGCCGCTCGCCTTATCGGCGACATGGGCATCATCCTCCCAGCTGTCCCACAAGCCCTGCACCACATCGAGATATTCGGCGGCGATGCGATAGCGCACGTCGTGCGGCGGATGTTCGGTCCGGCTGAAATTGGCGGCGGTATCGCCGAGCCAGGACGTCACCACGTTCCACCCCGCGCGCCCGCCGCTCAAATGATCGAGCGAGGCGAACTGGCGGGCGACGTTGAACGGCTCCGAATAGCTCACCGTCACCGTCGCGACGAGGCCGATGCGCGAGGTGGTGGCCGCCAGCGCCGACAGGATCGTGAACGGCTCGAACCGGTTCAGATAGTGCGGGCTCGATTTCTCGGTGATCGAAAGGCTGTCCGCGACGAACAGGAAATCGAACTTCGCTTCTTCCGCGATCGCTGCTTGGTGCTGATAGTAAGCGAGGCTGGTGCTGGCCCCCGTATCGCGCCCCGGATGCCGCCAGTCGTTCCACGTCCGCCCCACGCCATGCAGTATGAAGCCGAGTTTCAGTTGCCGGTCGCGGGCGGGCGGGCGCACGGCTTGCAGGATCGACGCGGCCTCCGTTCGCGCCATCCAGTCGGGGCTGACATCGACGAAGCGCACGACGTGATCGGCATCGATCAGGATGGCGGCGGGTTGGGGCAGCTCCCAGCTGCCGGTGCCGGTCAGCGCGCCGATCCAGTTCGGGTCGGCCACCGGCGGCGCGGGGTTGCCGATCGGCAGGAACGTCAGGCCGAACCGGCGGGCCAGCGCGTTGTCGCGATCGGCCGCGATCGGGAAGCCCAGCCCATGCCGCGTGCGTATGTCGTCGAGGCCATGCTCGGGCAGATGCGGGCTGACCGCCACGATCCGAACGCCCTGCCGTTGCAGCCGCTCGCGCAATTCCCGATCGTAATAAGGTAAGGCAATGTTGCATGCCGGGCAGCCGGCGAAGCGGAAGAACAGCAGCAGCACCGGCCCGTCGGCCGTCAACGCCTCCAGCGTCAGCGTCGCCCCGTCGGACCCGGTCAGCTCGAACGCGGCCACCTGGTCGCCGACCTGAACGGTCGCCGCGCGATCGAACGCGTTGATCAAGGCCTGCCGCTGCGCCAGGTTGGCGGCCAGCTTTTCCACCGGCCAGTCCCGCTCGCGTTCGGCCTGAAGCGCGGCATAAAGGTCAGCTAGCCTCGGGGTCGGGGTATCGGTCATCGCGTCGGTCCATCATCCTCGAGAAGGTTCGCGACGCTAATCACGCACCCCCTTTCGTGACCAACGAGCATTCAACGCCTTTGATGAGCACCTGTCATAGCTGGAGATGCCCGCTTACGCTCCAAGGCTCCGAACACGCTTCCGGTCGGCGGTCACGGCTCACCTCGGCCAAGCATTCGAATATGGGAGGCAAGTCTTTCTTTCAGCCCCCAAATCAATGCTCAACCTGCACTCAAAGGGCCAAAAGATGGAGTGTTTCAGCCCACCTATGAGCATCGCTCATCTGCCCGCGATTTTTCTCTATTGAAGAGGTAGGCAATGTTGCGGCTAAGCAGTTTCCGAACGGAGATCGCTATGACGAATGCCAGGCCCAACGATCGCCGCGGCCGCCGGATGGGCGGTCGATGGCTCTCGCCGATCCTTCTGCTGCTGCTGTGGGAGGCGGGATCGCGTACCGGATTGATCCCCGCGCACACGCTTGCGGCGCCGTCCTCGGTGTTTGGCACGCTGCTCGACATGCTGCGCTCGGGCGAGTTGCCGGCCAACCTGCTGGTGTCGTTCGGCCGGGCCACGATCGGCCTCGTGATCGGCGCCACGACCGGGATCGTGCTGGCCTTGGCGACTGGCCTGTCGCGACGGATCGACAGCGCGATCGACCCGATCATGCAGATCAAGCGCACCATCCCGGTGGTGGCGCTCACCCCTTTGTTCATCGTCTGGTTCGGCATCGGCGAGACGCCGAAGATCGCGCTGATCGCCTTCGCCACCATCTTCCCCGTCTATCTCAATCTTTATCAGGGCATCCGCGGCGTCGACGTAAGGATGATCGACATGGCGCGCAGCTACGGTCTGTCGCGCGGGCAGATCGTGCGCGACGTCATCCTGCCGGGTGCGTTGCCCTCGCTGCTGACTGGGCTGCGCTATTCGCTGTCGATCGCCATCATCCTGCTGGTCATCGCCGAGCAGATCAATGCGTCCGCCGGGCTCGGCTTCCTCATCAATAACGCGCGGGATTTCATGCGGACCGACATCATCGTCGTCTGCCTGATGGTCTACGCGCTGCTCGGGCTGGCGGCGGATGCCGGCATCCGGGCGATCGAACGCCGCGCGCTCGCGTGGCGGCCAAATCTGCTGGAGGCCTGATCATGGGCGAAGTTCTTCGCGTGGACCTGCCGCGCCACGCCGCCACGCCGCCACCGCTCCCGCCGGTCGTGCGCCTGAACAAATTCTCGCGCCAGTTCGGCGAGACGCGAGTTCTCGACGATCTCGATCTCTCGATCGCACCCGGCGAGTTCGTCGCGCTGCTCGGCCGGTCGGGGTCGGGCAAGACCACCCTGTTGCGCACCCTTGCCGGCCTGGACGGAACGAGCGACCAGGACGTGACCGTCCCCGCCTCGCGCGCGACCGTGTTTCAGGATGCGCGGCTGCTGCCGTGGAAGCGTGTCTGGCAGAATGTCGTGCTGGGCCTGCGACCAGCCGATCCGCGCAAGGCCGCCGCACAGGCGCTGCGCGAGGTCGGCCTGGATCACCGGCTCGATGCGTGGCCACTCACCCTGTCGGGCGGGGAGGCGCAGCGCGCGTCGCTGGCCCGTGCACTTACCCGCAAGCCCGAGCTGCTGCTGCTGTACGAGCCGTTCGCCGCACTCGACGCGCTGACCCGCATACGCATGCATGCGCTGGTGCTGGCGCTGTGGCGGGCGCACCAGCCCGCCGTCCTGCTCGTCACCCACGATGTCGAGGAAGCGATGGCGCTGGCCGACCGCATCCTCGTGCTCGATCGCGGGCGCATCGCGGCGGAGGAGCGGATCACCGCGCCCCGCGGCCGCCGCGGGCCGACCGTACGGGCGCTGCGCGAGACGCTGCTCGGCCATCTGGGGCTTGAGGCGGGCGGCGGCGTCTACGCCGATCTCGTCGCGCAGGAGCATTGAGCGTGGCGGCTCAGCAAACTCTTGTTGCGCTCCGTACGTTCTTGACGGGACTGGATACGCTGCTGCGCGCCACTTCGGACGAGGCGCGGATCCTGTCGGAAGGCGCGGCGCTGCTCCGCACGCTGATCGCGCGGGACGACTGGCTGCCGGCAAGCCATGCCGCGCCCGATCCGGAGCGGTATCGCCAATATCTCTTGTTTCGCGATCCGGAGGGGCGCTTCTCGGTGGTCAGCTTCGTCTGGGGGCCGGGGCAGCGCACGCCAATCCACGATCATCGCGTGTGGGGGCTCGTCGGCGTTTTGCGCGGCGCGGAATTGGTCGAGCGCTATGCGCGGGACGACGAAGGGCTGCGGCTTGTCGGGCGGGGCCGGATCGATCCGGGGGCGGTGGATGCGGTGTCGCCAGCGATCGGCGATCTCCACCGCGTCGCCAACGCCTACGATGATCGCGTAACGGTGAGCATCCACGTCTACGGCGCGGACATCGGCGCGATCGAACGCGCGACCTATGCCGACGACGGCACGGCGAAACGCTTCGTCTCGGGCTATGCCGATGCGCCCGCGCTCGACCTTGCGGGAGAGCCGGCATGACCGGGGTGACGAGCCCGCGGGCGGTTCGGCAGGCGCTGTTGTTGGGCCGGGAGATCGCGCTGATCGATCTGCGGCAGGAAAATGCCTTCGCGACCGGCCATCCCCTGTTCGCGGCCAACCTGTCGGAAGATCGGATCGATCTGGAGGCGGCGGCGCGTCTGCCGCGCAAGACCGTGTCGATCGTCCTGTACGACGACGGCGAAGGTCTGGTCGCCCCCGCTGCCGCCCGGCTGGCCGCGCTTGGCTACGCCAACGTTACCCGGCTTGACGGTGGTCTCGGTGGATGGCGGGCGGCGGGGTATGAGCTGTTCCAGGACGTCAACTCCTATTCGAAGGCATTCGGCGAGCTGGTCGAGGCGCGGCGGCACACGCCGTCGCTCGCCGCGGAGGACGTCGCGGCGCTGATCGACGAGAAGGCCGATATCGCGATCCTCGATGCCCGCCGGCCGGACGAATATGCGACGATGAACATTCCCGGATCGTCCAGCGCGCCCGGCGGGGAATTGGTTCTGCGCGCGGCGGCGGCGGCGCCCGATCCCGACACCACCATCATCGTCAATTGCGCGGGGCGGACCCGCTCGATCATCGGTGCGCAGTCGCTGATCAACGCGGGCGTCGCCAACCGGGTCGTCGCGTTGCGTAACGGCACGATCGGCTGGACGCTCGCCGGCCAGACGCTGGAGCATGGCGCGGACCGGCATGCGCCACCCGGCGATGCGGAGGAGGCACGCCGACGCGCTCGCGCCGTCGCCTATCGCGCCGGCGTGCGGCACATCGGCCCGGCGGACGCGGCGGTGCTGGCGGCGGACGAGACGCGGACGCTGTACCGCTTCGACGTGCGGACCGCTGCCGAATATGAGGCAGGGCATATCGCCGGCTTCCGCCACTATCCCGGCGGGCAGCTGGCGCAGGAAACCGACATGGCGGCGCCGGTACGCGGCGCGCGCATCCTGCTGGCCGACGATATCGGCCCCCGTGCAGACATGACCGCCTCGTGGCTCGCCCAGATGGGGTGGGAGGTTTATGTGCTCCACGGTGATTTCGACGGCGCGCTGGAGACCGGCCCTGGCCCCGTCATCCCGCCCCCGGACCGGCGACATCGCTACAAGCGCCCGTACGAGGGCACCGACAATGCCACCGCCGCCATGCAGGCCTATCTCGATTGGGAATATGGCCTCGTCGCGCAACTCGAACGCGACGCCACCCACGGCTTCTACGTCATCTGATCCCGCAAAGGAGACGCGCCATGCCCGTCAAATTCATCGGCTATATCGGTTCCAACAATACATCCGAAATCCATGCGCCGGTGCGGAGCCGCATACTCGACCGCGCCTATGTGGAGGCGGCGGCGAAAGCACAGGAGGCTGGCGGCTTCGAT
This sequence comes from uncultured Sphingomonas sp., assembly GCA_913775025.1. Taxonomy (GTDB): domain Bacteria; phylum Pseudomonadota; class Alphaproteobacteria; order Sphingomonadales; family Sphingomonadaceae; genus Alterirhizorhabdus. The sequence goes on along the minus strand of CAJYJW010000086.1, from coordinate 100,477 downwards.
CGCGTACTGATCCCGTTCGCCTCGAACACGCCGGAAAGCCAGATCGTCGCCGCGCATGCCGCCGCGATCACCTCCAGACTGGGTTTCCTGATCGCGCACCGGCCTGGCTTCACCGCGCCCACCGTGGCCGCGCGGCAGCTGGCGACGCTGGATCAACTCTCGGGCGGGCGCATGGCGGTGCATATCATCACCGGCGGCGCGGACGACGAGATGGCGCGCGACGGCGATCACACCACGAAGGACGATCGCTACGCGCGTACCGACGAATATCTCACCATCCTGCGGCAGGAATGGTCCGCCTCGACTCCGTTCGATCACAACGGACGCTTCTATAACGTGGTGCAGGCGTTCAGCGCGGTGAAGCCGGACAATCTGCCGGTGTTCTTCGGCGGCTCCTCCCCGGCGGCGATCGATGTGGCGGGCCGCCATGCCGATGTCTACGCGCTGTGGGGGGAAACGCAGCAAGCGGTGCGAGAAAGCGTCACGTCCGTCTCCGCATCGGCGCGGCGGCAGGGGCGCACGCCGCCCGACTTCTCCCTCTCGCTGCGCCCGGTGATCGCCGCGACCGAAGAGGCGGCGTGGAAGAAGGCGGCCGAGATCGTCGATCAGGTACGCGCGCTGCGGGAGGCGGCGGGCCATTCCACCGCCGGCCACGCGCCCGCCAACGCCGGATCGCAACGGCTGCTGGATACCGCCGCGCAGGGCTATCGCGTCGACAAGCGACTGTGGACCGGGGTGGCGGCGCTGACCGGCGCGCAGGGCAATTCCACCGGCCTCGTCGGCACGCCCGAGCAGGTGGCGGACGCGATGCTCGATTATTATGATCTCGGCATCGATCATTTCCTGATCCGCGGGTTCGATCCGCTGCAGGATGCGATCGACTATGGTCGCGATCTGCTGCCGGCCGTTCATGATCTCGTCGCGCGGCGTGATGCCGGGCGTGCGGCCGAGCCGAGGCGGGCGGCGGGATGACGGACAACCTCTGGTCCGGATCGTCCGACGAGATCGCCGCCGGTCCGCCGGAACCCATGCCGCGCCGGCGGCGCGCCTGGCCGCTCGTGCTCCTGGTACTCGCCCTGATCGGGGCGGCGCTGTGGGCATGGTATGCCAGCGCCGCGGCGGCCGATAGCGCGTTGCATGTCGGCAGTCAGCGCGGTGGCACCAAGGCGCTGATGCTTGCGTCCGGTGCGTTGGACGGCGCGCCCTACACAGTCGAATGGTCCGAATTTCCGGCGGCGCAGACCCTGCTGGAAGCGATCGGCGCGGGGGCCGTGGATGTCGGGCTGGCGGGCGACGCGCCGTTCCAGTTCGCCTATCAGAGCGGGCAACCTTTGCGCGCCATCGCCACCATGTCCGCCCATCAGCGACCGGAGGGGTCGCTCGCCATATTGGTACCGCGCACGTCCGAGGCGCGCGACATTCGGGATCTTCGCGGTCGGACGATCGCCACGACGCGCGGGTCGATCGGCCATTACCTTATCCTCCGCGCGTTGGCCGCCAAGGGCATGAAGCCGTCCGACGTGCGCGTCACCTTTCTCTCCCCCGGCGATACGAAGGCGGCGTTCGATAGCGGCGCGATCGATGCCTGGTCGACATGGACGCCCTATACCGGAGCCGCGCTCGCCAGCGGCGCGCGCGTGATCGTGGACGGCAAGGCCTATCTGTCGGGCTATTCCTTCGATGTCGCCAGCGATCGCGCGATTGCGACGAAGCGCGACATGCTCGCCGATTTCCTGAGGCGTGAGGCGCGGGCGATGGCCTGGGCACAGACGCATCGCCCGCAATATGCCGCCGTGTTGGCGCGGGAGACGGGCCTGCCGCTGAACCTCGCCCTGTTCCACATCGAGCATCTCGCCATCACGCGCGGCACGATCGACGACGCGCTGCGCGCGGAGGAGCGCGGAGTAGTTGCGACGTTCCGCGACGCGGGGCTGCTCGCCGGAACGCGATCGACAGACGACGCCTATCGGCCGCTGGATCAGGGGGATGCGGCCACCCCCTGAGGCAAGCCGCCGCCCTCCGCCGAACACCCCACCCACAATCAGAACAAACGACGCCGCTGGCCGGGGCGAACCCCGCCGCGCGCTCATTTCAGGGAGCATCCATGCGTTACCATCTTGCCCTCGCCGGCACGCTACTCGGCACCGTTGCGATCCCGGCATATGCCCAGACCCAGTGGGCATCGGCCGACGTGGCCTCCGCCGATGCCGGCGGCAGCGCCGTCGCGGACGATACGATCATCGTCACCGGCAATCGCGGCCAGCAACCGCGCACCGTGGCCGACAGCCCGGTGCCGATCGACGTGCTGAGCGGCAAGGAACTGCAGCAAACCGGGCGATCCGGGCTGAAGGAGATCCTCGGCAATCTCGTGCCGTCGCTGACGATGCCCGCGCTGGGCGGCGGGGGCACCTCCGCCAGCGTGAAGCCGATCGCGATCCGCGGCCTGTCCGGCGATTACGTGCTGGTGCTGGTCAACGGCAAGCGCCGACACACCACGTCGCTTATTAACAATCTGTCGCGCGTCTCGGGCGGGTCGACGCCGGTCGATATCGATCTCATCCCCACCAACGCGGTCGGCCATATCGAGGTGCTGCGCGACGGCGCGGCCGCCCAATACGGGTCGGATGCGATATCCGGCGTCATCAACCTCATCCTCGACAAGGGATCGAACGGCGGCGAAATCTCGGTAACCGGCGGCCAGCAATATTCCAAGGGCGCGCCGCTTGCTCAGGTAGGGATCGACTATGGTTTGCCGCTAGGCGACGGTGGCTTCATCCACCTTTCGGCCGAGGCACGATATCATGATCGGGCGGACAGCAGCGCGGAGCCGGTGCCGCGCATCCTGCCGCTGGTGAACGGCCAGCCCGACCCGCGCGAGGCCGGGCTCGATCACGTCTATGCCGGGGGCTATGCCCGCTCGAACCGGGACAAGATCGTCAACACCGCCTACGACGCCGAACTGCCGGTGAGCGATGCGCTGACGCTCTACAGCTTTTCCACCTTCAGCTATCGCAACATCAAGGATGCACGCGGCGCCTACATCCCGTCGCCGACGGGGTACGGCGGGCAGGTCAACTCGCTCGGCTCCTCGGTGCTGCCGCAACTCTATCCCACCGGGTTCCAAGCCTACCGCCGCATTTCGGAAAAGGATTTTCAGGCGACGGTCGGCGCGCGCGGCACGCTGGCCGGCTGGGATTGGGATGCGAGCACGGCCTATGGCCAGGATCATGTCCGGTTGGGCGCCGAGAACACCCTCAACCCCTCGATCGGGCCGACCAGCCCGACGCGTTTCTACCTGGGTACGCAGATCCAGCGATTGTGGGTCAACAATCTCGACGTGACCCGCGCGTTCGACATCGGGCTGGCGAAGCCGCTGACGCTCGCCCTCGGGGTGGAGCATCGCTGGGAGAAGTTCATCAACCGGGTCGGCGAGCCCGACAGCTACCGTAACGGCGGATACCAGATTCCACGGGACGGCACCCCTTACGGCCAGCTGTACGGCGGCCTGTTCCCGTCGCCGGGGCTCGTGTCCTTCACCGGCACCTCGCCCGCCGATGCAAACGCGCTGTCACGCAACAACCTTGCCGCCTACGCCGATCTCTCCACCTCCTTTACGGACCGCTGGTTCGTCGCGGTGGCGGGCCGGTTCGAGCATTATGACGACAGCGCCGGCGATACCGCATCGGGCAAATTTTCGACGCGCTACGATCTGGGCGGCGGCTTCGCTTTGCGGGGCGGCGTCAACACCGGCTTTCGCGCGCCGTCGCTGGCGCAATCGGGTTTCTCCACGACGCAGAATACCGTCACGCTGATCGGCAACACGCCGACCGTTACCGTATCGAAATTCCTGCCGGTCAACAGCGCCGCGGCGCTGGCGCTCGGTGCGCGGCCGCTGAAGCCTGAAAAGTCGCTCAACTATACAGTGGGCGCGACGTTCGAGCGCGGCGGTTTCCACGCCACCGTCGATCTCTATCAAATCCGCATCGACGACCGCATCGCAAAGACCGAATTTCTCGGCACGTCGGCCAATGGGGGCAGCGCGATCCGCGCCATCCTGAACGCCAACGGCATCACCGGGGTGGACAGCGCCCAGTTCTTCACCAACGCGATCGATACCCGCACGCGCGGCATCGATGCCGTCGCCGACTATACGTGGCGGACGGGCGGCCTCGGCACTTTCCGGCTGAGCGCGGCCTACAGCTACAACCGCACGAAGATCCTGAACATCGTTGCCAACCCATCGGTGCTGGCCCCGCTCAACGTCACGCTGTTCGGCCGGCAGGCGCAACGCGATCTGACCGTCGCCTTGCCGCGCAGCAAGGCGGTGCTGACCAGCGATTGGTCGCAGGGGCGGGCGCACGCGTTGCTCCGCCTGACGCGGTGGGGAAAATACACCGAGTCCAGCAACGTCGCGACCGGCGACCGGACGTTCGGCAACAAGCTCGTCACCGATCTGGAGCTTGGCTATGATCTGACCGGCGGGACGACCCTTTCCGTAGGCGCGAACAACCTGTTCGACGTGTATCCCGACAAGAATGGCATCGTCTCCTACGACGGGTCGGGCGCCTACGGCGGCTTCGCTCCGTTCGGCCTGTCCGGCGGCTATTATTACGCCCGCCTATCGGTGCGGATCTGATGGCAGGCCGGGCGATGCATCTGGCGTTGTTCGTCACCGCCGACGGCGTGCACCACGGCGGCTGGCGGCACCCGTCCGCCGATCCGGGGCGGGGCGATTTCGCCTTCTTCCGGGATCTCGGCCTGCGTGCCGAGGCGGCGAGGTTCGATCTGCTGTTCGTGGCGGACAAGCTGGCCGTGGACGACATCTACGGCGGCGACATCGCCAGCACGATCCGCTTCCGCCCGTCGCGCGGAACGGAGCCATTGACCCTCCTGTCCGCGCTCGCCGCGGTGACGGAGCGGATCGGCCTCGGCGGCACGCTTTCGACCAGTTATTCCGAGCCCTATCACGCCGCGCGCCTGTTCGCTTCGCTCGATCACATCAGCAACGGGCGGGCGGCGTGGAATGCCGTGACGTCGGTCAGCGATGCGGAGGCCCGCAACTTCGGCCGGGACGAGCATTTCGCCCACGACGTCCGCTATGCACGCGCGGACGAGTTCATGCATGTCGTGGGCCGCTTGTGGGACAGCTGGGACGAGGATGCCGTTCGCCCGGACAAGGCGGCCGGCACCTTCGCCGATCCCGCCAAGGTGCGCTACGTCGATCATGCGGGCGAATGGTTCAGGGTGCGCGGTCCCCTGTCGGTGCCGCGCCCGCCGCAGGGGCACCCTATATTGATCCAGGCCGGGGCATCCGGCGTCTTCCTCGATCTGGCGGCGCGGCGGGCGGAGGTGGTGTTCGCCGTCTATCCTGATATCGACCGCGCGCGCGCCGGTTATGCGGAGCTTAAAGCGAAGGTCGCCGCCGCTGGTCGGCCGGCCGATGCGGTCCGCATCCTGCCCGGCATGGTGCCGATCGTCGCCGATACGGATACGGAAGCGCACGCCTTGCTGGCGCAGCTCGATGGTCTGGTGACGGCCGAATCCGGGCTCAGCTTCATGTCGGGCAGCATGAACTACGATCTGGGCCAGCACCCGATAGACGGCCCCGTCCCCGATATCCGCAGCAGCATCCGCGGTAGCAAGGGTCGCTTCGACTATGTGATCGGCAAGGCGATCGCGGAGGGCTGGACACTGGCCGAACTCGGCCGCTGGTATGGATCGAGCCTGTCGTTCGCCAAATTCGTCGGCAGCCCGGAAACGGTGGCGGACATGATGGAGGCGTGGATCACGAGCGACGCGGCCGATGGCTTCGTCGTCATGCCGGCGAGCATGCCGGACGGTTTCGACCGTTTCGCGGATCAGGTCGTGCCCATCCTCCAAGCGCGCGGTCTTTTCCGCCGTCAGTATGAGGCGGACACGCTGCGCGGGCATCTCGGGCTTGAAACCCCGCTGCGGCAGCAACACCAGCCAGCGTAAGCGACTGACGCCCATAATCACGGCGATGCCCGGCGTACTGCAACTGTGCCGTGTCCCGCCGTGATGCCGATGCGGCGGATCGGTCTTTCGGCTCTGAAACGCCGAGATTGCCGCGCAGCGAGTCCGCCTCGTACCCGCGATGGAACAGATTGCAGTCCCGCAGGGTCGGCACCACCTCGCGGATCAAGCGCTCGACAGCTTTGGAGTCCTGAATGTCGACAGGCGCGGTGCGTACCTCCTGCCCGGTCGCCTCGGCGATCGGGTCACGCGCGCGGCTAAGCTTTTCGGGGTTGCGCCCGCAGATCGCGGGATGCAGATCGAATAGTATCGATCGCTCGGCCGGTTGGCTGATGCGGGGGGAGGGGCAGATCAATGATGCCAGAGCGATTTATCGTCGATATTCCCGAAGCACGCCTCACGGACCTGCGAGAGAGGCTTGCACGCACGCGTTTGCCGCACGACTTCGCTAACGACGATTGGTCTTACGGTACCAATCTGAAGGAATTGGCGCATCTGGTCGACCATTGGCGCGATCGATATGATTGGCGTGCACAAGAAGCGGCGATAAATCGGTTCGATCACTATCGGACGGAAGTAGACGGCATTCCAATCCACTTCATTCGTGCTGCCGGCAGGGGACCAAGGCCTATTCCCCTGATCTTGTCCCACGGATGGCCTTGGACCTTTTGGGACATGCATAAGGTAATTGGACCGCTCACCGATCCCGCCGCATATGGCGGCGATGCCGCCGACGCATTTGAACTTATCGTGCCGTCGATGCCGGGCTTCGGTTTCTCCACGCCTCTGACGAAGACGGGGGTCAATTGCTGGACGACCGCCGACATATGGCACACGCTGATGACGAAGCGCCTAGGCTTCTCGCGCTACGCGGCCGCGGGGGGCGATTGGGGGGCGCTCACAACCGCGCAGCTAGGTCATAAATATGCGGCGTCGCTTTACGGGGTCCATCTTGCCACCGTCGCGCCCTTTACCTTATTCAACCATGAGCGACCGTGGGATATAACGGCCGGCCATCTTGCCCCTCCCGAATATTCCGAAGCGGAGCGTGCTGCGTATCTCAACTGGCAGGCGCGGGTCGCTTCGCATGTCTGTGTGCAGGTACTCGATCCCCAGACGCTAGCCTATGGCCTGCACGACTCGCCCGTAGGTCTACTCGCCTGGCTTCTGGAGCGCCGGCATAGCTGGGGTGACGTGCGACGCGGGTTGGAAAACGCCTTCGATCGCGACTTTCTCATCACGACGGCAATGATCTACTGGCTGACCGATAGCTTCGTGACCTCCGCCCGCTTCTATGCAGAGGCGGCCCGCCACCCTTGGATGCCGTCGCACGATCGTATGCCCCTGGTTGAGGCAGCGACTGGAATCAGTCGCTTCGTGCACGACGGCACTTCAGGCGTTGCAGCCGGCTCTGACGGCCTGTTCAACGTGGTGCAGGATCGAACGCATATGACGGGTGGTCATTTCGCTCATGTGGAGGCGCCGGAAGCGATCGTCGACGATTTGCGCTCGCTGTTCCGGCCCCTACGCTAGGGTCACACCCATCGAGAATCGACATTCGCCAGCGCATCAGCGTCGTCTTACCGCTCACCTTTGCGCGGACTGATGTGCTGCGGCGCAAGGGGTTGATCGGTGTCAACACTTCGCCCGCCGCGCGTTTCCATATGGTGTCGAGCGTTACGGCGGTCTTGAACCGCACCACTCGCATTGACCCCGCCAAGCCTGCCCAGCATTCCGTTCTATTTTCCAACCCAATCGCCACGTGCAGAGCATTGTATAGATCAGCGACGAGCTTATCGATGGCGTTCGGGTTCAGCGAGGATGAGAGAGACCCGGTTGCGGTCGCTCAAGCCGTCGCCGCCGCTTTCCGCTTTCCGCCAATAGTTCTGTAAGCGACCTGATATCCGGCTCCTGCCTTGGGTTTAGAGCGGCAGTCGAACCCTGAGGATCGCGTACGGCTGCTGTTGCAGATCCTTACCCCGATTATATTCGGGTCGGCGGTTCACCTGCGCGGCGGAGATGTAGAGCCAGCCCCCCTCGATCCACATCGTATCGGCCCAGATCAGCCGCGGGTCCGACGCGATGATCTCGACGCTACCGTCATGATTGCGACGGCCGATCGCGTTATGCTCTTGAAGAGCCAACAGCACGCGACCCTGGGGATCGCAGAGTAGCCCGCCGGTCAGCCCCTTCTCGCCCAAATCCTCGACCATCCCGGCGAGCGCCCCGTCGTCCACGGCGGGATCGAGGAGCGCGGCGGTATCGACGGCGTAGAGATGCCGTCCGATCAGCGGCGCGTAGAAAAGGCGCCGACCATCCGGGCTGATCGCGATGCCGTTGGCGCCGCCCTTGACCGCGCCGGTCGACCCGTCGCGTCGCCGCTGCATCACCTGCCGCCCCTCGACGATCTTGACGACGCCGTCGACCGAGGCCGTGCTGAAATGTCTGGCGAGGCGACGGACGGCGCGACCGCTCGTGAGGTCGACGGCAACGATCGCGCCTTCGCCCGTCTGGCCCTGATCGCTGATAAATGCGCGCCGTGCCTCGGCATCGAGCCGCAAGTCGTTGAGCGACGACGTTGGCTCGATCGCAGGGGCGAGCGGGATGGTGCGCATGACGCGATCCGTGGCGAGATCGATGCAGATGAGTTTCGCACCGCCCGCTACCGGCGCGCTGCTCGATGACATCATTCCCGCATCGAGCAGCCACAGCCGGTCGCGGCCGTCGACCACGCCGTTGGGCACGTGGATCAGCCGCTCGGCCGCCTGCTCGCCATCGGGCACGTTGCGCGCCGCATCGGGATAGGGGCGGACGCTGCCGTCGACGGCGACCTCGCCGACGGTGTACGGTACCGAGTCATCGAAGCGCGGCATGAAGACGAAGGTGCGCCCGGTGCGCGTCACCACCACGCCGGTCGGGGTGGACGGCGCGGCAGCGGCGCGGAACAGCTCCATGCTGCCAGTGGGCGTCGTGGGCGGCGCCTTGCCGGAATGCGTCTGTCGGGTCTGCGCGGTGATCGCGGTCGGCGTCAGGGGGCCCGCCGCGACAAGCCCCGTGAGGCCGATCAGCGCGGTGCGACGGGCGATGATTGGATCAATGCGGTCGGTCATGCCCAGCCCTTAGCCTGAGTATCGATTGCGAAAACCCGATCGGTCGCGCACAGGAACAGCGTGCGCCCGTCGCGCCCGCCAAATTCGAGATTGCCGCAGGTGACGGGCGTCGGGATGACGCCGACCGGCTCACCGGCAGGAGACCAGATCGTCGCACCGTTCGCGGTGGCGGCATAGACGCGGCCCTGTGTGTCGACGGTCAGACCGTCGGGAATGCCGTGATCGATCTTCGCGAAACGCCGCTCACGCACCAGCCGGACCCCGTCGACCACGTCGAACGCGCGTATTTCGCGCGGCCCCTCGGCATTCAAGGCGCCGCCCGTATCAGTAACGTAAAGCGTCCGCCCATCAGGGGCGAAGACGATGCCGTTAGGCTGGTCAAAGCCATCGGCCACGACGCTGAGGCCGCCGACCGGATCGATGCGATAGACGAAGCGCCCGTGCTGCTCGGGCTCGGCAGGCAGCCCCTCGTCGGCTATGGTGATGCCGAACACGGGGTCGGTGAACCAGATCGCCCCGTCCGCCGCGACCACGAGATCATTGGGCGCGTTGAGCCGCCTGCCCTGATGGCGGTCGGCAAGCACGGTGACCCGCCCATCCTTCTCCTGGCGCACCACGCGCCGCGTCAGATGCTCGCAACTGACAAGCCGCCCCTCGCGGTCGAAAGCGTTGCCATTGGCGTTGTTCGAAGGATCACGAAGCGGCACCGGCGCCTGACCGGGCGCGATCGACAAGATCATGTTCGACTTGACGTCGCTACATACCAGCCGACCCGCACGCCGATCCCACGCCGGCCCCTCCATCCAGCGCCCGCCGGAATAGACTGTCGTCAGCCGGGCATCGGGACCCAGGATTTTATCTGCAAGCAGACCTGCCCACGCAGGGGATGCTGCCAGGGCGAGCATCGCACCCGCGCCGAGGATCATCGACCGCCGGCTGCCCCCCCGGGCCACGGTCGTTGATAGGATAGGCGGCATTTCCCTTCCCCCGTTTTGCCAACCGCGTCGGCGGGCATGTCACTCGCGATCGAACACCGGATATCGTTTTTCGTTGCCGCCCGCCGGCCGCAGGCGTCAGAGGCGGCCGGTATAGGATCCGGTTGGGCAGGACCCAAAACATAAGCACGGAGGTAATCGGCAACGAGGTGGACATCGATACGTTCACCGAACCATGCCATCAGATCCCGATCAGACCGCAACGATCGTTACCAGTCGGGCCATCCGAGCCGGCCGGGAAGAGGATTTCGAGACGTGGGTCGACGGGCTTTATAGTCTTGCCCGTGCTGCGCCGGGATACCGCGCGGCTATCCGACTTGGCCAGACCGCAGGCTTCCAGCATCTGCTGTTTCGCTTCGATAATCGGCACTCGGCGGACGCTTGGGAAGCTGATAAATCGGTGTGCGAGCATGTCGCGCTCGCCAATGACTTCTCGACTGCGCTTCATCAGACCAAAAGCGGTGATCGCGTCAGCTTCGAACTGCCCAGCGACGCAAGCGCGAGCAAGTGGAAGCGTTTCGTGACGACGTGGCTGACCGTCTTTCCGGTTTTGCTCGTCGTCAGTCTGGTAATGCGAATGCTATTGAAGGATGTCCCTCAGCCGCTTCAGCTTCTGCCCTCGTCCTTATTGCTCACCGCGATGCTGCAATGGGTCATCCTGCCTCGCCTGCAGCGATATACCCGCTTCTGGCTGCTCCAAGACAGCTCCGGACGGCTGCGACATGAATAGCTGAACGAAGGGCCAGACCCATCCCGGCCATTCACACCCCCATTCCTTCGAACCAACGTCAGGCGACCGTTCATCGCTTCGGTGGAGCGATATGCCGCGTTTCGAACCTTGTTGCTGAGTGTAATATATCTGCTATGCTGGATATATGGATACTGAATTGGCCATCGTTGCCCTAGGCGCGCTCGCACAGGGCACCCGCCTCGACGTTTTCCGCCTGCTGGTCCGGTATGAGCCGACCGGCATGGCGGCGGGAGAGATCGCCCGACAGCTAAACGTGCCGCAGAACACCATGTCGGCGCATCTCGGGATCTTGGCGCGCGCCGGCATCGTCCGATCCGAGCGGCACAGCCGATCCATCATCTACCGAGCCGACATCGATGGCCTGCGGGCGCTGACGCTGTTCCTGGTCAAGGACTGCTGCGCCGGCTCGCCTGAGTTGTGCGCCCCCCTCCTCGCCGAACTCTCCCCCTGCTGCTGAAAGGGCGCGCCATGGCCGTCGACGTCGTGATCTACCACAACCCCGCCTGCGGCACGTCCCGCAACACGCTGGCAATGATCCGCAACGCCGGGATCGAGCCGCACGTCGTGGAGTATTTGAAGACCCCGCCGTCCCGTGCCCTGCTGGTCGAGCTGATCGACCGCGCCGGCATGTCTCCCCGCGATCTGTTGCGCGAGAAAGGCACGCCCTACGCCGAACTCGGCCTCGGCGACACCTCGCTGACCGACGACGCCCTGCTCGATGCCATGATGGCGCACCCGGTCCTCATCAACCGGCCGTTGGTCGTTTCGCCGCTCGGCGTGAAGCTCTGCCGGCCGTCGGAGGCCGTCCTCGACCTGCTGCCCAAGCCGCAGCGGGGCGCGTTCGCCAAGGAGGATGGCGAACAGGTGGTGGACGCCTCGGGGCTTCGCATCGCCTGATGTTTCTCGCCCTCGCCATCTTCGTCGTCACGATCGCACTGGTCATCTGGCAGCCCCGGGGCCTCGGCATCGGGTGGAGCGCCATGGGCGGAGCCGCCGTGGCGCTGCTCGCCGGGGTGGTCTCGCTCTCCGATGTGCCGGTGGTGTGGGGCATCGTCTGGAACGCGACCGCGACGTTCGTCGCGATCATTATCGTCAGCCTATTGCTGGACGAGGCCGGCTTCTTCGAATGGGCAGCGCTGCACGTCGCCCGGTGGGGCGGCGGACACGGCCGACGCCTGTTCGTCCTGATCGTCCTCCTCGGCGCAGCCGTGTCGGCGTTGTTCGCCAACGACGGCGCCGCGCTGATCCTGACCCCGATCGTCATCGCCATGCTGCGGGCACTCGGCTACCGGGACAGGGCGACGCTGGCCTTCGTCATGGCGGCCGGTTTCGTCGCCGACACGGCCAGCCTGCCGCTGATCGTCTCCAATCTGGTCAACATCGTGTCGGCCGACTTCTTTCGCATCGGCTTTGCCGACTACGCCTCAGTGATGGTGCCGGTGGACCTCGCATCGATCGCCGCGACGCTGGTCGTGCTGCTGCTGTTCTTCCTCCGCGACGTGCCGACCAGCTACGACGTCGCGCAGCTTCGCACGCCGGCCGACGCGATCCGGGATCCCGCCACGTTCAAGGCGGGCTGGGTCGTCCTTGCCGCTCTCCTGACCGGCTTCTTCCTGCTCGAACCCATCGGCGTTCCGGTCAGCGCCGTCGCCGCTGCCGGCGCGGTTCTGCTGCTCGCCATCGCCGGGCGCGGTCACGTCATCGAGATCCGCAAGGTCGCGCGCGGCGCACCTTGGCAGGTCGTGATCTTCTCGCTTGGCATGTACCTGGTCGTCTACGGCCTGCGAAGCGCAGGTTTGACCGACCATCTCGCCGGTCTCCTCGACCGCGCCGCCCAAGGCGGCGTCTGGGGTGCGGCGTTCGGCACCGGCATCATCGCCGCGCTGCTGTCGTCGGTGATGAACAACATGCCGACGGTCCTGGTCGGCGCCCTGTCGATCGACGCGACCCACGCCACGGGCGCCGTTAGGGAAGCGATGGTCTATGCCAACGTGATCGGCTGCGACCTCGGCCCGAAGATCACGCCGATCGGGTCGCTCGCGACGCTGCTCTGGCTGCACGTTCTCGGGCAGAAGGGCATTCGCATCGGCTGGGGCTACTACTTCCGCGTCGGCGCGACGCTGACCGTCCCCGTGCTGCTGGTCACGCTCGTTGCACTGGCGATCCGGATCAACGCCGGATGAGCCGCGGTGCCCCCCTGAACTTTATCGGGAACGCCACCTAATGCCTCTCCGCACCCTCACCGACCCAGACCACCTGCCTGCGCTCGATCGCCACTACGCGCTCGACAGGCCTGCGGTGGGGCTGGGCGCAAGCGACCCGCCCCCGCGGTTCCTGCTGCTTTACGGATCCCTGCGCGAGCGGTCCTATTCCCGGCTGTGCATCGAGGAGGCGGCGCGCCTGCTGCGGTCCTTCGGCGCGGAGACGCGCATTTTCGATCCATCTCTCCTGCCTTTGCCGGATCAGGTGGCCGGCGACGACCATCCCGCCGTCCACGAGCTGCGCGAACTGTCGATGTGGTCGGAAGGGCAGGTATGGTGCAGTCCGGAGCGGCACGGCCAGATCACCGGCATCATGAAGCTGCAGGTCGACCACCTGCCGCTGTCGATGGGCGGGATGCGCCCGACGCAGGGCCGCACTCTCGCCGTCATGCAGGTGTCTGCCGGATCGCAGTCGTTCAACAGCGTGAACACCCTGCGCGTTCTAGGGCGATGGATGCGGATGGTGACGATCCCGAACCAGTCGAGCGTCGCCAAGGCGTTCGAAGAGTTCGACCACGCGGGCCGCATGAAGCCGTCCAGCTACTATGACCGAATCGTCGACGTGATGGAGGAACTGGTCCGCTTCACGATTCTGCTGCGCCCTCATTCCAACCAGCTGGTCGACCGGTATTCGGAGCGGAAAGACGCCGGCCTACCGATCAATACGGCGACCGACCTGTCGAGCATCGCGACGGCACCGCAGAACCCTGCCTGATTGAATGGCACCTCCTGGCTCGGCGGTCATCTGTCTGATGACTGCTCTTGGACATCGACGGGTGACTGATCCTTGGCCACCAAGACCAGAAGCAGCCCCTCGCGCAGCCTTTAGCCCTCCCCCGCTTCAGACCCTCGTTCATGTTCCCATGCGACGGGATCGCAGCGGCCGGACAGCGCGCATTGGCGTCAGCCGTAGCAAACGAAGGAACCCCGGTGACGGACGTCCCTGAACCCGATAATCGCGCGCGTCGCAGCGACATCTGCGCGCAGGCGTCGTTTCGCCCTCGCGTCGGGTGATCCGAGCGTGGCCGGCCACTTCGAGATCTTGCCGTCGCTGGAACCACGCAGCCAAGCCTTGAGCAAGACGCACAGCGTCATGCGGTGTGGTGCCGTTTCGGAAGCAACTGAGGATACTGTCCTACTGCTCGAAGGCGATGCTTAGATAGCGTTGGAAACAATCGGGTACCATGCTGTCACCTGCCGCGGACGATGTGCTGGCCATTTGCTGGAACAGCCCGGCGCCTACTGGATCTTGCCGCCATCGACATCGATCTCCTGACCGTTGACCAAGGCCGCCTCGCGGCTGGCGACGTAGAGTGCGGCGTTCATGATACCCATCGTTTGACCTTACCGCCCGGTGGACGAGACGTGGGGCGAAGGCGGTGCCGCTGCCGCCCGCCAGCATCAGCGGCACCGCCACCCTCGCGATCAGGAAGGCGGCGGTGACGTCGACCGCGAACACGCGGTCCCACCCCTTCGGGTTTCATACGCCAGCTCTGACGCGCCGGCGATCCCATATCGTGAGGACAGTGCCGAGCCGGCCAACACACGCCTTCTCGCTCTGTCTGCGGTCGACACCGGATCGGTGTTCACCGACCCGGTGGTCCGGCTTGGTTCAGGCGGCGGCCTGCTTGCCGTCCCAGGTCTGACCGGCGGCGGAGCGCTCCTCCAGAAGCTTGGCCGGCTTCCAGCGGTCCCCTGCGGCGGCATGGTTGGCGCGGACGATCTCGAGCACCTTGTCGAGCCCCTTCTGCTGCGCCCAGAACATCGGGCCGCCGCGATATTTAGGGAAGCCGTAGCCGAACACGTAGGTCACATCGATATCGCTGGCACGCTGGGCGATCCCTTCCTCCAGGATCTTGGCGCCCTCGTTGACCATCGCACCAAGGATACGGTCGACGATCTCCTCGTCGCCGATCTCACGCCGGTTGATGCCCTTTTTCTCGGCGATCTCGATCAGCATCCGCTCGACATCAGGATCGGGGGTGGCGTCCCGGCCCTCATATTTATAATAGCCGGCGCCCGTCTTCTGGCCGAGCCGCCCGGCCTCTACGATGCGATCGGCGAGCGGGGTGTAGCTCGGCGCGTCCGGATCGAGCGCCCCCGCCTCGATGCGGCCCTGCCGCATGCGGTAGCCGACATCGAGCCCGGCCATGTCGCGCATCAGGAAAATGCCCATCGGGAAGCCGAAATCCTTCAGCGCCTTGTCGATCGAGGCCGGCGTCGCGCCTTCCTCCAGCAGATGCTCGGACTCTGTGCCGTAAGCCTTCAGCATGCGATTGCCGATGAAGCCTTCGCAATTGCCGGCCAGCACCGGCACCTTGCCGATCTGCTTGCCGAACGCCATCACCGTTGCGATCGTCTCCGGCGAAGATTTCGCGCCGCGCACATTTTCCAGCAGCTTCATAACGTTGGCGGGCGAAAAGAAGTGCGTGCCGATCACATCCTCGGGACGCTTCGTGGCCGACGCGATCTCGTCGATGTCGAGCGCCGAGGTGTTGGTGGCGAGGATCGCGCCTGGCTTGCAGACCTCGTCGAGTTTCGCGAAGATTTCCTTCTTCACCGCCATATTTTCGAACACCGCCTCGATCACGATGTCGCAGTCGTGGAAATCGGCATAGTCGAGGGTCGTAGTGATCAGCCCCATGGCCTTGTCGACCTGCGCCTGGCTGCGGGAGCCGCGCTTCACCGAAATGTCGTAGTTGGACTTCACCTTGGCGAGGCCGGCGTCGAGCGCGTCCTGCTTCACCTCAAGCAAAACGACGGGCAGGCCGACGTTGACGCACGACATGGCGATGCCGCCGCCCATCGTGCCGGCACCGATGACGCCGACTTTGCCGATCGGCCGCGGCTTCACGTCGGCGGGCAGCCCATCGATCTTGGCGGCCTGCCGCTCGGCGAAGAACAGGTGGACCTGCGCGGCGCGGCTCGGCGACTCGAGGCAGACCTTGAACGCCTCCTTCTCGAACGCGAGACCCTCGCGCGGCCCAAGCGTGCAGGCCGCCTCGATGCAGTCGACGATCTTGAACGGGGCGACCATGCCCTGCCACTTCTTTGCGCCGGCCTGACGCTCCTTCTCGAAGATCGCCGGATCGACGTTCTGCACCTTGTCAGTCCGTTCCACCGTTTTCGGGAAGGGACCGCCCTCTGTCGCGCGAGCCTTGGCGAAGGCGATCGCGGCGTCCAGCACGGGTCCGTCGGTTACCTCGTCGATCAGGCCCAGATCACGGCCATTGGCGGCGCTGATGTGCTTGCCGTTGAGGATGAGGTCGAGCGCAACCTTCGGGCCGGCGATGCGGGTGGCGCGCTGCGTGCCCCCGGCGCCGGGCAGCAGGCCGAGGTGAACTTCTGGAAGCCCGATCTTGGCGCGCGAGGCCGCGACCCGGTAGGGTGCGGCCAGCGCCAGTTCGAGGCCACCCCCCAGAGCGTGTCCGTCGATCGCGCAGACGACCGGCTTCTCGCTGTTCTCCAGCACCTCCTGGATCGCGTGCAGTTCAGGGCCGTGCTTCGGCTTGCCGAACTCGCGGATATCGGCACCGGCGACGAAGCGGTCGTTGGCGCCGATCACGACGATCGCCTTCACGCCTGCGTCGTTCTGGGCCTGGGCGAGCCGCAGCATCATGCCCTCGCGCATCGGCGCGCCCAGCGCATTAACCGGCGGGAAGTCGATCGTGAGGACCGCCACCTCGTCGCGCACTTCGTAGCGGACCGCGTCTTCGGGGTTCATGGACATGGGATCGCTTTGCTCCGCCTGCGCTGAGATGATGATCGCCGACTGCCAAAGCCGGCGCGGCTTGTCAGCTTGCAGGGTGTCGATCATCGCGCCTGCGATGGAGTCAATCGGCCTTCTTTGCCTTTGCCTAAATTCCAACGATCCTGAACGACATGACGGACGACAACCCCCTTGCCGATCTGATCGATGCGACCGGCCAGCCTGCCCAAGGCGCGCCGCTCGGAGCCCTGCTCACCGCACAGGCACGAGCGATGCCGGACGCGCCGGCGCTCACCATCGGCGATAGGACGTGGAGTTTCGCCATGCTCGACGCGCGCGCCAACCGCCGGGCGCGGCAGCTGTCGGGCCCGGGGGGCGTCGGCCCCGGCGATCGCGTGATGATCGCGCTACGCAATCGGATCGAGTTCGTCGAGGCAGTGTTCGCGGCGTGGAAGCTCGGCGCTGTGCCGTGTCCGGCCTCATGGCGCTTGGTCGCTGAAGAATTCATCGAATTGACGGCGCTGCTCTCGCCGAAAATCATCGTCGGCACGGCCGATCTGCCGTCGGTTGGAGCGCCATTGATCGACATCGACGTCGCACTGCCGTCCGATCTGACGGGGACGCCGCTACCGCCGGTGATCGGCTCGCCCAACCGCATCATCACCAGCGGCGGCAGCACCGGCCGCCCAAAGTTGATCGTCGATCCGACACCTTCCGCGTGGGGACCCGACAAGGAGGGGCGGAACCGCCCGCCGCGTACGGTGCTCCTCGTACCCGGACCATTCTATCACAGCGCGCCGTTCGCCTACGTCACGCTGGCGATCGCACAGGGATGCCACGTCGTCGGGGTCGAGCAGTTCGACGCGCGGGACTGGCTGCGCTTGGTGAAGCGGCACCGGCCGAGCTTCGGCTATTTGGTGCCGACGATGATGTCGCGCATTGCCAAGCTGCCGCGGGCCGAGACCGCCGCCGCCGATCTCTCGTCGCTTCGAACGATCCTGCATATGGCGGCGCCTTGTCCGGTCGATGTCAAGCGCTGGTGGATCGAGCGTCTTGGGCCCGACCGCATTCTCGAGGTCTATGGCGGCAGCGAACGGATCGGTACCACACTCCTCACCGGGGCGGAGTGGCTCGAGCATCCCGGCTCGGTGGGTCGGCCGGTCGCAGGCGAAGAGGTTCTGATCCTGGACGAGGAGGGGCGGTCTCTGCCACCCGGCGAGATCGGTGAGATCGTCTTCCGTCGCGCAGTGCCGCCCGGCGACAAGTACGCCTACATCGGTGCGGATACCCGGATACGCGGCGATCTCGACGGGTTCGGTGATCTCGGCCGACTCGACGCGGACGGCTACCTCTACATTGCCGATCGGCGGACCGACATGGTGACGATCGGCGGCACCAACGTGTTCCCGGCCGAGATCGAGGCAGCGATCGAAACGCTGCCGGAGGTGCTGTGCGCGGCTGTGATCGGGATGCCCGACGCGGACATGGGCAATCGCCTGCACGCGATCATCGAACTCGCGCCCGATGCGGCTTCGCCGGACGATGGGTTTGCCTTCCTGGCGCCGGCGCTGGCGCGATTAAGCGCGATCAAGCGGCCGCACTCGGTGGAGTTCACGAAGGAGCGGGTGCGCGACGACGCGGGCAAGTTGCGCCGCGCCCGCCTGCGCGCGGAGCGGCTGCAGGAGGCGGGCTGATCAGCGAGTGGGTCGGCATCCGCTTCAAGGGCGTCGTGGCCCTGATCATCGATGCCGGCGGCGACACTGGGCGGCGCACGCTGGTCCGTCGTTCCGGACCACGCCGCGAGAACGGCCAGACACCGAATACGTAAGGCGGGATGGTGATGCCTCGAACCGGCGACCGTCCTGACGCCTCGAAGCGCCATTCATCCGCCGGCCTCCTCCGCCGGATAGGGACCGAGCAGCAGGAAGAGGAAAGCCGCCACCGAGAGCGCCGCGGCGGCAACGCCGAGCATCAGGTCATAGCTTTTGGTCTGGTCGAAGGTGATGCCGAACGCGACGCTGGACAACCCGCTGCTGATCCCCAGCGCCATGATGCCGATGGCGAAGATCCGCGCAAAGTCGGCGAGGCCGAAGTAGCGGACGATGACATAGCCGACGAGATCCAGTTCCATGCCTTGGGCGACGCCCACCATCGCCACCGCCATGAGCGCAATCGCCGGCGTCAGGCTGGCGGACAGGAACAGGACGAGGCAGCCCGCCGCGCCGACCAGCGTGAGCACGCAGCCGATCAGCGGCGCCCAGACCCGATCGATTAGCACGCCCGTCACGATCGTTCCGCTGACCACCGCCAGCGCCAGTACGCTCGCGCCTGCCGCCGCCGTAGCGCCGGGCAGGCCCTTGCCGACCAGCAGCGGCTGGAGCTGGCTGATCAGCCCGACGATCGGACCCATCATCAACGCGGTCGTGGCGGATAGCAGCAGCACCTTGCCGTTCTTCAGGAGCGGCCCGTAGACGGCGATCAAGCCTGGCGCGTCGCGGCCTTCGACGGGGCGAGCGGCCGCCGGTTCCCGAACCCAAAGCCACGTCGCGGGTACGCCGATCCCGAACACGACCGCCGCCATCGCGATGTATCCCGCGGGCCAGCCGAAGTGGCGGATCGCCGCGAACACCAGTGCGGGCAGCGTCGCGATGGCGACCGACACGCCGATGCGGGTAACGGCAAGCGCTGTGCCGCGGGTGCGGGAGAAAGCGCCGACGACCGCGCGGGTGAAGACCACGCCGGTGGTGCCCTGTCCGGCGATCACCAGCATGGCGGTAAGACCGTAATAGACTGAGATCGATCCCGGCATCGCGGCAAGAGCGAGGAAGCATAGCCCGACAAGCGGCATGAAGATCAGGCCAACACGCCGCACCCCTACCCGATCGACCCAATCTCCGAAGATCGGGGTCAGCATCGAGGCTCCGATATAGATCAGCTGCACCAGCGACTGCTCACCGCGCGACCAGCCATACTCTGACTCTAGCGGCTGGATGAACAGACTCGAAACGAACGGAAAACAGGCGAAGCCACAGGCGATGGACAACGACGCGCCGAGCACGACCGTCCAACCCTGCCGCCATTCCTCGACCCCGCGCGAGGAGATGACCATCATGCCGCGCCGATGCGGAGGGCTTGGCCCCCCACTATCTGACGGGACGCGGCGGGGCCGGCGGCAGGATCGTCGATCGGCGTCATCGCTTCCACACCTGTTATTCACGTCGGACCCGTCCCTAGGGCGACCTGCGCCTTACCCGGAGCGGTTGGCCCGTCGCGAAGGCGGATATCGCTGTCGTGATGATCGCCCGGCGATGCGAAACGGTGGACGGCTTGCCTTGGCGGCGGGTCCGCGAGCCGGTCGGCCATATGTTTGTGGCGTCAAGGCGGGCGCGAAGGTCCGGCAGATCCTGCTGGGTGACGGTTAGATCGCGCGGGCTCAGGCACGATAGCGATGGCGGCGACTGACGCCGCCGTCGCTCGGCCAGCCGCAGAGCATTTCGCAGTGGATGTCGGGGAATAGTCGCGGGCGGCAACGTAGTGACCGCCTGTCGCCGTGCGACGAGCCTGCAAGACCGGCCGATCTCTATCGCTCTGTTCTCGGGCGAGGCGCCCGCCATGCGCGATGGCATCCACCCTCGGCTGGTCGCGAATGAGGGCACACGAACGTCGGCGAACTTCCGATCGAATTCCGCTTGCGTCGCACGGTCGTAAAAAAGTCCGTCCTGCACGAGCGAGGCCGGTCGCGCCGACGAGCGACCGGCCTTCTTTCGGTCCTGCGACGCGTGGCCGCCGTTCAGCGCAGCAGCCGGCGATCGTCGGTCAGAGGTTCCACAGCTTGGCGGCGTTGCGGCCGACCACGTCCTTGGCGCGCTCCTCGCCAAGTATGTCGAAGATCTTCCTGATTTCGTTCCGGCTCTCGCCGAACACGCTCTCGCCATGCGGATAATCGCACGACCACAGCAGATTATCGGTGAGGTCATAGTCTCCGGCCAGCTTGACGCCGACGTCATCGGACATCACCGCCGCGTAGCATTGCCGCTTGAAGTAGAAGCTCGGCAGCTCCTTCAGCTTCGGGCGCATTTCGGTCTCGTAGACTTGGTAAATGCGGTCCGCATCCTGCAGCGTCCACGGCACCCAGCCGAAGCCGCCCTCGCAGAACACGATTTTCAGGTTCGGGTGCCGCTCGAGGATGCCCGAGAAGGCGAGCAGCGACCACAGCGGACGGTAAGGCCCGAGGTTTTTGGTCAGGTTGGCGCCGAGCGCGCCCTGGCCGCGAAACTCCAGATAAGCGCCGACGTGGAACATGACGGGAATGCCGCTGTCGGCGATCGCTTCCCACATCGGTTCCATGGCCGAGGAGTTGTAGGGCACGTTCTTGGGCGCCGAGGGAATTTCCAGCGCCTTCAGGCCCCAGCCCTTCATCTTGGCGATGTAAGCGCTCGATTCCTGCGGATCGTAGATGGTCGGCAAGATGCCGACGCCAACCAGCCGCTCGGGATTGGTCGCGCAATATTCGGCCAGCCACTCGTTGTAGACATCCATGCAACGGGTGAAGAATGCCTTGTCCTGCAATCGGACGAGGCTCATCGCGCGGCTGTGGAAGAACAGCGAGGTGTCGATGCCCTCGGCGTCCATGTCCAGCAGACGCTCCTTGGCGTCCCACATGCCCGGCCGGCCTTCGCCGATGTGCGATTCGAGGCCTGGAACATCGTAGTTCTGCCCGTCGACGACCATATGCCAGCGATTCTCGTCGTCCTTCCACAGCTTGGGCGCGCGCTCCTTGTCGTCGCCTGTCAGCCGCTTCTCCCAGAGACCCTCTTCCTCCATGCCGTGATCGTCGACGGAGATGATGCGGGTGCCGGCAGGCGGCCGCCAGCCGCTGTCGCGGCTTTCGCGGTGCATAGGCCAGGCGATACCCTCGACATTGGCGTCGCGAGCGATGGTGCCGACATCGTCCATGAAATCTTCTCCTTCCACTTCCGCGCTTGCTTTGTCTATTCATCTAGTGAATAGACTATTCATATATAGCGTGGGATGGATAGCATGTCAAAGATCGAGGCAAAGAAGCCTGGTGTCACCGCGCTGGCGAGAGGGTTGGCGATATTGCGCTGCTTTGACCGTCGCCGGGCCGAACTGACCGTATCCGAGATCGCGCGTCGCACCGGGCTCAGCCAGCCGACCGCCTGGCGGCTCTGCCAGACGCTGGTCGACGAGGGCTATCTCGTGCGCACACCGCAGACGTCGCTGCGCGTGGGGGCGGCTGCGCTGACCTTGGGGTTCGCCGCCATCCAAGGGCTGGGCTTTCCGGAGATCGCGCTGCCCTATCTCCGCGACATCGCAGGACGTGTCGGCGTCACCACCTCGCTCAGCCTGAAGCAGGGAGACGACATAGTTTCGATCGAGGCCTGCGATGGCGCGCTGCCTACGCCCAACCAGCCGGTGGGCTGGCGGGCACCGCTGTTTGCGGTGAGTTCAGGGCTCGCCGTCCTCGCCCGGATGAGCGAGGCCGAACGCGAGGCGGCCGCACAGACATGGGCGCGGACGCACTCGGATGCTACGGCGCGCACCCGGATGGCGACGGCGGTCGGTCAGTTGCGCGATCAGGGCTATGTGCGTTTCGATGGGATGGTCGAGGGCCAATTCTCCGCAGTGGCAGTGCCGCTATGGCAGCCGGGCCCGGACGGTGGCCGCTACTGGGCGATCAGCTGCGGCGGGGTGCGCGCGCAACTGAGCGAGGATCGGCTGACGCTTGCCAGCGAGGCGCTGACACGGGTCGTGCCGATCCTAGAGCCGGCACTGGAGGCGATGCCGTTGCTTCTTGTGCCCTGAGCGGAATCGCGGCTGCGATATTGCTCGGAATGGTTGCCATCCTGGCCCGGATACGTGGATGGATCACGTTCGCCCGGCTCGCCGGACCCCCTGATTAGCGGGATGAGGGACTTGCAACGGTGACGGACCATTACGGCGGTTTGAAGATCGGACTGCATCATACGCTGCCGAAGGTGATCGCGCATGTCGCGCGGACCTATGACGACAAACCATTCTCCATCGACGAGGACGGAACGGTCACCAGCTTCGCCGCGCTCGAGAGACGGGTTGCGGGGCTGGGCGCCGCGCTGCTCGATCTGGGGGTCCGTATCGGGGACCGTGTCGCCGTCCTTGCTCCCAACTCCACGGGCTGGATCGTGGCGGCGTGCGCCGCGGAATCGATCGGGGCGATTCTCGTGCCGATCAACACCCGCTTCAAAGGGCCCGAGATCCATTACGCGCTCGAGCGTGCGGGCGTGTCGGTGCTGTTCACCGTCGGGGCGTTCCTCGGCGTGGACTATGCCGCGATGGCGGTGGCGGCGGGCGGCGGGCCGGGCGAGAGCGGCCGCCCGATCGCAGGTCTGCCGCAGTTGAAGGCGCTGATTCGAATCGACACGCCGGGGTTCGCCCCGGATGCGGTGAGCGCGGAGGCGCGCGCCCGCTTCGAGGTGGCCGCCGCCGCGGTGACGCCGGACACCACCGCCGACCTGATGTTCACCAGCGGCACCACCGGCCGGCCCAAGGGCGCCATGCACGGCCACGGCCAGGCGCTGTGGATGACGAGCTTCTGGAGCCGCGCCAACGATTTCAAGCCGGACGACCGCACCGCCATCGTCAATCCCTTCTTTCACTCCTTCGGCTACCGCTCCGGCTGGGTGTCGGCGCTGATGGGCGGCATGACGATGTGGCCGCTGTCGACCTTCGACGCAGGCCAGCTGCTGTCGCTGATCGAGCGCGAACGGATCACCCAGCTTTCTGGCGCGCCGACCGTCTTCTACTCGCTGATGCAGCACCCGGACTTCCGCACCCGCGACATCTCGTCTCTGCGCACCGGACACACCGGCGGCGCCAAAACCCCGCCAGAGATCATTCGCGCCGGTTACGACGTGCTCGGCTTCGACATTTTCCTGACGAGCTACGGCCTGACCGAGTCCACCGCGCTGATCTCGACCAACTACCCCGGCGATCCGATCGAGGCGATCGTTCAGACCGTAGGCCGACCGGTACCCATGACGGAGGCGCGGATCGTTGATGCGGAGGGTCGCGACGTGCCCGCCGGGGAGCAGGGCGAGCTGCTGGTGCGCGGGGTGAACGTGATGCAGGGCTATTTCGACGATCCCGAGCAGACAGCCCGGACGATCGTGGACGGCTGGCTGCGCACCGGCGACGTCGCCCGCATCGACGAGGAGGGACGGCTGCGCATCCTCGATCGATTGAAGGACGTGGTGATCGTCGGCGGGTTCAACGCTTACCCGGTCGAGATCGAGATCATGCTCGGCACCCACCCCGACATCGCCGAGATCGCGGTGATTGGGGTGCCCGACACGCGAATGGGCGAGGTGACCGCCGCCTTCGTCATCCCGCGTGCCGGCGCGACGATCGACCAGGCGGAACTGACCGCCTGGTGTCGCGAGCGGATGGCGAACTACAAGGTGCCGCGCCACCTGTTCGTGGTCGACGACCTGCCGCGCACACCACTCGGCAAGGTCCAGAAGTTCGCCCTGCGTGAGCGGGCGCTGGCGGACCTCGCGACCACTTGAGATCGCGCGGACGGTCTTAACCTGCCGCTCAGCTGGCAGGGATCGTCGCCCGGCGGCCCACGCGGCCAGACCCGATCACGGCTCCAGTCGTTCGTGCGGGTGTGCCGCTTCATCGAAGCGCGGCGAGGCGGAGGCGCGGGTTTTTACCGCTTCCAGCATGGCACGAAACATCCGGGCCATTGACGGCATGAGCGGCAACGCCTCTTTCTTGGCGCAGGCGAAGCTCGGCGATCATCGCGCCGCCATTGGGGAGCTGGTGCGGAACGACATGAAGAGCCGAGGCTTCCGCCATGCACGCCGCATCCGAGGCAAGGAATCGGGACCAGCGACTTCGACTGACGTTGGCAAGATATGGTCTCGATTCACGGCGCGTGATGCAGGTGCCTGTCAGCGGCGGACCACGCCGTCGGTGGCATCGCTCCATCGATGTCGCGCCGCGTGCCATGGCTCCTCGCCGCGCCCGCACCTAGAACCGGGCGTAACGATCCTGAGGAGACCAGAAGATGGGTGACTATGTTCGTCTTGAAACGCGCGACAACATCGCGATCCTGACGCTCAATCGGCCCGACAAACTTAACGCCATCGGAGAGCATGAGGACTGCGCCGATCTCGTGGGCGCGCTTGGCGCGATCGGCGCCGACCGATCGATCAGCGCGGCGATCCTCACCGGCCAGGGACGCGCGTTCAGCGCCGGCGGCAACCTTCAAGGTATGAAAAACCGCACCGGCATCGGCCCACTCGAGCATCCCGCATCGACCCGCACCAACTATCGCAGCGGCATTCAGGGCATTCCACGGGCATTCCGTGCGCTCGAGGTGCCGATCATCGCGGCGGTCAACGGTCACGCGATCGGCGTCGGCTGCGATATCGCCTGCCTCTGCGACATCCGCATCGCGGCCGACAGCGCCAAGTTCGCGACCAGCTTCATCAAGATGGGGCTGGTGCCCGGCGACGGCGGTGCCTGGCTGCTGCAGCGGGTGATCGGCTACTCGCGTGCAGCCGAGATGCTGCTTACCGGCGATGCGATCGGTGCCGATGAGGCGCTGAAGCTCGGCCTGGTGTCGCGCGTGACGCCGGGCGACGCGCTCATGGACGAAGCGCTGGCGCTCGCCGGCCGGATCGCCGCCAACCCCGCGCGCTCGCTCCGGATGGCCAAGCGCCTGATGCTCACCGCCCAAACCGCCGATCTCGACACCGTTCTGGAGATGTCGGCGGCGATGCAGGCGATCGCGCACGAGACCGCCGATCATGCCGAAGCGGTCAACGCCTTTCTGGAAAAACGCAGTCCGGCCTTCACCGGGGCCTGAGGACGGAGTGGCGCCATGACCGACCCGCCGCCGAGGCGCGGCTGGCGCCCCTAAAGGCGAGCGTGCGGCGCTGCAGGATCAACTGGCGATCAATCAACTGATCGCCAGCTACGGTTTCGCTGACGACGGATGAGCCGAAACGGCCTTGAGTTACTGTGTGTACCCGACGGCAGCTACGACATCGGCACCCACGTCGTTGAGGATGCGGCTGCGGTCGGCGGTATCGTCTAGGGATGCGATCCGCGCCTTTCACCTGCTCGGTGCGGACATGCCGTGCACGCACTTCGGATGGAAGAAGGGCCGGATCGTCGATGCCCGTGTCGGGAAACACGTCCTGTCCGCCCTGCGCGGCGCCGTTCCACCGGAGCATGGGCTGCCGCAGCAGCCCGGCCGCGATTGCAGCCGGCTCGGCTTTTTAGTCGAACACGCCGGCCCGGCGGCCGCTGGCGGTGACCTCGACGATCTCGTCATAGACGGTCATCGGCTCGGCCGGCCGGCTGCTATCCTCGATCTCGGCGAAATGGGCGGCGACGTCCTCCAAACTCGGCGGAGCGTCGCCGCGCGTGGCGTGCCAACCTTCGCCCGCGCAGATCCGCACGCGGGCATAACGCCCGGCGTTCGATGAGTAGATGCCGTGGGTCGCCGAGCAGGCCTCGCTGACGAGATAGAGCGCGAGCGACGTGTTGAACTCCGGCACGGTTCGGCTGCCGACCACGCCGAACTCGGCTTGGCCAATCGCCTCGGCAAACATCGGAATCTCGGTGTAGCCCGTGTCCATCTCGTCCGCCAGGCGGGAGACGGCGGTCGGCAGCAGCAGGTTCGATTGGATGCCGTAGGCCGATCCTTCGATCGCGACGACGTGGCTAAGCCCCATCAGCCCGCCTTTCCCGGCGGCGTAGTTGGCCTGCCAAGCGTGGCCGAACATCGCGGAGGCCGAGCCGGTGAACAGCATCCGGCCGTAATTACGCGCGCGCATCGCCCGGTAAGCGGGTTGGCCAACATAAAAAGCGGCCTTCAGATGCACATCCAAGATAGGATCGATCTGCGCGTCGGTGAGATCCTCGAACCGGCTGTTGCGCAGGAAGCCGGCATTGCTGATCAGGATGTCGACCTGACCGAAGCTGTCGAGCGCCGTCTGCACGATGGCCGCGCCGCCCTCACGCGTCGCGACGCTGTCATGGCTTGCCACGGCCTCTCCGCCGGCGGCTCGGATCTCGTCAACCACGCGGTCGGCCGCACCTGGCGAGGCGCCTTGCCCCGACGAGGAACCGCCGAGATCGTTGACGATTACCTTGGCGCCGCGTCGTGCCAATTCCAGCGCATAGCTGCGGCCGAGCCCGTTGCCAGCCCCGGTGACGATGGCGACGCGGTTGTCGAAACGAATCTCGGTCATGCTTGGGGTCCCGAAGCGTCGAGGAGGAGGGAGTGCAGCGCCACGCGCTGGTCGGCGGTAAGCTCGACCGGACGGCGTGATTCCCGGTCGACGTAGACGTGGACGAAGTGGCCGGTCGCCGCCGGGCTCTCTTCGCCGGGGGTGAACAAGCCGATCTCGTAGCGGACGCTCTTGCCGCCGACCCGCCCGGCGCGCAGGCGCGCATCGACGATCTGCGGGAACTCGATGCTGCGGTGGAAGTCGCAGGCGCTGGCGACGCACAGGCCGATCGATGGCGACGTGCCCATCGCAATCACGCCGGCCTGAAGGATGTAGACCGTCACCACCTGATCCATCATCGCGTAGTAGATGGCGTTGTTGACGTGGCCGTAGGCGTCGCAATCCATCCAGCGCGTCGGGATTTCGAGCTGCCAGCGATAGTCGGTGCGGGTGGGCAGGTCGGTCATGCGGCGTCCTCCGGCTGGCCGCCGGCGACCGTCCGGTACCAGCTGGCGAGCCGGTCCCATAGCTGTTGGCGGGTCGAGGCGAAATTGTGCATGTGCGCCATCTTCGGCACGATGACCGTCGTGATATCGGTGGCGGCGGTGTAGGCCCCCGGCTCCGCGCGTGGATCCGGGCACACGTCGCGCGCGCCATTGCCGACGAACACCGGCACCGTAATCGATCCGGCTTCGGCGGCGACGACGGCCGGGATCATCATCTGGACGGTGCAATCCGGCATGGTGGCGCTGCCGAACGGCGGGATCACCCGCCGCAGCGGATAGCCGCCGCCCATGTCGGCGGTCAGGATGTCCGGCGGCACGTCTTCCCAGTGAAAGGGATAGACATAGTCCTGCATCGTCACGTCGAGGGGTGATCGGCCGGAGCTTCCGCGGCTCAGTTCGCTGGCGACCGCGAGGTTCGCCGCCTCCTGCGCGGCGTCGCGCTGTGGCAGGCGCGTGTGAATCGCGCTGTAACCCAGCACGGCGATCGCGTCGAAGGTTGCGTGCGCCGCCTGGGTGAGGATCGAGACGCAGCCGCCCATCGACTGGCCGATGCCGATCACGACGCCGGGCACGATCGGGTTCATACCCTCAATGAGCGCCCCCGATCGCAGGCCATCGAGGATCGCTCGGCAGCAGCGATCGTAGCTTGCCGCAAGATGCTCGAACTGAAGCCAATCGTTCCGGTCCGTGCTGCTGTCGCCGACGCCGATATGGTCGACCGCAACGAACACGATGCCGCGCGCGACATGGTCCGCAGCCTGGCTGTAGCCGTCATGGCCGGCGAAGCGCATGTCGAAATAGCCGCGCGAGTAGCCGCCCCCCGGCACCGCGAAGACGAGGATCGGGCGGTTCAGACACCGGTCCGACGCGGGCAGGTAGAGGGTCGCGGCCATGCTGCCCAGCATCAGGTCGCCTATCCGGCCGATGTCGATCCTGACGTCGTGCGCCGTCACCTGCTCCCCCGCTCTCTCGCTCCGACACTGTCGGTGGCAAACAAGACCGACAAGGCGACCTCGACCATATCGCCGACGTGATGGACCTCCGGCCCTGCGCTGTTCAGGCCACCTCGAACAGGCCGGCGGCACCCATGCCGCCCGCCGCGCACATGGTGACGACGGCGTAGCGCTCTCCACGCCGCTTGGCCTCGATCAGCGCGTGGCCGACCATCCGCGATCCCGACATACCGAACGGATGCCCGATCGAGATCGCGCCGCCATCGACGTTGAGTCGTGCCGGATCGATGCCGAGTTTGTCGCGACAGTAGATCACCTGCACGGCGAACGCCTCGTTCATCTCCCACAGGCCGATGTCATCGATCGTCAGCCCGGCGCGAGCGAGCAGCTTGGGCACCGCGAAGACCGGGCCGATCCCCATCTCGTCCGGGCCGCAGCCGGCGACGGCGAAGCCGCGGAAGACGCCGAGCGGCGCCAGGCCGCGCCGGGCCGCCTCACCTTCGCTCATCACCACGCAAACGCTGGATCCGTCGGACAGCTGGCTCGCATTGCCTGCGGTGATGGTGCCGCCTTCCATCACCGGCTTCAACGAGGCCAGACCCTCAAGGGTGGTGGAGGGGCGATTGCCTTCGTCGCGCGATAACGTGACCTCCTCCTCACCGGTGACCGCGCCGGCCTTGTCCTTGACCAGCCTCGTGACGGTGACCGGCACGATCTCGGCGTCGAGGCGACCGGCATCCTGGGCGGCGGCGGTGCGCTGCTGGCTGAGCAGCGAATAGTCGTCCTGCGCCTCGCGACCGATCCCGTAGCGCTTGGCGACGGTCTCGGCTGTCTGGATCATCGAGTCGTAGGCACCGGCGACATGCTCCGTGATCCAGGGGTTCTCCAAGCGGTCCCCGCGCGAGTTCGGTAACGCCAGCGAGCAGCTGTCGAGCCCGCCGGCAACGTAGATGTCGCCTTCACCGGTCCGCACGCTGTTGGCCGCGATTGCGATGGTGTTGAGACCGGACGCGCATTTGCGGTCGAGCGACACGCCCGCCACCGACACCGGCAGCCCGGCGCGTAACGCGGCCGTGCGGCCGATATTGCCACCTTGCGGCCCTTCGAGCCGGGCCGCGCCGAGCAGGACGTCATCGATCTCGCCGTTTTCCAGGCCGGCGCGGCGGATCGCTTCGCGAATGACAAGCGCGCCGAGGTCGGCCCCGTCCAGATTGTTGAGCGCGCCACGCCCAGCCTTTCCGATGGCGGTGCGAGCGGTGGCGACGATGACGGCTTCGGGCATGGAAGGGGCCTTCTCCGGAAGGGTGAGGCCGGCACAACGGATGCGCCGGCAGGCTACGGTTCAGCCGGTGAGCGCGGTAAGGCCGGACCAAAAGGCGGACGATCCGGCCGCGACGATCGGGCCGCCGAGCTGTGCGGACCAATAGGCGTCGCCGCCGAACTCGGATCGCCAAGCCCAGAGGCGACGGGTAAGGGGATGGAGCTGATATTCTTCGGTGAAACCGATCGCGCCATGCACCTGGTGGGCCAGCGCGGTACCGGTGCCGATCGCGCGGTTGGCGCGCAGCTTGGCGGCAGCGATCTCGAAGGGCGCCGAACCGCGCGACATCGCCTGCGCCGCGCCCATCGCCGCGCAGTTGGCGGCGGCGGCCTCGCAGGCGAAGCTGGCAAGCGCCTGCTGAACCGCCTGGAATTTGGCAAGCGGCCGGCCAAACTGCTTGCGCTCGTTGACGTAGCCGACCGAGAGCGCCAGTGTCGCGTCGAGCGCGCCGGCGATCTGCGCCACCCGCGCGAGCGCCATCAGCGCGAATGGGTTTCCCTCCAGCCGGGCGACGGGAGCGTCTTGGACGGTCAGCCGATCGCGCGGCTCGCCGGCGATGTTCCGGCCGGTATCGAGCGTCCCCGCTTGCGCCGCAACGACGATCGCACCACCATCGGGCGCGGGTGCGACGACATAGTCCGCGCCGCCTCCCCAAGGGATGCCGGAGAGCGTGCCGCTGAACCGATCGCCCACGATCCGACCTTCGGTGACCGCGGCGACCGTGCCGCGACCGTCCGAACGCCTGGCGAGCGCGGCGGCGACGATGGCCTCGACCACCGGCAGCGCGATCGCATGATAACCCGCTAGGCGAAAGACCGTCAGCGCCTCCTCCCAGCTGCCGCCGAACCCACCCTGATCCTCGGCGAGCAGCAGCCCATCGAGCGCGACCTCGGCGATCGCCGGCCAGCCGCTCTCGACGGTCGCCGTCGGCCCATGCTCCGCGAACAGTCCGTCCGCCATCTCCGAGAGCATCTGCTGCTGTTCGTTCATCTGAGACCTAACCCCCGCGCGATGATGCCCTTCAGGATTTCGCGCGTGCCGCCGCGCAGCGAAAAGGACGGCGAGAGCTGGAGAAGGTGGCCGAGCACCAGGCCGAGCGGCTCCGGCCCGGCGGGGTCGACCTCCACCGCCGCCTGCACCAGTTCCGGGATCGCCTGCTCGAAGCTGTTGCCGAGGTCCTTGACCATCGTCGCCTCTAGCGCGGGATCCTCGCCACGGGCAATCTTGTTGGCGACCGAGGCCGACATCAGCCGGAGTGTCCACGTCTCGGCGGCCAACCGCGCGACCAGAGCGGTCAACGACTCGGACGGATGAACGCGCGCGTAATCAATCAGCTGAAGCACGAGCGCTGTCGAGGATAGATAGCGCTCGGGCCCGGACCGCTCGAGCGAGAGCTCGGCGGTCACCTGCCGCCAGCCGTCGCCCTCGACGCCGACCAGCGCCGTCGCCGGCAGTCGCACCGATTCGAGGAAAACCTCGTTGAAATCATGGCCGCCGGTCAGGTCGATGATCGGTCGGACGGTGACGCCGGGCGCGTCCATCGGGATCACGAACTGGCTGAGGCCGGCGTTCCGTTCCGAACCAGCCTCCGAGCGGACGAGTGCGATCATGACGTGGGCGTGGTGAGCGTTGGTGGTCCAGACCTTCTGGCCGTCGATCACCCACTCCTCGCCTTCGCGCCGCGCGGTCGTCCGCACCGAGGCAAGGTCGGAGCCGGCATTCGGTTCCGACAGGCCGATGCAGGCGTAAATCTCGCCGGCCGCCATTCCGGGCACCCACCGCGCCTTCTGATCCTCATGCCCGTAGCGCAGCAACAGCGCGCCGGTCTGGCGATCGGCTATCCAATGCGCGCCGACCGGGGCGCCGGCGGCCAGCAGCTCCTCCAGCACGACGTAGCGCTCCAGCGGGCTGCGCTCATGTCCGCCATAGGCCTTCGGCCACGTCATGCCGATCAGTCCCGCAGCGCCGAGCGCGCGACTGAAGGCGGGATCGGGCACCGCCCAGCCGTTCGCCAACCGTCGCGGATCGGCGGTGTCGACATGTTCGGCGACGAGCGCCCGCACCTGGGCGCGCAGCGCCGGCGCGGTCTCCGGCCATCGGAGAGGTTCGGCGGCGAAGGTTTGCAGAACGGCTACCTCAGCTGGGTGGTGACGGACGTCGCCTATTTGGCAAAAACCGCCCTAGCATCAAAGGCCGACGCCGTTTATCACAGGCGCGATATGGCGCGTCACATGCGCATCAACACCTGCTGAGCGCTGCCCAGCAGTAGTCGGCCCGCGCGATCGAACAGGGCACCCCGCACCGTTCCCAGCATGTTGCCGGCATGCGGGCTTTCGATGTCATAAAGCAGCCAGTCGTCGGCGCGGCCCGCTGCGTGGAACCACAACGAGTGGTCGACGCTCGCCATCTTGGGATACTTCGGGCTGATTCGCTGCTCGTGCGGCACCACCGCGCCGCCGGCGAACCAGTAATCCGACAGATAGACCAGAAAGAGCTGGTGGATCGCGGGATCGTCGACCTTGGCGAGCGCCGGCATCCTTACCCAGAAGCGGC
Organism: uncultured Sphingomonas sp.; assembly: GCA_913775025.1. Classification (GTDB taxonomy): domain Bacteria; phylum Pseudomonadota; class Alphaproteobacteria; order Sphingomonadales; family Sphingomonadaceae; genus Alterirhizorhabdus. Next base: position 68,080 of record CAJYJW010000086.1, on the reverse strand, counting down.
GGCGAGACCCTTTGGTCGCGGTGCCGGGCGTCTGCAACGGCCGGACCTCGATACCGCGGATCCCGTCGAGACGGTCGCGGATCGTCCGCGCGATCCCGTCGGCGCCGTTCGCTACTGCGGCGTCGAGCGTCATCAGCGTTTCAGGATCAGGCGCTTCCGACGGCAGCGGCACGGAATGGACGAGGCCACCGCTTTCCTCGACGTGGAAGGAGGCCAGCATCTCGAGGATCACCGCGCCGCTCTGCGTCGCCCGGACGCGCCGTGCGGAGAAGCTGCGCCCGTCGCGCAGGGTGTCGACGCGGAAGCTGACGCGCTTGCTCGCGTCGCCCGCGCGTAGAAAATAGGCGTGCAGCGAGTGGGCGGGGCGCGCCTCCGGCACGGTCCGGGTCGCGGCCAGCAGAGCCTGACCAAGCACCTGTCCGCCGAAAAGGTGGTTGTTGGGCGCGAAGCCGCTCACCGGGTTCTGGAAGAGGTCGGCGTCCAGCTGCTCGAGCGTGAACAGCGACGCGGGATCGTCGACGGTCGAGGCGGCAGCGGGGGGCATGGAGGCTGGCATGGCTTGCGACTATGACAGCGTCGGGTGATACGCAACGGCCGGACCCCGGCGCGGATCTTGGATCGGCGCAGCTGATGCCTCAGGCCAGACGGGCAACGCAAGTGGTTGAGATCGCGGTGGTCGACTTGCCCTGTCTCTTCCATGTCAATGCAGCCACGTTGCTTGTCAGGCACGCTCTCCGCCAGGCGAGCCGGTCGATCCTGTGCGACGATCCGGATATCGCCGGTGCGATGCAACGACCGTCTTCTCACTAAAACGCTGAGCCGGTCCCCGACGGTCGCGCAATCTTACACCGCGACCTCGCGATCGCGGCGACTGACCGGTCCCAGGTCGTCCAGCTGCCCCGTGTCGAGCCCACCGCGCTTGCGCCGCTCGCGCGCTTTTCGCGTCGCCAAGCACCCGGCGGCGCTAGTCGGGGCGAGTGGCGACGCCGCCGCGCTGCCGCATGCCGCGCAGCTCAGGAAGAGCCGCCGATGACCGCGCTTTCGGGGCGTACGTCGGTGGTCCGTCACATCGTTCAGCGCTTTCGCCACGTCTCTAGTCAGCCGAGCATGGATTATGCCGATCAGCCGATGTCTCGCGATCGGCTTTTACGACGCGGCGCTCACCGCCGAGCGGCCCGCTGAAATCAGCGCGACGGCGAACCGCGCGATCGCCAACCCTTTGAGGGAAACTATGTTTTAAGCGAGACCATTCGCCGATTCTTCACCATCGCGCCTAGACGGACGGTGAGCAGGGGGCCTTCGGCGGCGACAGCAGAGTTCGCGTCACCTTCGCGGATCTATCGCGAAGAAGGCCGCTCGACAGGTGGGTTTGGCCGTCTTTCGTAGGACGAGGGCGGCGTTGAATAACCGCTTGGCCTCCAGGACCGCCGCGGCCGTTGAGGTCATCTTCGGCATGCGGCCTCCCGACCGCCGGCCGTGGGTGACAGCAGGCCGCAGCGCGCTCGCGATCATCGGCCGTCTGCCGAGCCCGGTTGAGCCCCTCTGCTGCCGAGATATCGCCGGGTTGATCCCCCTTGCCGCCCGGTGCATGCGCGGTGGTAACAATTTGGATGGTGTGAGACGTCATTCGGGAGCACGGGAAGGATGGAGGCGCGGGCACGGTAATGAGCGCTTGGAAGGACATTCTCAAGGACGGACCGGTTCCGCTCTACTACCAGCTGGAGCAGCATCTGCGCGAGCGAATCGCAAGTTGCGAGTTCGAACCCGGGGCCCCGCTGCCGACAGAGGACATGATCTGCAGCCAATATGGGGTGAGCCGAATCACCGTGCGTCGGGCGCTCGCCGCGCTGCGGGAAGACCGGCTGATCGAGCGTCGGCGAGGGGTCGGCTCGTTCGTCGCCGAGCGGCCGGGCGGAATAAACAACCACCTGACCGGATCGCTGCGCGAGTTCCTCGCCGCCGCCGCCGCTCTCGACACCCGGACGCTCTCGATCACCACCGAGCCGGCACCACTCGACGTCGGCAAGAGCCTGCGGCTAATCCCCGGGCAGGATGTGGTGCGCCTGAAGATGGTCGGCAATCTGGAAGGACAGGGCCCCGTCGCCTTTCTCAATATCTGGGTTCCCCAGGAAGTGGGCGAGGGCTTTGCCGAAAACCTGCGCAAGGAGGTGCCGGTCGTCCGGCAGGTGGAGAAGGCCCTTCAGGCCAAGCTGAGCCGTGCTGAGCAGTTCATCCAGCCCGATCAGGCGGGGGAAGAAGCCGGACTGCATCTGGGTATCGACCCCGCCACGCCGATACTGCGCGTCAAGCGCATCTATTATGCGGATCCGGATACCCCGATCGAGGTCGCGTATGTCCGCTACCATCCGGAACGCTACCGCTACGCGATCGACTTCCGGGGCTGACCTCGCCGGCGCGAGCCATCCCGCTGCATAGAAAGACGCGGTCCACTTCCCGCCACGGCCGCGATGCCCCTGCACGACAACGCTGGCTAGCTAGAATTTCCCAAAACCGGGTCGTCCGCTGTTGCGACGTCCATTCGCTGACATCCCTGCCCCGTGTCTGCTCCGAAGGGGCACGGGCGGACCGGCGATATCGTGTCGATCACGACCGTCGTCACCACGCCGTCTGTACGTACCCGAATGAAGAGCTGGCCGACCCAGGCGTGGATGGCATGACCCAGGCACGAGCCGTCCAGCCGCTGCTGGTCGGATCGGCCCGGACTCGATGCAGGCGGTTCAGCCGGCCGCCATGCCGGGCAGACGCCGCGCGATGATCGTCTCCGCCTCGATGATGATGCGCGCGATCAGATCGTGGCAGGTCGGAAGATCGTGGATCAGGCCCTGGGCCTGGCTCGCCCATATCAGGCCACCATCAAGATCGCCGGTCTCCAGCACCGCGCGCCCGCGCGCGCCACCCACCAGCCCCGCGACATCGGAGAAGGTGGCGCCCGGGCGGGCACTGATCGCGACCACCTCGTCCGAGACGCTGTTCTTGGCGACCCGCGCGCTGTTGTGGAACTGCCTGAAGATCAGGTTGGTCGATCGCTCGTCGTTTTCGACGTAGAAGCGCTTCACCCGATCGTGGATCGGGGCCTCCTGCGTGGCGCAGAAGCGGGTGCCCATGTTGACCCCGTCGGCGCCCAGCGCCAGCGCAGCCACAAGCCCGCGCCCGTCGGCGATGCCGCCGCTTGCAACGATCGGGATGCGCAGCTTGTCGGCCGCCGCAGGGATCAGCACTAGCCCGGGAATATCGTCCTCGCCCGGGTGACCGGCGCACTCGAAGCCGTCAATCGAGATCGCGTCGACCCCCATCCGCTCTGCGGACAGCGCGTGGCGGACGGAGGTGCATTTGTGCACCACCAGGATTCCGGCCGCCTTGAACGCCTCGACATGCTCGCGCGGAGCCGATCCCGCAGTCTCGACGATGTTGACGCCGCTGTCGATGATGGCTTGGCGGTAGTCGACGTAGGGGATCGGATTGACGGTCGGGAGGATCGTCAGGTTCACGCCGAACGGCTTGGCCGTCATGTCGCGGCACCGATCAATCTCGCGGCGCAATTCGTCAGGGCTGGGCTGGGTAAGGGCGGTGATGATCCCGAGCCCGCCGGCGTTCGAGACTGCCGCGGCGAGCCCGGCGCGCCCCACCCCGCCCATGCCACCCTGGATGATCGGATGCTCGATGCCGAGCAGATCGGTCAGGCGGGTTCGAAGCATGGCGTTTCCCTGGTCGTGCGGTCCAGTCGACCGCACATTCCGTGCCCGGCTAAACGCGCGGGCGGTCGCTGACAACATTCCTGCGCATGACATCGCACCGCCGATGGCGACATCCGCAACGTGATATCTGGTAACCCAAGGCGACCGTGTACCGCGGGCTGCCTGGTCCGGGACGAACGGGGAGGCGACCATGCCCGAGATCGCGAACGATGACTGACGGTTCCGCCAGGCGTTCGGCATTTTGAGTCAGAAGTGACAATCGTCACCACGCTAAGCAGGGCCGATGGGTCGGTCTTATCGCCAACAGCTTCCACTCCGTCTCGCTCCTGCCGCCCAAAGTGCTCTTCCGCCTCTCGTTCAGCAAGAACGCCCTGCCGGGGTTCCGCTGTGGCACAGGCACCCCGATACAAGCGGATGACCGGTTATCCGACCGGGACGCGGAACCACCCTGCGACCGGCTCAGCCAATTGATGCGGCCTCGCCGGCAATCAACATATCGGCCTGACGATAAGCGAGACCTCGGGGTGGATGGTCCGGACAGCCGCGACTACGGTTTTGCGCAAAGACGCCGACGGCGGACAATAGATGGGGAAGATGATGCCGGGGGCACTCGCCGGACTGCGCATATTGGACCTCAGCCGGATCCTCGCCGGGCCGCTCGTGGGCCAGATGCTGGGTGATCTCGGCGCCGAGGTGATAAAGGTCGAGCGGCCGGACAAGGGCGACGACGCTCGCGACATGGGCCCGCCGTTCCTCAAGGATCGTAACGGCAGATCGACCCGCGATGCTGGCTTTTTCCTGTCCTGCAACCGCAACAAGGAATCGGTGGCGATCGATATCGGCCGGCCGGAAGGTCAGGCGCTGATCCGGGGCCTGGCGGCCAAGTCGGACGTCGTGATCGAGAACTTCAAGGTGGGAACCCTCGCCCGCTACGGCCTTGATGCCGAAGCGCTGCTCGCCGTGAACCCCGATCTCGTCTACTGCTCGATCACCGGGTTCGGCCAGACCGGGCCGCTCGCCAAGAAGCCCGGCTACGACGGCATCTTCCAGGCGATGAGCGGCATGATGAGTGTTTCCGGCCATCCTGACGACGTGCCCGGCGGCGGCCCGATGAAGGTCGGCATTTCGATGGTCGACATCCTCACCGCCTATAATTCGGTGATCGCCATCCTGGCCGCGCTCCGTCACCGCGACGCGGGCGGCGGCGGCCAGGCGATCGACATGTCGCTGCTCGACTGCGGCTTTGCTGCTTTGTCCCACTTCGCGCAGAACTTCCTGATCACCGGCGAGATGCCCGAACGGCGCGGCAATGGCGGCTATGGTGGCATCCCAAGCCAAGCCTTCCAATGCGCGGATCGCCAGATCTTCGTCGTGGTCGGCAACAACGCACAATATGAACGCTTCTGCGACGCGATCGAGCGCCCGGACCTGTTCAATGACCCGCGGTTCTGCACGGGGCCGCTCAGGATCGAGAATCGCAAGCAGATTCTGCCTATCCTCGACGCCGTGTTCGCCACGCGCCCGGCGGCGCACTGGGTGGCGGCGATCGATGCCGCCGGCGTGCCTGTAAGCTACGTCAACGATATCGAGGGGGCACTTGCCGAGCCACAGATCGTAGCGCGCGAGATGCTCCGCAAGATTCCGCATCCGGAAGCCGGCACGCTCCCGGTCATCGCCAATCCGCTCCGCTTCTCGAAGACGCCGATCGACCGCTACGTGGCGCCACCGGCGCTGGGCGCGGATGGCGAGGCCGTGCTCGGCCGAAAGCTGGGTCTCGATGCGGCGGCGATCGCGGGGCTTCGCCAGCGAGGAATCGTCGGCTGATACCGAAGCGTCGACGCGAGATCGGCAGATCGTGATGGGCGCGACGCATACCATCCTCGCTATCTAGGAGATCGGGGCGCTGGTCGCGGCGGATCCGGTAGCTCAATCGCCGGGACTGAGACGCTTATGCCGACCGCGACGCGCAGGATCTCGTCTTCCGCGCGTTTGAAGGGGGCGTCCCGACACTTGGGCCCGCGGCCGTTATCGGTCGGACGAGGCCGATACTTGCCGGCGTGACCACGGCGCACGGGGTGCGTTCGCCGGAGAGCGGCTGCCTGTCCGCAGCCGTTTCCATAATCAGGACTGGAGGATCGGCTCTGGTGGCGGCAGGGCGGCCCGAAACACTGGTGTCGCGGCTATGCCACCTATCTCGACACATACGGCAAGCGGGACGGCCGGTGGCTGTTCACCAGCCACCGGCCGATCCGCCTCAAGCGTCGGTATGGCTTCGGGCGCGATCTCCCCGATCAATTGACCGGACGGGGCAGCCGCCGCGCAGCCGCGCCTCCTACCATTTGCGCCGCAGTTGGGACTGGATCAGCCGATCGCGCAGCGTCGCGGCGCGCTCTTCCGGGGTGATGCGAGGCGACCGTTCACCGAGATAGCCCGCCACCTCATGGGCCTTCATCCGGACGATCTGCGGCGTCGGCTGGGAGGAGCAGCGGTACCAGCGGCCGATCAGCAGTCCGAAGCGATGGCCGCCGGTCGCCAGCCAATTCGCGTAGCCGGGATCCTCGGCGGTCAGCACCGCACGGAAGCGGCCATCGCCGTCGACCTTGGCGGTCGCACCGTTCAGGCTGCTCTGGTGGTAGAGCACGTCGACCTGATTCCAGAGGCCGTCAATCACCTGCACGTTCCAATAGGGTCGAGTCTCCGGCAGATCGCTCTCGATCACCAACGCCTCGTCCGCCGCGATGTCGAAGGCCATCTCGAAATAGGCCTGCGGCCAATCCTGGCCGTTGCCCATTTCCTGAAAGGTGTGGATGTGCATCTTGTTGACGAAGCCGCCGTCGTGCGGCCGTCGCACCGCGCCCATCGCCACCATGGAAAGCCGCTTCGCATAGAGGGCCATGCCCTCCATCCGGGCATCGACTTCGGCGGGGGACATGCGCGGTCGGGGCCGCGGCGCGGCATCCAGCCGTTCGATCGCGATCCTCAGGTCGGTTTCGCGCCCCCAGTCGTAGCTGAACTGCCGGACGAGAATGAAATCGGCGGACGGATTGAGGAACAGCCAGTCACCGTCATGGCCCTGGGGACGTTCCGCGCTGAAGATGACGTCGAAGCGGCCCTGCGCATCGAGCGTCAGCGCGTCGATGTCGTAGTTGCCGAGCCCTTTGCCGGGCGCGTCAGTCGTCCCCATCATGTTCGCGCCCGTCGCGAACCCCACCACCGGACAGGTCCCACGCTCGCCGGTGACGCGATACGTGCCGCTGCCGTCCACTCGGGCATAGTAATAGACGGAATCCGGATTTGGCTGAAGCAGGAAGGCCGAGTTCTCGAACGGAACGAATTCCGGATAGTCGGGATCGGCTTGGAAAAACAGGAAGTAGCCCTGCGACAGGTTCATCGCCAACTGCCGATGGAGGTCGGCGCGCAACTGCTCGTCCACCGGCGCCACCGTCTGATCGAGCAGGCTGTCGCCGCCTTTCAGCAGGTCGGCATAATCGTCCCAGCTTCGCATGCGGTTTCTCCCTTTTCCCCTCGAACGCTCGCGTGGATTGGCATGGGTGGCAACGCCGCGGGTAGGACGGAAGCCGAAGCATCGCCAGGACGATTAGTTTCGGATACCTTGCGCGCTCCTTGGGGGCCGCCGATGCTGGCGTCGAGAGGAGATCGACATGGCCGACGAGATGACGCCCGATCTGATTGCCTTCGTGCGGGAGCAGAAGGACCGCCACGAGATTTGGCAGGCGCTGCTGCGCTACACCCGCGGCGTCGACCGGTTCGACAAGGCGCTGATGGCATCCGCCTACCACCCCGACGCGATCGACGAGCATGGCGTGGCGGAAGGCGATCCCGACCAGTTTGCCGACTGGGCGATCGGCTGGCACGGCGCCGCCCAGCACCAGCACCAGCATATCATCTGCAACCACACCGTCGACCTCGACGGTGACGTGGCGCACGGCGAAACCTACTACATCTTCTGGGGCGAAAACCGGGATGGCCCACCGACGCTCGCCTTCGGGCGCTATGTCGATCGGTTCGAGAAGCGCGGCGGCCGTTGGGCGATCGCCCACCGCGTCTGCGTCAATCAATATGCCGGCGCGTTCAACGCGGTCGATGTGCCTCCCGATTATCTCGCGCAGATGCGGTCAACCGGGCCGAACAGCCGCGACCTTAACGACATCTCGCACGATCGACCGCTGAAGGGCAGCCGCGGACCCGCGCTCGCGGGCTGATCCGGCGACGGGCAGGGCCTCAGGCCAGCGACACCAGCTTGGTGTCGAGATAGGCCTGGAGGCCCTCGATCCCGCCTTCCGAACCGTTGCCGCTCTCGCCGACTCCGCCGAACGGCGCCTCGGGCGTCGAGATGGCGAGCGTGTTGACGCCGAGCATCCCCGTCTTCACCCGGTGCATCACTTCCTGGGCGGTGCGCAGCGAGGTGGTGAAGGCATAACCGGCCAGACCCTCGACCACGCCATTGGCCAGCGTGATCGCCTCGTCCAGCGTGGCGAACGGCATCACCGGCAGGATCGGCCCGAAACATTCGGCGCGGAACAGCGCTGCGGCAGGATCGAGGCCGGTCACGACTGTCGGGCGGAAGAAATTGCCGGCATCGCCGTCCCGCCGCCCGCCGGCCAACACGGTGCCGCCGCGGCTGCCGGCATCGGCGACGAACTCCTCCATCGCATCGACCCTGCGCGGATTGGCGAGCGGGCCCATGGCGGTGTCGGGCAGCAGGCCGGAACCGAGCTTCAGCCCGTCGGCATGATCGGCCATGTCGCGTGCGAATCGGTCGGCGATACTCTCGTGGACGAAGAAGCGCGCTGGGCTGACGCAGACCTGGCCGGCGTTGCGGAACTTGCCCGCTTTCAGCATCGCCATGCTCCGCTCATAGTCGGCGTCGCCGAACACGATCACTGGCGCATTGCCGCCCAGCTCCATCGTCGAGCGCTTGGCGCCCTGCGCCGCCAGCACCATCAGCTGCTTGCCGACCGCGGTCGATCCTGTGAAGCTGATCTTGCGGATCAGGGGCGAGAGGATGATCTTTTCCGAGAGGTGCGACGCGCGGCCGAACACCAGCTGCGCGCAGCCCTTCGGCAGCCCGGCATCGTGCAGCGCCTGCATGATCGCGACCGCGCAGCCCGGCGTCTCGCTCGAGGCGCGCAGGATGACGGTGCAGCCGGCGCCGAGCGCCGCTGCGACCTTGCGGGCGGGCGAGAGCGCCGGGAAGTTCCACGGCGTGAACGCCGCGCAGGGGCCGACCGGTTCGGCGAGCACGAGATGATCGGTGCCGGGCAGCCGCGAGCGGATGATCCGGCCGTAGACTCGACGGCCTTCCTCCGCGCACCATTCGAAGATCTCGCACGCGTGCGTCCACTCGCCCCGGGCCTCGGCGAGCGGCTTGCCCTGCTCGAGCGTCATCGTGCGGCAGAGCGTGTCCATCCGCTCGCGCAGGAGGGCGGCCGCGCGGCGGAGGATGTCGCTGCGCTCTAACGGGCTCGTCGCCGCCCAAAGCGGGAAGGCGCGATCCGCCGCCGCCAGCGCCTCGTCGAGTTCGGCGTCGGTAGCGTGGGGAAGCTCGGCGATCGTGTCGCCGGTGGCAGGATCGACCACCGGCTCGCTCACCCGGCCTGGTGCGGCGGCGATGAAGCGGCCGTCGATGTAGAGGCTGAGGGGCAGATAGTCGATCATCGATTGTCCTCGCGGATCATGGCGGCCGCCTTCTCTCCGATGGCGATGACGGCGGCGTTGGTGTTACCGGAAGGGACCGCCGGCATGATCGACGCGTCGGCGACGCGCAGTCCGTCCACGCCCATCACGCGCAGCGAGGCATCGACGACCTTGCCCATCGCGGCCGTGCAGCTGGCATGGTAGATCGATCCGCCGGTCTCGCGTGCGTAGGCGAGCAACGCCGCGTCGTTGGTGACGGCAGGGCCGGGGATATGCTCCTCGCGTACGAAGGGCGCGATCGCGGACCGGGCCATGATGTCGCGCACGATCCGCATGCCTGCCACCACCTCGGCCTCGTCGCGCTTGGTGGCGAGGAAGTTGGCGAGGATCGCGGGAGCAGCCGCCGCGTCCGGGGTCGTGGCATGGACGTGACCGCGGCTCTCGGGGCGGAGCGGGCAGGCAGAAACGGTGAAGCCCGAAAATGCGTGCAGCCGGTCGCCCATCTTGGTCGTGCTGAAGGTGATGAATAGGCACTGGATGTCTGGCCGCGCGTCGCGCGCGATCGGCGAGCGGAAGAAGCCGCCCGCATAGCCGGCGGAGACGGTGAGCGGGCCCTTGCCGGTCAGCGCGTAGCGCAGGCCGACGCCCAAGGTCCTGAGCGGCGATCGCATGTCGTCGTTGAAGGTGATCGGGCGCGTCGCCTTGTAGACGGTGCGGACCTGGAGATGGTCCTGGAAATTCTCGCCCACCTCAGGATTGTGGTGGACGGTCTCGATCCCCAGCCCGCGCAGCCGCTCACCGTCACCGATCCCCGACAGCTCAAGCAGTTGCGGAGTGCCGATCGCGCCGGCCGCAAGGATCACCTCGCGCCGCGCCTTGGCCTGATGGCGCGTTCCCGCGGCATCGGACCATTCGATGCCGGTCGCACGCCTGCCGTCGAGCATCACCCGCCGGACGAGTGCGTCGGTGACGATGCGCAGGTTGGCGCGGCTGCGCACCGGCTTCAGATAGGCGACCGCGGCGCTGCACCGGCGCCCGCGCCGCATCGTCGACTGATAATAGCCGACGCCTTCCTGGGTGGCGCCGTTGAAATCGGCATTGGCCGGGTAGCCTGCTTCCATCCCCGCGGCGATGAACGCGTCGCACAGCGGGTGCGGTTCGCTGGGATCGGAGACGGCCAGCGGTCCGTCAACGCCGTGCCAGGCGTTCGGCCCGCGCTGCTGCGCTTCCGCTCGCTGGAAAAAGGGCAACAAATCCTCATATCCCCAGCCGCGGTTGCCAAGCCGTGCCCATGCGTCGAAATCCTCGCGCTGGCCGCGCACATAGAGCAGGCCGTTGATCGACGACGAGCCGCCGAGCACACGCCCGCGCGGCTGGTTAAGACGTCGACCATTCATTCCCGGCTCGGGCTCCGACTGGAAGCGCCAGTTCAGCCGCTTATGATTGAACAGCTTGCCATAACCCAGCGGCACGTGGATCCAGGGGTTTGTGTCGCGCGGGCCGGCCTCTACCAGCAGCACCCGCACCGCCGGGTCCTCGCTCAGCCGCGCCGCCAGAACGCAGCCGGCGCTGCCGCCGCCGACGACGATATAGTCCGCCTCGATATAGTCCGCCTCGATCATAGCGCGTCCCGCACCATGTCGGCGATGGCGAGACTGGCCGTCAGCCCGGGGGATTCGATGCCGAACAGGTTGACCAGCCCCTCGCACCCATGATCCGCCGGGCCGGAGATGACGAAGTCACCGGCAGGCTCTCCCGGACCGCTGACCTTCGGCCGGATGCCCGCATAGCCCGGCTGCAGCCGGATCCCGTCGAGGTCGGGCCAGATCCGCCTGGCGGCCGCGGCGAAGCGTTGATGGCGGCCGGGATCGACGGTGTAGTCGATCGTATCGATCCACTCGACGTCCGGCCCGAACCGCGCCTGCCCGGCGAGGTCGAGCGTCAGGTGGGTTCCGAGCCCCCCGGCTTCCGGTACCGGATAGATTAGGTGGGAGAAGGGGACCCGGCCCGAATAGGTGAAGTAGACACCGCGCGCGAGATGCAACGGCGGGACGTACAGCGGATCGAGCGTTTCGATCCGCCCAGCCAACCGCTGTGCGCCGAGACCGGCCGCGTTGACGAGGATCGGGCTCGCGACCGCCGCGTCCCGGTCCTCGCCCAAGTGGACGTTCCAGACTCCGCCCGTCCGGGAGACACGCCCGACGTCGCTGCCAGTCACCAGCATCGCGCCGTGGGCTTCGGCTTCCCCGAGGAGCGCCAGCATAAGCGCGTGGCTGTCAACGATGCCAGTCGAGGGGGAGAGAAGGGCGCCCGCGCAGTCGAGCGCTGGCTCGATGCCGCGCGCCTCGCTCCCATCGAGCCTGCGGAGATCGCGGACCCCGGCTTCCTCCGCCCGCCCGACGATCGCGTCGAGTTCGCCGAGCTGCGCTTCGCCATGCGCGAAGATCAGCTTTCCCAGACGCTTGTGGGGCACGGCTCGCGCCTCGCAGAACGCATAGAGCTGTTGCTTGCCCTCTACACACAATCGCGCCTTGAGCGATCCTTTCGGATAATAGATGCCGGCGTGGATCACCTCGCTGTTGCGGCTGGATGTCCAGGAGCCGAAATGCGCTTCCCCGTCCAGGATCAGTGGCGGCTTGCCGGCAAGCGCCAGCGCTCGGGCGATCGCGAGGCCCACCACGCCGGCGCCGACGATGATGGCGTCGACCCGCTCGGTCATGCCGCCACCTGCTCCCTCCGCGGAGTGTGGCGCATGGTGAGCGAGAGAAGCGCGCACAGTTCGCGTCGACCATCCTGCTCGACGAAGACGTCCGCGGCGGCGACGCTGATCGATCGGCCCGAGCGGATCGTGCGGCCGGCCGCGATCAGCCGCTCGCCGCGTGCCGGACCGATGAAGCGGATGGACTGTTCCAACACCAGGTGCATGGCGTCGTCCCCGGCCGCTGTCGCCGCACTCCAGCTCGCCGCAAGCTCTGCAAGGGCGGTGATGATCGACCCTTGGAAGAAGCCGGGCGCATGTTCGAAGTCAGGGCGATGCGCCAGCGTCAGCGTCACCGCACCCGGCAATATGTCGACCGCCCGAATACCGAAGAAGCGCGCGTAGGGCCGCGTCAGCAGCGTCGCGACCTGGGCCGCCGCGGTTTCCGGGCTGACGGCCATCAGGCGCCCTTGTACACGGGCTTGCGCCTCTCCTTGAAAGCTGTCGTACCTTCGCGGAAGTCGTCCGTCCACGTCATCAGCGCCTGCACCGCGAACTCGAATTCCAGCGCGTCCACAAGCGTCTGGGCGGGGGCGGCATCGAATTGGCGCTTGATCTGCGCCAAGGCGAGGGTGGGCGCATTGGCGTAGCTTTCCGCCAGCTGGCGGGCAGCCGCCAGCACTTCACCCGCCGGTCGCGATTCCAGTGCGAAGCCCAGCGACACGGCCTCCGTGCCGCTGACGAAGCGGCCCGAATAGGCGATCTCCTTGGCGCGCATCACCCCGACATAGCGCTCCAGCAGCCAACCGGCCGCGCCGTCCATGGCGAGCCCAATGTGACGGAAAGCGAACTGGAAGCGGGCATTGTCGGCGCAGACGATGAAGTCGCAGGCGAGCGCCATGGCGAAGGCGACACCGACGCAAACGCCTTCCACCGCCGCGATCACCGGCTTGCCGGTGTGGGCGACGCTGCGCACCATCCGCTGAAGAGTGCGGGCCTTGACGGCATTGCCGCGGACACCGCCGGTGCCCATCTCGCCGACGTCCGCCCCGGCGGCAAAGTCTCCCCCCGCGCCGGTCAGGATGATGACGCGGACGTCGTCATCATCCTGAAGCGTTTCGAACACGCGCTGGAACTCGCCGCGCATGACCATGGTGATGGCGTTCTTGCGCTCCGGACGATTGATGGTGACCGTGGCGATGCCATCCTCGATCTGGACGTCGACCGACATGAGATGCCCTCTTCCTGAAAAGCGAATTTCACCTCGCCTTAGCATGTCGCACCCGGCTGCGGGGGGCGGGTGCGACATCATCGCTGCTGTGATGGCGGCGGCGCGGACGGTGTTCGCGCCGCCCCCGCCTTGCTATCGCACGATCGAAGCACAGCGCGAGCCGAGGAGCGTCCAAATGACCGCCGAAGCCTATTTCGCCAAATTCGGCGCCATCGAAACCAAGCCGATGACCGCGTTCCAGACAATCGTCGCGCGCCGGCTTACCCAGAGCTGGACGGCTATTCCGCACGTCACCCACCACGACGACGTCGATGTCACTGCGTTGGAGGCGCACCGCAAGTCTGCGGATGCGCCGAAGGCATCGCTGTTAGTCTATCTAGTCAAGGCGCTCGCCGCTGCGCTGAAGGCGTTCCCCACGTTCAATGCCTCATTGTCCGAGGATGGCGCGACCCTGATCCTTAAGCAGTACGTACATGTCGGCATCGCCGTCGACGGTCCGCTCGGCCTGCTCGTGCCCGTGCTTCGAGACGCCGACCGCAAGGACGTCGCCAGCCTCGCGGCGGAACTGCGCGAGGTCGTCGAGCGGGCACGCAGCAAGGGTCTGCCAATGAGCGTAATGGAAGGCGGATCGATGACGATCACTTCGCTGGGCGGGATCGGCGGCACCGGCTTCACGCCGATTGTCAACCAGCCGGAGGTCGCGATCCTAGGCGTTACACCGTCGCGCATGACGCCGGTGTGGGACGGGACTGCGTTCCAGCCGCGCTTGCTGATGCCGCTGTCGCTCAGCTATGATCATCGCGTGATCAACGGCGCGGACGCCGCGCGTTTCTGCCGCCACATCGCCTCTTCGCTAGCTGCACCCGAAACGCTCTGAGGGCGCATGCCGGCCGGCGCTTGCCGACCACATCCGGGTTGGAGGCGAAGAGTTCGGGCTTGCACGGCGACATGAAGTCGCTTCGGCGGGATCAGCATTGGCCGACGGCATCTGTGTAGGCAGCGCACGCCGTCAGGATGCTGCCTTAGAGGTTGACATCGATCATGTCGCTCGTCCTGGTGACCGGCAGATCGGTGACGATGCCAGCGTTGCAGGCGGGATGGTGGAGAGCCCAGGGATGCGCTTGGCCGTCATGACCAGGGCGGCGGCCCCGGCTGCCATCAAGTGATGGTTCGTCGCGGCGCTGCCGCCGTTACCCGCGATCTCGCCGACCAACGCATCCGCCTTCGACGCCACGTCAAGTAGGTCCATTAGTGGATGACCACATTCGCGCCCCGCGCTGCCGGGAGAGTTTATAAGCGCGTCGCAGATATTGCTGGCGCCGGTTGACCTGTACGACCTTGCCGTTGGAACGCCGTCCGGAACCGCCCAGCTCGATCAGGCCGCTCGCAGGTGCTGCTCGGAACCGGTGAACCCGCCCAACGCCGCGAGCCGCTTTAGCTGGGCGTCGGTGCCGCCCAGCAGCATCCCGATTGCGGTGAGACGGCGGAAATAGTGGCTGATGACATGCTCCTGGCTGACACCAATTCCTCCGTGCAGCTGGATCGCGCTCTGGGCGACGAAGCGTCCGGTCTTGCCAATCACCGCTTTCACCGCCGCAGTGCTGCGCGCGCGCTCGGCGGCGTCGGTTTCTCCGGCGACCAGGGCGGCAAAGATCGCGGCGGAGGCCGCCTGCTCGACCTCGACCAGCATCTCGGCCGCGCGGTGTTGCAGTGCCTGATTTGTGCCAATCGCCTTGCCGAACTGTTCGCGTGTCTTGAGATAGTCGACGGTGGTGTCGAGCGCCGCACGCATGGCGCCGGCCGCTTCGGCGGCAAGAAAGGCGACCCCTGCCTCCAGGGCGCGGGTGACGGCGGGGAGAGCGATCCGCGCCGTCTCGTCAACGCGGACGCCGTCCAGCGTCAGGTCGGCGGCGCCTCCTCCGCCGTGAAGGCGATAGCCTCGCACCGCGAGACCCGGAGCATCCGCCGGGACGATCCAGGCCGAGTCACCGGCGGGCAGCACGAACAGCTCGGCATGATCGCCGCCGAGCACCACAGCGGCGCGACCGTCCAGCCGGATACCGCCCGCGTCGGCGTGTGCCGCGATCGTCGCGCGATCGGCCAGCGCCGCCAGCGTCTCGCCGCTCATGATGGCGGCAAGCTGGGCCTCCGCGACAGCGGGCGCAGCCCCGTATGCGATCGCAGTGCCCGCGAGCACCACCGACGGCAGAAGCGGCTCCAGCAGAAGGCCGCGGCCCACCGCCTCGCCCACGATCATCATCTCCACCCCGCCCAGCCCGAGGCCGCCGAGCGACTCCTCAAACGGCAGCATGGTGAGACCAAGTTCGACCATCTCGCGCCAGACCGCCTCTGAGAAGCCGCGCGGCTCGGCGCCGTGGTCGGCGCGCTTGTCGAACGGGTAGCGCTCGCCCACCAAGCGATCGATGCTGTCCTTCAGCATCCGCTGATCGTCGGAATAGTCAAAGTTCATCGTAGAAATCCCGTCAGCTCAGGCCGAGCAGCGTCTTGGCGACGATGGTCTTCTGTACCTCGCTCGAGCCGCCGTAGATGGAGGCGGCGCGCAGGATGCCGTAGTTTGGCATGATCGAGCCCAGCCACTCGGCATCGTCCTCGCCGAGCGGGTCCTCGTCGCTCGCAATCTCCAGCGCGGCGGGTCCCGCAGCCTCGAGCAGCAATTCCGACGCGGCCTGGCGCAGCTCCACGCCCTTCAGCTTCAGCACCGAGGAGCGCGGATCGGCCGCGTTCGAGCCGCGCTGCGCATCTAGGATACGGAGCTGGGTGATCTCCAGGATCTTCAGCTCCGCCTCGAGCGCCGCCACCTTGCGCAGCACCGCCTCGTCGGCGCCTGCGAGCCGCTTCACGCGGCGGACGAGATGCTTGGTCATGCCGATGCGAGCGATGCCGGTGCGCTCGTTGGAAAGCAGGAACTTGGTGACGTCCCAGCCCTTGTTTTCCTCACCGACCAGGCAGTCGACGGGCACGCGCACCTCGTCGAGGAAAACCTCGTTCACCTCGTGGCGGCCGTCGATGGTGACGATCGGGCGGATCGTGACGCCGGGCAGGCGCAGATCGATCAGCAGGAACGAGATGCCCATCTGCTTCTTGGGCGCCTGCTGATCCGTACGGACCAGCGTGAACATCCAGTCGGCATGATGCGCCATGCCCTGCCAGATCTTGTGGCCGCTGACGACATAGTGGTCGCCGTCGCGCCGGGCGCTCGTCCGGAGTGCCGCGAGGTCCGATCCCGCGCCCGGCTCGGAAAAGCCTTGCGCCCACCAAATGTCGATATTGGCGGTGGCGGCCAAGAACCTCTCCTTCTGCGCGGCGGTGCCGAACGCCGCGAGCACCGGGCCGATCATCGAGACATTGAATGAGATCGGCTCGGGTGCTGGAGCCTGGTGCAGTTCGTCCAGGAAGATGTAGCGCTCCACCACCGAGAAGCCGGGGCCGCCCGCCTCCTTCGGCCAGGACGGGGTTGCCCAGCCGCGCGCATTCAGCGTGCGCTGCCAGGCGACGATCTCCGCCTTGCTGGGGGTCCGCCCGTCCAGCATCTTGTGATGCGTGACGGGATCGAGATTGTCGCGAATGAAAGCGCGGACGTCCCTGCGGAACGCCTCTTCCTCCGCTGTGAAACGAAGATCCATGTGGGCGGCCCTATTTGCCAGTGAAGACCGGCTTGCGCTTGCCGAAGGCGGCGACGCCTTCCTTATAGTCCTCGGACGCATAGCAGATCTGGAACAGCTCCTCGCACCGGTCGAGGTCGCGCTTGGACTCGTCCTGCGCATAGGTCCACAGGGTGAACTTGATGTCCTCAGCGGTCAGCGGCGCGCCGATCGAGATATTGCCGACGATCTTGTCGATCCACGGCTTGAATTCTTGGTCCGGCAGCACGCGGCCGACCAGCCCCTTGGTATAGGCCTCCTGCGCGTCGAAGCGAAGGCCGCCGAGCAACATGTCCTTGGCGGCGCCATAGCCGATGATGTCGACCATCCGGCGCAGCGACGAGTAGCGATAGCCGATGCCGATGTTCATCGCCGGCTGTCCGAACGAGGACTTGGCCGAACAGTAGCGCAAGTCGCACACCAGCGCGACGGAGACGCCGCCACCGATGCAATAGCCGTCGATTGCAGCGACGGTGACCTTCTTGGAGGTGTAGATCGCTTGCAGCGCCTGCTCGCCGGTCTTGGCGTAATGCTCCTGCGCGTCACCCTCGCCGCGTTCCTCGGCATATTTCGAGACGTCGGCGCCGGCTACGAACGCCTTGCCGCCGGCACCCGAGAATACGACCACGCGAACCTCGTCGTCGGCCTCGAACCGCTTCATAGCGTCGCCCATGCCCTCCCACATCTCGAGGCATATAGCGTTCATCTTCTCCGGCTTGTTGAAGATGATGTGGCCGGTCGCACCGTCCTTGCGGGTGATGATCTTGTCGCTCAACTCGGGGGGTCCTTGGTACAAACGGAGTTTGTCCGACCGAGCAAGGCCGGACGATCATGGACGATGGTTTGTCGGTAAGTCGATCAGTGCCGCGTTGCCGTCCGCAGCTCGCGATTGTCATGCACAACCCGTGGGCCAAGATACTGAGCGATGCCTTGGCGCAGCGTTCGGACGAGTTCGTCGCGGCGCGGCTCGACATCCCCGGTCTGGCCGATAAAGCCGATGCTCAGCGGCTCCTCGTCGATCCCCTGCGGCAGCAAGACCGCGATGCCCGACCAGCCCGGCGCCAGATCGCCAGCAGCGAAGTTCTGCCGGTTGACCTGCTCGATCGTTGCGAGAACGTCCTGATGACGAACGATCAGCGATTCATCGCTGGATGCGTTGAGGCGATGGACGATCTTGCGAACCTCCTCGCCGCGGACCAGCGAAAGCAGGATATGTCCGAAGGGCGAGTGAAGCAGGTGCATGTCCTCACCCTGCGCAATCGGATCCGGCACTTGCCCCGCGGTGGTGTGAATGTGCTTCAGCGAGACGCCCACCATCGAGGTTAGCGAGACGATAAGACCGGTCTGATCGTGCAGATGATCGATCATTGGCAGGAGGCGGCCGTGGCGGAACAACCGCGGCTGCACCCAGGCGCCAAGAAGCGAAATCCGCGCCGTCGGCCGGAAGGCGCGGGCCCGCCGATCGCGAGTGAGGTAACCATGCCGTACAAGGCTGGCAAGCAGCTCGGAAGTGCTCGACTGCGGCACCTCTAACGCGCGCGATACCTCCATGACGGTCAACGACTGACGTTCCGGACCAAACATCTCGAAAATGCGGAGCACGCGATCCGCCGACTTGATCTTCTTCTCCCCAACCGCCGCAGTCATCCTCGCCTCCGCCAGCCTTCTAGCTTGTTATGACATTATGACTACGGGGCGTGGGATTCGCAAGTGCGATCGTGTCTCCGGGCGGGCCACGCTGAGGGCGTGAGACACGTCGACGTATTTTTGCGATAAGCCGAATGAAATGCGGATTTGGCGGGTTCCAGCGTTTGCTCACGCTGCCCTGGCAGGCATAGTCACTCAATCATCGGGATAGACGTTTGCTGACATAGAACAGGACAGGACGATAAGGAGGTCATGGTCGCAAACGGCGTGCGCGGCTGCTTCAGGCCGATTACAAGCGCTGGAGCAGGACGGCGCCCCGGCCGCCCCGACGGGCGGTTAGGGAGGCATCACCAAGCAGGGCGACAGGACAACAACGCAGATCGAAGTTGCTACGAGCGAACGCCGAGGTCGCCGCCATTCACTATTCGCGGGATAAAGGATCGTCCCTCCAGACCGAGGGCGGCGGCACGGTTACGCAACGGAAGATGTGCCGCCATGCTGGCCGCTCCACCTATCGCTTGGCGAAGGCTCTGATTTTCTAGGCACAGGATTGTCGAAATCCTGTTCGTTGCGCCGGAGTTTTGCTGGCGATCAACTGCCCGGCGCGCCGGACGTCGCCACTTCAAGGGGGTCGACACTTGCCCTGCCGGCGCAACCGGCCCTGGAGCGCTGATCACCGCCGAACGGGAACGGATCGAGGCCGGCACGGTAAGCGATCGCGGCCGGAGCCGGCATGACGAGCCCGCGCACGTCGTCGAAATACTCCAGCGGACGGAAGTGGTCGTCAGATGATCCCGCCGAGCGGCGCGCTATCGTGTGGTTCGTCCTGCCGGTCCAACTCGGCTGCCACCTCGGCCTGCAGCCGACCGCTCGTCTCCCATAGCGCCACCGCCTCGCGCTTGAACTCTCCGTAACCCGACGCTTCGTCCTACTTGCCATCATACACCTCCTGGCTCCGCAGAGCCTGTCATCGATGTCCGTCAAACCAGGAGACGATCCGCTTCTTCCGAAAACTGCTTCCGCGTCATTCCGCCCGTCCCTTCCGAAGGGCCGATCTCTAGGTCCAGATCGATGAAGAAACGGGGGTCACGTCATCTGGATGTCACCGTCGTGCGCGGTAGTGGCGGCGTCCATCAGCCGGTCCCACACGCCCGCCTTTCGCCATCGTACAAGGCGGTAGTAGCAGGTGGTGCGCGGGCCGTACCGCTTAAGCTAGTCGCGCCATGGCGCACCCGATCGAAGTACCGAGAAAATGCCGTTCAGCACGCGACGATCATCGACACGTGGCATACCTCGCAGTTTTTGGGCAGGAGCGGCTCGATCACGCGCCAGTGGAAGTCGATGAGGTCGTATGGGCTTATGCAGCTGCTAATCAGAACCTTGTACCAGACGAAGAATAATAACACGGTTGCTGCTGATCCTGCCAAGTGCAACCCTAGCCTTGTGAGCGATTCTCAAACTGCACGCTTTCTAAGCGACGCGGTCGGCTTTAAGCCCATGAATTTGTTCCTTCAGGTCCATCGGGAACATGGTGGTCTCATGTCAGACGATATGCCGTACTACTGGGCAATCTCGACATCGATCCGGCCCAACAATCAGACTTGGCTGACGCCGTGGTCCGTCCCCTCGCGGTTGACCGCTAACGCGCTCCCGCTCTTCTGTTTATGGGTTCACAACCTGGTATGGAGTGCGGCGATGGATCGCGGAAGGTATTGCCGACGAGGCAGCGACGAACCGCCTCTTCGGCAAGCTCAAGGCGCTGTTCGCCCACTTCGGCGCTCCCTATACCCCCGTCCCCTTCCGCAAGTCCCTCGAAGACGCCTACGCCCGAATGCCAAACACATTGCCTAGATCGTAATCAAGCCCGTGAAGCAGGAATAGAAATCATGCCTAAAGCGACACTCGTTGTACTTAGCAACCCCGTTGAAGGTCGTGAGGATGAGTATAATGAATGGTATACTAATCAGCATCTGGATGACGTTCTGCAGGTGCCGGGCGTCACGCGTGCGACCCGGTTGAAGCTTCGGAGCAATCCGGTGGACGGCAAGGCCTGGCGCTATTGCGCGATCTACGATGTCGATCATGACGATCCTGCCTCCATCCTAGATGAGCTGAATGCCCGATCGGGTACCGACCGAATGGCGATAAGCGAGGCGATCGACATCGAAGGCGTCTACGCGGCGATCTACGAGCCGTTCACCGCAAAGGGACGGTAAGTCGCACGAGCTTCGTCAAACCGGGGTCGGATTTGACGAAGCTTCAAACTTGCCGCGCCCGGTCAACACGTCGAGCGGCTTGGGCGTGGCCTTTCCAAGACTCCGCGCGTAGCGAGCGACGATCGTCGCCGCCTGCGCTATGTTATTCTTGATGACCGGACCCCCGGATCCGGGCGAGCCAGCGCTACGGGTGGAGGAAGCCGTCTTAGGGCAAGCCCCGCAGATCCTGTAGGTTCGCCGATTGGGACACCACGACGTCGGCGATCCTATGGGCGCCGCCGCCAAGGTAGCGGCTGTCGGACAGTCGCGAGGCGTTCGGTGTGGCGGCTGCGATGGTGATCCGGTAGCGTCACCGGCGCCGCAACACCGCTGATCATGCTGCCGAGGCGCCAGGCGGCACGCGGTCGCCGCAGATCAATTGGGAGGCTGCGCCCGATCGAAAAAGCGTTCGCTCGCCTCACGGCCATGCTCCGCAACAACGGCGATCACACCGTGCCCGAGCTCTGATCCCTCAGGCCGTGCGAAGGCGGAGGCAAAGCGCCGGTCCTGCACGCGACCTCCCCTCATAATCGATCAGCGGGCGTCGGCCACTCAGCCTTCGCCGACTTGGAACGCAGAGCGATGCCGTTCTGCCCAGTCCCGGAAGCGTTCGAGCGCTATGCCGTGAGACCACGCCCGATGGAGATCAACCTTGTATCCTTCGACGCTCGCCCACTGTTGGCTCTCCACCAGCCCGGCATGATTGCCGGCGGCGCGCGCTTCCGCTCCGGACATGCTGTTCGCAACGATCGATCGGCCGGTAACGGCCGTGATCGTCTCGGCTACCTCAGCCATCGTCAGCGATTCCGCCGCCAAGTCGATCTCCTGCCGGTCGAAGCGGGCGGGATCGGCAAAGCCGGCCGCCGCGAAACGACCGACGTCAGCCGCCGCGATCAGGTCGAGCCGCGTGTCGGCCTTCAGCGCCGTGTCGACCGCGCCGCGGGCAAGCGACGGGAACATCCAACTGGCCTTGGGCGGAATAAAATTGTCCATCATGAAGGCGGGCTTTAGGATTACCCAGTGCGGGAACCCCGCCGCCTTCACTGCGTCGTTCACCCCCGATTTGCTGTTCCAATAGACCGGCCACCAGCGGTTGCTGTTCCAGTCGACGAAGTGAGCCTGATCGCCGGCGCGCGCCACCGAGGTGTGAACGAAGGTCTCGACGGCGGCGTTTCTGGCCGCCTCGATCAGCAGATGGCCCGTGCGCAGCTCACTGTCGAGGTCGTCCGGCATCGGTGGCATTTGGACGGAGAAGACGCCGGTCACATCACGCATGGCCTCTGCCAGGCTCTCGGCATCGTCGAAATCGCCCCGGACGAGATCGACGCCACGATCCGCGAGCGCGCGCGCCGCCGCCGACTGTGGGTCACGCACGAGCGCGCGGACCCTCAAACCGGTTTCGATAAGGGCGTCGACCACGGCACGACCTTGGGTGCCGGTGGCACCGGCAACGAGAATAGGCTGTTCGCTCAAAGGAAAACTTCCTCGGTAGAGTGAATCACGATCATCCACGAACCGATGCGTTCCAAACACGGCCACAGTGGCATGGATAATTGTTCGTAACGATCGTCATCGGTGATCCCGGATGTCTTCGCGCCATGCCTGTCGCCCTTGCCAGCCGCCTGTAAACCCAAGGAGGCGTGCGCTGACAGGGCCGAGCACAATCAAAGCGTGCATTGCCGCTTCATCTTCGCCTCTCCGATCGGTGCAGCAGCGAACCGTCTTCTCGGACATCGACATGCAGCCTTCATATTCATTTACCGACTGGATCGAATAGCGGCAAAGCGAATAGCGCAGCTGTGATCGGTTTATACGAGTGGATGAGGGCCGATAGGCCAGCTGCATGACGAGACCCTGACTCGCGAAAGAAAAGTCGCCCGGGTCGGGACGCTCAACCGGCCGGAACAGCGTAATACGGCCGCAGCGGCGATGCTATTCACACTCGCCCATCTGGTCCTGGTGCTACCGAGACGGGCGCGGACCACACCGTCGTTATCACAGGCATCGGTAAGGCCTTCAGCGCCGAAGGGCCACTTCAAGCACATTGTGGCGGCCGACGGCGATCCTGCGGTCGGCAGGGCGACGAGGTACATCGGCCGCGCCTTCGTCGCGGCGATGCGTGACCTGCCGATCCCCGTCGCCGCCGTGGTGAAGGCCGCTGCCATCGGCTTCAGCGCCATCATCGCGGCGCTGTCCGACATGATACTGGTGGCGAAACACCGCCTTCTTCGCCTCGCAGCAGGTCAATGTCCGCCTCATCGTCGGCCATTGCTTTTCGATCATCCGACCGTTCCTAGTGGCGATGAACAGTGCCTGCGTCTGCCGGTCGACAGCCTGGGGGTTCCATCGCCTGGCCCGACGATGGTATCCATGGCTACGACCTCTGAGATGGTTGCCGCCTGCCACTGCGGACAGGGTTCATGGCGACATTCCCGCCTATCGGACAAGGAAGAGACATGACTCACGCTTCTGCCTTCGCCGGCACGCTCTTCGATCTTGGCGGACGCACCGCCCTCGTCACCGGGGGCAGCCGCGGCATCGGTCGCGCTATCTCGGAGCGGCTGGCCGAGCACGGCGCCAATGTAATTGTGTGCGGGCGCAAGGCCGCCGCCGCCGAAGAGACCACTGCCGCGATCAACGCTCGCGACGGCGGCCGCGCCGTCGCGCTCACCGCCAACATCACGGACCCGGACGGGCTCT
Organism: uncultured Sphingomonas sp.; assembly: GCA_913775025.1. Taxonomy (GTDB): domain Bacteria; phylum Pseudomonadota; class Alphaproteobacteria; order Sphingomonadales; family Sphingomonadaceae; genus Alterirhizorhabdus. The sequence continues at coordinate 44,513 of CAJYJW010000086.1, read as the reverse complement.
CGGCGCTCATCGACGGCGGCCGGCAGGCATTTGGCCCGATCGATATCCTCGTCGCCAATGCCGGGCTCCACATCCATTTCGGCCCGAGCGCGGAGATGAGCGACGCCGTGCTGGAAAAGACGCTCGACGGCAACTTCAGAGCGCTCCACCGGCTCACCCAGGCGCTGCTGCCCGACATGATCGCCCGTCGCTGGGGCCGGATCATCAACATCGGCACGATCGCCGCCCACTTCGGCAGCGGTCGTTACCACAGCTATACACTGAGCAAGGGCTTGGCGATGCAGTATGTCCGCAACATCGCCGTAGAGCATGGCGAGGCGGGCATCCGCGCCAACACCGTGTCCCCGGGGTTGGTCCGCACCGACATGGCACAGGGGCTGATCGACAATCCCGTCGAACTCGCGCGCGAGATGGCGCGATCAACGGTTGGTCGCTTCGGCGAGCCCGACGAGATTGCCGGCGTGGTCGTCATGCTCGCAAGCGCGGCAGGCGGCTACGTCAACGGGCAGACCATCGCTGCGGACGGCGGCCAAACCATTCGCTACGTCATCTGATAGCGCCGGACGGGCAAGACGAACCGACGACGGAGAGACCCACAGCACAACCATCGCCCATGCGATGGCCGGTTCATGTAGCGCTCACTTCATAGAAGATCTAGTCTCGAGAACCCGGGCGCCGGGAGAGGAGACGATCGTGACCGAGATGCTGAAGCTGCGCGACCTCGACAATACGGCATTCAACCCGTTCTTCGAGGAGCGATTCTTCTTCGGTGAGAATGAAGACCCTTACCCGCTCCTCGCCAGTCTCAGAGCGCAGAACGGCGCCATGCCAGGCGATTATCGCGAGATCATGGGCCTTGGACCAGACGTCACCTTCCCCACGGGCATCCCGCACTTCATGATCCTAAGCTACGAGGAGGTGACCAGGGCGCTGCAGGCACCGCAGATCTTCTCGAACAGGGCCTATACCTTCAACATCGGCGCCAGTTTCGGCCGCTCGATCTCGACGATGGACCCGCCCGAGCACGGACGGTTTCGCCGCATCTTCCAGAAGATCTTCCTGCCGCAATATGTGAAGAAATGGGGCGACAGCATCGTCGACCCCGTCGTTAATGATCTGATGGACAGTTTCATCGGCACCGGCCGCGCGGACCTGATTCAGCAGTTCACGCTGCACTATCCATTCGGCGTCATCTATCGCCAGCTCGACCTGCCGCCGGAGGAGGGCAAGCTGTTCCACAAGCTGGCCGTCACCCAGACGCTGGTCTCGTTCGACTTCAAGCATGGCTCCGAGGCAAATGCCAAACTCGGCGAATATTTCCCGAAGCTGATCGAGCAGCGGCGCAGGCAACCCGGCGACGATCTGGTGAGCCTGCTCGCCCAAGCCGAAGTGGACGGCGAGCATCTGCCGGAGGACGTCCTCGTGTCCTTCTTCCGACAGCTGATCAACGCCGCGGGGGACACCACGTATCGCGGCACCAGTATTTTGCTCGCGAAGCTGCTGGAGCATCCCGACCAGCTCGCCTTGCTACGCGAGGACCGCTCGCTGCTACCGAACGCGATCGAGGAGGCGCTGCGTTTCGACGGCCCGGTGATCGAGCAGGCGCGATGGGCGGCCCACGACGTTCAGGTCGCCGGCGTCGTGATCCCGGCCAACTCGATCGTCCATGTCGTGGCTGGCGCCGCCAACCGCGATCCGGCGAAGTTCGACGATCCCGATCGCTTCGACATCCGGCGGCCGAATGCCAATCGCCACGTCTCCTTTTCGGCCGGACCGCACATCTGCATCGGCCAGCATCTGGCGCGGGTCGAGATGATGCGGGCCATGACCGCGATTCTCGATCGCCTGCCAAACCTCCGGCTCGATCCCGACATGCCGCCGCCTGCGATCCGCGGCGCGATGATGCGCGTGCCGCACCACCTCCATGTCCTCTTCGATCCTAAATGACCGGCGGGCGGGCGCCACGCTGAGGAGCGACGCCCCCTACCTTACAGCTCCGGGCGGGCCTGGACCTTGATCTCGCTCGCGTAGCCGGCGCGCATCCGCTCGATCGTGTCCGGTACGTCATCGAGCGCGATAACGCTGCTTACCATCTGACGCGGCTCGACATGGCCGCGATCGAAGGCGTCGAGCGCGAACCGGAATTCGGCGACCGAATAGGCCATCGAGAAGACCAGCGTGATCTGCTTGAACGTCGTGATCGCGGGGATCACCCCGTCGGGCTTCGTGCAAAAGCCGAGCGACACTACCGTGCCGTTGACGCGGACGTGGTTGATGCACTGCTGGAGCGCGCCGACGGCGCCGATACACTCGAACACCACGTCGGGCGCGCCGCCGAGCGCCGCCTGAACCTCGGCATATTCGTTCTCCCCGGCGCAGACGAACGCGTCGGCTCCCATCTTGCCCGCCATCTCGGCGCGACGGGCCGAGCGCGACATGGCGACGATCCTGCCGGCGCCCAGCTTTCTCGCCCAGTGAATCGCGGCCAGCCCGATCGATCCCGCCCCCAGCACCAACACCTTCGCCCCCGGCTCCATCCGTGCGAGCGCCACGCCATGAAGGCTCACCGAGAGCGGCTCCACCAGCGCGCCGTCCTCCATCGAGATCGATTGGGGCAGTTGTAGCGCGGTCGCCGCTGCCACGCGCATATAGTCGGCGAAGCCACCGGCATAGCCGGTCACGCCGTTCTGGCAAAACAGCGGCGTCCCGGCGAAGCAGGGGCCACAGCGACCGCAGCCGGCTACCGGAAGGGCGGTAATTCGGTCGCCTGTCCGGAATCCCGCCACGCCCTTCCCGACCGCCACCACCTCGCCTGCGAACTCGTGCCCGATCACCGTATTCTCGGGGTAGAAGCCATGCTCCTTGGTGAGATGTACGTCGGAGCCGCAGATTCCGCAGCGATGCACTTTGAGCACCAGTTCGCCCTCGCCGGGCTCCGGATCGGGAAGCGACTTGAGCAGCAAGGGGACGTTGGCATTCTCGAAGAAGACACCGCGCATCACAACTCTCCCGAAGGTCGGAGCGATTTACTGGACAAAACCCTATCGCTCGAAGACCATGCATCCTAATTCACCGAAGGTCGGCCGCGACGCTATCGCGTCTGCGATCTGTCCTCCGCATCGATTGGATTGAACACGAGCCCGCAATCGCCGGACTGATCAGCGACGTTTGCTGCGAACCTCGCCTCGAACATCAATTCAGGGCCCGGCGGCAGTGTACGATCGTTGAAGGCGTTGTATGTGCAGACCACCGAAGTGCGCGACTGCGGCGGTGCGGCGTCGGCGGGATCGTCGCCTGGCAGATCGTGAGCAAAGCCATACGCGCCGCCTCCGGTCCAGAACTGCTGATGCGCGTCGATGATCGCGGGCGGCAGGACTGTGTCATCGGCCTGCCGCACGCCCTGCCCTTAGAACTTATATGACACTTCCAGGCCGTAGGTTCGCGGCTCCCCAAGAGTGCTCGCGATATAGCCGGCCTCACGATAGATGCCGATCACGCCGATCCGGTAGTATTTGTTGGTGACGTTATTGGCGAAGGCCGCGGCCCCCAGCCCGGTCCCGGCGATATTGTCGATGCCGGCGCGCAGGTTGACGAGGGCGTATGCCTTCTGCCGCCCCTGCTCGTCATTCTTGTCGAGCCAGGCGCCGCTGCGATAGGCAAGGCTGGCGTTGAGCGACAGTTCGCCCACGTCTGTGATGTTGGAGCTGTAATTGGCATTAAGTCCGAGCTGGTGCTTCGACGCGCCGACAAGCTCATACTCGAATGGCTGCCGCCCCTTTGTGATGTCGACGTTGACGTAGGCGTAAGCGAGCGTCAGGCTGACCGGACCTGACGTCAGCGTCGCATCGAACTCGCCGCCATAATTCTTCTGGGCGGAAGTATTCTCGACGATCGTGGTTACGTTACCGGCGGCGTCGATGCCCGCTGCCTGCTTCTGAACGTTCTTATAGTCCTGGTAGAAGATTGCCAACGCCGTCGACAGGGTCGCGCCACCAAGATTGAAGCGGTTCTTAAGGCCGACCTCATATTCCTGCACCTTCTCCGGATCGAACGGCGCCAGTTCGGCGTCCGACGTCGCGCGCAGCGAGAAGCCACCCGCCCGGAACCCCTTCCGGGTCGAAACATAGGCGGTGACGTCGTCGGTCGGCTGGTATTGCAGCGTGAGGTCCCAGGTCAGCGCGTTCCAAGAGCGGCTATTCGTGCGGGTACACGCGTTGAACGGAAGCATGGTGCCGCTGGTATCGCGGAACAGGCAGACGCCGAGTGCCGGAAGGCTTGGGTTGACCGTCGCGCGCCGCTTGTCGTCCGTATAGCGAACCCCCGCCGACAGCTGGAACTTGTCTGTAAAGCGATAGGTGCCCGCCAGATAGCCGGCGAGTGCCTCTGCGCGGCCGGTTCCACCGAGCTGGTTGCGGAACAGGATCGCAGGCGTCGAGAGCGGCAGGCCGGCCCCGATGATCGCCAGTTCCGGAAACTGCTGCGAGGTAGACCCATCAAATCCCTTTTCAAGGAAATAGTAAGCGCCCAACACAAAAGTCAGCTTATCATTAAGCACGTTGCCCTGCAGCTGCAGCTCTTCGCTATACTGCTGAATGCGCTTATTCTGATCAGACTGGATCAATACAGCTGGGACACCATCAAGGTCTTGAAGGACTTCGGCTTTTAGCTTGCGATATCCAAATATGTTCTTGATTTTTAGGTCGCCGATTGGGATCGACGTGCGATTGCTGATCCCGTAATTTTTGATGTATTCCGTTGGCTTTCGGCCATATGCATCAAGCGTCCCGCCGTCACCCAGTCCTTGATCGAACTGCCGCCGCTTGAACGTCTGCTGGCGGCCGAATTGGGCAACGGGATCGGGTACCGCAAAACCGAAGCCGCGCAGGGTTGTGTAGGCGGCGATCGCAGGTGCGGCGGGATCAATCGCGGTTGGGTAGAGCGCCGAGCCGTGGGTGTTGCTCCGCACCCAGTCGAAGATCGTGATCGACTCGATGCTTCCCGGGTTCAGCAACAGGGAGGCACGGAAGGAGTCAAAATTCTGGTCGTCGTAGTCGCGGCCATCGCTGACGTCGGTGGTGAACCCCTTGCGCTCGCGAGTCTTGCCTGCAACGCGCACGGCTGCCCAGTCGGCGATCGGCAGGTTCAGCATGCCATATACGTCGCGCAGGCGATAATTACCGATCTGGCCGCGCAGTTCGCCCCCCAACTCGTCAGTCGGGCGGTTGGGTTCTACCAGCACCGCGCCACCGGTCATGTTGCGGCCGAACAGCGTGCCCTGCACGCCCTTCAGCACCTGTACCGACTGGAGATCGTAGAGCGAGAAGCCGAAGCCGGCCGTGCGGGCCTGCAACACTTCCGCGAAATAGGCGCCCACCGGCGCGTCGGTGAGCAGCTGCGCCTCGTTCGTCCGCTGGCCGCGTAGCGAGAGCGCGAAGACGTTGCGACTGGTGCCCGACGTTGTGACGTTAAGCGCCGGCGCGACGGCCTGGAGAGAACCGATGTCGGTGGCGCCGGCCTCGACCAGCTTGGCGCCGGAAACCGCGGTGATCGAGATCGGCACGTCCTGAAGGGATTCGTCGCGCCGCCGCGCGGTCACGACGATGTCGGTGTATGCGGGTGCAGCCTCCACCCCGGCGCCTGGCGATGCCGCCTCCTGGGCATGGGCGATCGATGAAAGCCCGATTGCCTGGACCGATGCAAACAACAGCAGGCCGAAACGCTTCATGCCAACTTCTCCCCTTCGAGGCTGTAGCCGATCTTCTCGCTGACCGGTCGACGCCCCGGCTTTTACGGCTTTCGCGGATCACCAGCTACTCGCGGAGCCCGCCTGGCACTCTTCATCGCGGCTGCGATTTTCGTCGACAGTCCGGAGGTGATCGAGAATCTAAGTATCGCGCAGGTGATGAACTTCAGACCGGCATGACGTTCCTGCGTTCAGGCTTGCCAGTGCTGCAACCGCTGCCATCGTGATCGTCGAGAGCCGGCAGCGCCGCTGCGCGCGGCGGGGACCAAACGGGAAGAGCTGACGATGTACGACTATGTGACCGCCCTCACCCTCGACCGCCGTGATAATGGCGTGCTGGTCGTCACCTTCGACAATCCGCCGACCAATTCGTTCAAGGGCGTGATGCATGACGATCTGCGCCGGGTCCTGGTGGACGTCAATGAGGATCACCGGACAAAGGTTGTCGTCATCACCGGCGGCGGCGAGAAGGCCTTCTCCGCCGGCGGCGACGTGCGCGAGATGAAGCGGCTGCTGAGCGAGCCGCGCGAGACGTTGCACGGCTTCGTGGAGGCGCGCCGGCTGCTGGAGGCGATGCTTCGGCTGGAAAAGCCGTTGATCGCGCGGGTGAACGGCCACGCGATCGGACTGGGCGCGACGCTCGCCCTGTTCTCGGATCTCTCCTACGCTGTGGAGGGCGTCCGGATCGCCGATCCGCATGTCGCGGTCGGCTATGCGGCGGGCGACGGCGGTGCGCTGATCTGGCCGCAGCTGATCGGCTATATGCGCGCCCGCGAATATTTGCTGACCGGCGATCCAATCCTCTCGCAGGACGCGGCGGCGATGGGCCTCATCAACCGCGCCGTGCCGCGTGAGCAGCTCGACGAGGTCGCCTACGGCATGGCGGACCGCCTCGCCGCCGGTGCCAGCGTCGCGATCAACCTCACGAAGCAGGCGATCAACCTGCCCCTTCGCCGTCAGCTTGAAGGCATGCTCGATGCCAGCGTCTGGTTCGAGGCGATCTCGGCGTTCAGCAGCGACCATGGCGAGGCCGTCGACGCCTTCCTCAACGCGCGGACGCCGGCGTTCAAGGGCGACTGACCGGCGACACCGGCCGACGACCTTTCACCCCACGTCCGAGTGCCCCGCCTCGCCGCCGTGATTGGATTCGGTCGCCGCGCTCTGCGAGGATGGCGCACCGCTCCCCTCCCCCAGCGAGGGCGTCGACGTGCACCATTGGCGTGCCGGCCGGATTCGCGGCGGTCGCCGGCCACCGCATCGATCCCGGCTCGTCGAGGGCGGCGTGGCCCACCGCCTCGAAGCCGGGCGTCAGCGCGGCGATCTCGGCCATGATCTTGGACGGGTGACCACGCTGCATTTTACTCTGGCTGGTCGATGACGCTCGAAACTGGAATGACGTCGATCGCAGTCGAGGCTCACCTCCCTCGACAAGTCCGGAACGCCCTTGATTGCCGATCATCGGCGCGCGGGCATTTCACCCGCGCGCCTCCGGAACGATCAGAAGCTGTAGCCGAGCGATACGCCGATCTGGCGTGGCGGAATATAGAGCACCGGGAAGACCGTGTCGCTGGGCTGGCTGCCGTTGATAGCCGCCTTGTTCAGCAGATTCTTGCCGAAGATCGAGACACGCACGCCGTCCTTTTCGATATAGAACTGGCCTGAAAGGTCCTCATAGGCCCTGGTCTTCACCGAACCGACCACGTCCCACTTGTAGCTGCTCGAATGATAGAGGTTGGCGTTGAACCCCGCCTTGCCGAAGTCGAACTCATGCTGCCAATTCACCCCGATGCTGCCCGAGAATTTCGGGATGCGCGTGATCCGCAAGCCCGAGGCATCGCCGTTGAGGATTGAGATGGGCGGAGCGAAGCCGCCGGTCGCGGGCGGGAAGAACAAGGGAGCATTGGTGTAATTGTCGAACTTCGCACGCGGCGTGTAGTTGAGGCCTGCCGTCAGTTGCAGATCGGACGACAATTTGATGCTTCCGTCCACGTCTGCGCCGTAGATCGTCGACGAGGCCGCGTTCTGCGGCGTGGAAAGCGCGCCTACGAACTTGGTCAGCTGAAGATTCTTATATTTGTAGTAGAAAAACGCAGCATTGAACGAGAACAGGCGACGGGCGGTCTTGATGCCTACCTCGTAGGAGTCAAGCTTCTCCGGCGCAACCGGGGTCAGGTTTGGATCGAAAGGCTGCGGCAGCGCGCCGCTGCGAAAGCCCTTGCTGTAGGTGAAGTACGCGTTGGTCGATCGATCGAAAGAGTAGCGTATGGACGCGCGCGACGTGAACGCATCGTCCTTCCGCCCGGGTACCGCGACGGGGATCGGTGCCGGCACGGGCACCTGAAGCGATGGGACGAAACTGGCGTCTGCGGTCAGCTTCTCGCGGCTGTAGCGGCCTCCGAGAATGACGTGCAGTCGATCTGTGATATCGGCGTTCAGCTCGGCGAAGCCGGCATAGGCACTCGTCTTGACCGAATCGCGATAGCCGAACGCCCTGATGCTCGCATTCGGGCCGGATAGCACGTCAACGTCCTGCGTATTTCCAAAATTATGATAGTAGAATAAACCCGCGGTTACTGAGAAAATACCGAACTTCTCCGAAGTATAGTCAACCTCTTGCGATATGGATTCACTATTGGAGGTTAGATTATACGACAGACATGTGAATGCTAGCTCGCAGCTTTGTGAGTAAACACCGCTCGAGTTGACGAAGTTTGGGTTCTTTGAATTTGAATAGCCGGTGATGGTGGTGAACGTGCCGACCGAGGTCTTGATGTCGCCCTTCAGGCTGATCCCATAGGCTTTGAGCCGCATGAGATCCGGCTGGTTCGGATCGACCGCGATGTGCCACGGGCGTGTTGGTATCACGGCATCCGCGAATGCCGCACCGGTCGTGATGCCGTTCAAGGGTGCGCGGCTATAGGCTGCTTCGTCGTAGCTCCTGTTGTAGTAACCGCTCAGAAGGAACTTGACGTCGCTCGAAGGCTCCCAGAGCAGCTTGACCCGTGTCCCATAGGTCCTCTGTAGACCCGCACGGCCGCCGGTTACGTCGTTGACCATGTAGCCGGGATTGTAGCGGTAGAAGCCGGATACGCTGTAGGCGAGCGAGTCACCCACGATCGGTCCGCTGATGAAACCGTTGGCACTAATCTCATTCGCATTGCGCGCGGAACCGCCGGTATACAGCCCGTCCGCAATCGTGAATTTGCCCGTCGTCGTGTAGGATGGAGTCTTGGTCAGGATCTGGATGGCGCCGCCGGTGGCGTTGCGGCCGAACAGCGTGCCCTGCGGCCCCTTCAAGACCTCTATATGATCGACATCCGGCAGGTCATAGAGTGCCGCTGTAACCGACGGCTGGTAAACTCCGTCAAGGTAGATCGCGATCGGGTTCTCGGCACCGGCCACAGTGATCGACGAGGTCACGCCGCGAATCGCAGGTTGAGAAAATGCCTCGTTCTGGGCGAAGACCAGGCCAGGCACGACTTTCGTCAGGTCCTTGGTCGTTTGCACACCGGCGGATTGGAGCTGGTCTGCCGATTGGGTGGTAATCGAGATCGGCACGTCCTGCAGGCGCTCAGCGCGCTTCTGAGCGGTGACGATGATGTCGGCCTGATCACCCTCCGACGTTGCCGCCGAAGCGGGTGCCGCCGCGGGGGCTGCTTCGATAGCTTGCGCCAAGGCGCCGCTGGAAACGCCAGCGCACAATATGACCGCAACTATACTGTGAGCTTTCATCAAGAATCCCCTCTTTGCGCGTTATATGCTTCAGTCTATGACTCAACGAGTCCCGCTCTTCGGTCTGCGTTTTATCTATGGGCGTTACGAAAGATTAGGCGGCCGCAAGCTCCACGACGAAGCTTCTGCCATTCGTTCTTGTCCCGCCCTCCGGGCGGGCATATCGAGCGTAAACTTACGTGAGTTTCACTAACTGAATGAGACCATCACTTACAAGAGAAAAATGTCGTGTAGCTCGCAGCGTGAGCATAGTCGCCAAGGCTGACTTGCGATTAAAAAACACTCAGTCACGGTTATTAACGCTTGCTACTGGACAGGTCGCCAGGCTGACAAAAGTCTCTCATAGATATTGATAATAGAGCTTACAGTTTCAGTTGCCCGAGCACTAATGGGACTAGGTAGTAGCTTTATGACTTAGGGCATGCGGCGTACGATTTGTGGCGTCCACGGCTCGTCTTGTCGGATGGCGCAGGCAATGCCGGCGTCGGACAAGCCGACACGTTTAACCGATCTGATTCTCTATCGAACCGAGGCCATCGATCTCACAGCGGACCACGTCACCGGGCGAAAGCGGCACGAAGCCGGGGCACGTCCCCATGCTGACGATATCTCCCGGCTCGAGCGTCATCACGTGACTGACCCATGAGACCACCTCGCTGACGTTAAACGCCATGTCGTCCAGATTTGCTGACTGTTTCAACTCGCCGTTGACGAACGAGCGTAGCGCGCGGCCGCTCGGATCAAATCCGGTATCGATCCAAGGCCCAATGGGCATGAAGTCGTCATACATCTTAAAGCGCGTCGAGAGCGACGTGAAACCATCCGCCTCCAACGCTGGAAAGCAGGTCACGTCGTTGGTGACGACGTAACCCAGGATGTGGGCAGGCGCATGCGCGACGGAAACCCGCGTCGCACGCTTGCCGATGACCACGCCCAGTTCGGCTTCCTGGTTCGGGGCGCCGACATCCTGCGGTGCGCGAATGATGTCGCCGTCCGCAATCACCGCGCTCATCGGCTTGAGGAAAAGCCCCGGTCCCTTGCGATCCTTCTTGCCGTCAAAATTGTCGAGGAGCCCGATCACCTTGTTGTGCGGCATGATGGGCGCAAGGCGCCGCCCCTCGTCCGCGGAACCGAGGCGGGCGCCACGCGCGGATGATGTGCCGGGCGCCTCCGCCTCATAGGCGATGCCATCCTCGATTTCGGCCCAAATCTTACGGCCAGCCCATTCGATTCGCGCCAGTTTCATGCTGGGATGCTCGCTCTAATTGCCACGCGTCCGATGACTAGCCCGGTCGCCTCTGGCTCCGACGATGAGGCTGGCCGCGCGATTGTTGCATTGCAACCCCGTTCCCGATGAGAGGCGCTCCTATCGCAGGTGTGAATTGGACTAAAGTCTGGTTATGCAGATTGACATCCTTTGCCTCTCGCATATCCTACATCAGCACCTCATGAGCGATCCGACGAACTTGGTTATCACGGCGCCGCTTAAGCATGCGCGCTCGATGCCCTGATCGGGAGGACGAGAACCACATAGAGAGATCGGTTGAATGGGTGGGAGGATCGAGAGGGTATTCTACCGCGTCAATTCGCTGCCAGTCGCGGCCATGATTCAGGATCTGGGCTTGAACAGGCTGGGCGATGCCGATCTGACGCGGAATCTCTATGCCGACTGGATGCGCTACGGCGTCGCCGTCTTCCGCGGCACGCCGGTAAACAACGCGCAGCATGCCTGGCTCAGTCGCCGCTTCGGCGCGTATACGGTCGATACCTGTAGGCGCTCGATGCTGCCTGTGCTGGAGCGCCCCGAGGGAGGTGACGTCACGCTGTTTTCCGACACGGCGGCCGCCTATGATGCGCTGCCGGAGGATTGGGCGCGCCAGACCGCGGGATTGCAGGTCGAAAAGACGCCGCACCTCGACTGCTGCGAGACGGCGCGTGGCGTAAACTGGCCGGGCATCCGCTGGGCGACCGGAGAGGCGACGTCCGGCTCCCGGCCGGCGGTATATACGATGATGATCGAGCATCCGGCGACGGGTAAGGAAACTCTCTCCCTCAGCCCGACCTATTTCGCCCGTGTGCTTGGCTTCTTGGATGAGCAGAGCGATGAGATCCTCAGCTTCATCGTCCCTCACACGCTGAAATACGGTTTCGTCTTGGCCGCGAACGATCCGGTTGTGTGGGAGGATCGGCGGAAGATGCACGCCGCCACCGGCCACTCGCCGCGATATCGACGCTTCGCGCTACGCGCGACGCGGGCGGGTTCGCTGAAGAGCGGGCACCTCTATGATCTTAAAGCGGTCGAGGCAAAGCCCGGGCTGACCCATTGATGGTGCCGTCCGGAGGCCGGCGAACCGTCCTCCGTTTTGTCCGAATTGAGAGGACGCCTGGAAAGGGCGCGAGCGGGAGAGCAGTGATGGCGGACTATGATTTGATCACGATCGACAGCAGCAACGCGGTCGCCATGAGCCGTGTGATCGGCCAGGCGGTTACGGCCACGGACGTCCTTTGCGAGGCGGTGGCCGCGTGACGGCGGGGCCGCGTACGACGATCGTCACCGGCGCCGGATCGGGCATCGGGCGATCAGTGTCGCAGCTGCTCGCGGCACGCGGCGAGCGCGTGGTGGGGGTTGATCTGCATGGTGCCGATATGACGGCCGATCTCGCGGACGCCGCCGCCCGCGATGCGGCCGCCGATCGCCTCCTTTCGGAACTGCCGCGGATCGATGCGGTGATCTGCTGTGCCGGCGTGTCGCTGCCGAACGATGGCGCGCGTGCCGTCTCGGTCAATTTCTTCGGCGCGACCCGCCTGCTGACCCGGTTGCTGCCGCGTCTGGCCGAGGCGCCGTCGCCGCGGGCTGTGGTGATATCCTCGATCGCGTCCCTTTTTCCGCCTGTCGAGGCGCTTGTCACGCGCTGCCTGGCGGATGACGAGGCCGGCGCGCGAGAGATCGGCGCGCGCGACGGGAACGCCGCTTATGCCTCGTCCAAACGCGCGTTGACCCAATGGATCCGCCGTACGGCACCCGCCGCCGAATGGGCCGGCCGGGGCGTGCTCCTGAACGGCGTCGCGCCCGGCACGATCAAGACGGCGATGGCCAACCCGATCCTCGCCGACCCGGACGGTAGGGCGATGCTCGCCAAGTCGGTGCCGATCGCCGTCGACGATTATGCCGAGCCCGATGATATTGCGCCGCTGCTGGCATTCCTCGCGTCCGCCGAGAATCGCTTTCTGGTCGGTCAAGTCCCCTTCGTGGACGGCGGCAGCGACGTGCTGTTGCGTGGCGACGAGCCGCTTTGAAGCCTGATTGACGGAGATACCATGACCGACACGCCGAGTCCCGACTGGACCGACTACGATCATCTCAAGATGGCCGCGATGGAAGATCCAATTCCTTATCTCCAGGCCTTGCGCACCCGATGCCCAGTAGGTCACAGCGATCAGCATGGTGGCTATTACATCCTGACCAAATACGCCGATTGCGTGAAGGGCGCTCGCGACATGCGGCTTAGCAGCGCGCTGGAGAACGGCCCTGGCCCCGGCTTCCCGTTCGATCATAACGGGATGCTGCGCCAGCCGATGATCACCGACGATGATCCCCGTCATCGCGATTTCCGCATGCCGCTTCAGCGCATCTTCACACCCAAGATGGCGCGGGGGCTGGAAGGCGAGATCCGCAAAATCTGCGACGATCTCATCGATCAGTTCATCGAAACGGGTGAGGGTGACCTGGCCGACCAGTACAGCATCGAATTGCCGGCGGTGCTGATCTCGGATCTGCTGCATCTGCCGCAAGAGCGCCGTCGCGAATTCCAGGGTTGGGCCGCATCGTTCGTGGCCACGATGGATATGGACGCCGCCCGCAAGATGACGGACTATACCGCCGAACTTTACGACATGAGGCGCGCCGCGCCGGGCAGCGACGTTCCGAGCCAGATGCTCGATTTCGAGATCGACGGCCGCCCGATCACGCGCGACGAATGGCGCGGCCTCGTCATGCTCGTAATCCTCGGCGGCCTTGATACGACGGCCAATGCCGGCGGCTATATCTTCAACATGATCGGCCGCGATCCCGCTCTGAGGCGCTACCTTCTGGAGGATCCATCGCGCATTCCAGGATCGATCAACGAATTCGTCCGGCTCGTCAGCCCGGTGCCGCAGCATTCGCGCGGTGTCACCGAGGAGATCGAGATTGGCGGCCATCGCTTCCGAAAGGGCGATGTCGTCCAGCTTAATTGGTTGGCCGCCAATCATGATCCGGAGGCGTTTCCCGAGCCAGACGTGTTCAAGGCGGATCGCAAGGTGAGCCATCATGTCGGCTTCGGGCACGGCCCGCATCTCTGCCTCGGCCGCCATCTCGCCATCGTTGAACTTGAGGTGATGATCGAGCGCGTGCTTGCCCGTCTTCCCGATTACCAGATTGTCGAAGGTGGAACCGAGCGGTTCCCCAGCCTCAATCGAGGCATGAGCCACATGCGGGTGACCTTCACGCCGGGGCCGAAGATCGCTGCTGCGAGCGAGGGGACGGAGCATCGTCATGCCCACGGTTGAGCAGATGACGGCGGTCGCGCATGAGTATGCGCGCCGCTTTACCGAGGGCGATCGCGAGGGATGGCTAGCCCTGTTCGTCGAGCAGCCGACGATCGTGGAGCCGGCCGATGCCGCCCCGCGCGGGCGCGAGGCGCTGGAGCAGTCCTTCGACGGCACAAAGGCCGCCGGGGTTCGCGTGCAGCTCAAACCATTGCGCGTGATCGCAAACGGACATGAGGCGGCGATGCACATGCAGGTTCAAGCAACATTGCCGAGCGGCGACGTCAGCGAAACAAGCGTAATCGAGATATTCTCCTTCGCGCAGGATGGACGGATCGCTGCCATGCGCGCGTTCCTTGATCCTGGGCCAAATATGGCCTGACGAAACCGATCCTCTCGAAGTTGCGTTGATGAACAGCTGCGGACTCTTCCATTCGGGAGAGCCCGCTTCTCTTTGCGAGCATCATCCCCGAATGCTCGCCTGATAACAGCGATGGCAGGTTCCAGAGTCCGCAACATCGTTGTCGGCAGGGGCGGTAGCTCTGCGCCAGAGCATCTTCATATCGAGCGATTTTGATCGTCCCCTGGTTTGACGAACACCGATGACAGGCTTTGCGGAGCCAGGAGGTGTATGATGGCGACTAGGACGAAGCGTCGGTTTACGGAGGAGTGAAAGCGCGAGGCGGTGGCGCTGCTCAGTGACGGGCGCCGTCTCCAGGCGCGCCATCAGGGACCATATGCGAGCCGAGTTGCCACTTCCTGCCGTGACGATGGCCGCTCAGCGGCAGCATCCAGCGCCCGGCCTCGTCTGCCACTCGGATCGCGGGTCGCGATATGTCGCCGGGGCCTATGCCGATTGCCTGTCGGCGATCCACGCCACGTCCTCAATGAGCCGCACCGGCAGCTGCTAAGACTATGAGTATACCGATGCGGTCTGGTAGGCCTGACCTGTTCTTACGATTGACCACGTGTCATGGCGTTGATCTGTGTGCCCTCCGCGCTGCACCCGGGGCGTCGCGAGACGTGACTTGACAGGAGCCTGAGGAGTGCCGTCCCGTCACGGCCCTGTCCGCTCGCGAAACGCCTTCTGGTTTCACCCGCCTGGAGGATCCGCACGCATGGCATCACACCTGAGGCCGTCGTCATCGGCATCGCCACCTATAAAGACGTTCATATCGCCGTCGCGATCTACGGACTGGGCACGGCTTGCCACGGCCTCGTTCCCGGTACCCTCACGGTCGAACTGATCCATCAATGCCGGTGGGCGCCCCGGACAAAGGCTCGACAGGCGCTGTCCGGATACATTGAAGGCTCCTACAACCGGCATCGGATGCCCTCGCCCCTCGGCTATCCCCCCCCCAGCAAGCCGAGCAGCGCATGACCGGCTAACCCAAGGTGTTCGCCAAAATGGTGGACGATCAGAATCGACATCCGTCCGACATGGACGCGACCAGAATGTGGGCGTGAAAGACATTCTGAACATGGAAGTAGCAGACGCCTCGGCGATTCAGACGCTGCACGGCTGCGGCCACTATCTCGCCACCTACCGCCGAATGGTCGCGGCTTGCCCATCCAGACAATGATGCGTGCCGCCTTGCGGATCGACGCGATCCGCTGAGACGACAAGACTTGAGCGGGGAGTAAAATTAACGACGCGACGGCCTCAGAGTCTTAATCGTGTTGATATTTACACGGTGCCGGGCGCGGCGAACGGCTCGGTCTACCCCATTTCGCAGATGCGATAAGTCGCTCATCCTCTCGACCCTCGATGGGGCGACCGATAGCAATCGTCATGCGAGGGAGCCTGATGCCCGGCGTGGTTTGAGTGGAGAGACCATGAAGATCGTCGACGCCAGCACACCGGAAGCTATGGCGAACCGTCCGCGGTTCCACAGTGCATTACGGGAAACCTCGCCGGTCGCTCGGTCGGCAGACGGCGAATACTACCTCGTGGCCGGCTTCGAAAATGTAAAGGCGGTGCTCGAGAACCACGAGCATTTCTCCAAAAGCTGGGGCAGCCAGCTTGCACCGATGGAGCATTTGATCGCGCTCAACCAGGATCCGCCTGCCTTCAACGAGTTCAAGCGCCTTTACAACGCCTATATGTCGCCGGCGGGTGTCAAACGTTGGGCTCGGGATTGCGAGCGCATCGCCAACGAGGTGATCGATGGCTTCGAGGGCTCGGGCTCGGGCGATCTGCAGGAGCTGTTCGGCAAGCCGGTGCCGGCCAAGGTGACGGCGCGCGCGCTGGGCTTTCCCGAGGATCGTGTCGACACCTATCGCCGCTGGACCGACACCTTTCTCGACGCGATAATCCGTGCCCCCGACGTCCAGAAACGCGTGATGGATGAAATATACGCGTTCTTCGACGAGCAGTTCGATTTCAAGCGGCAGCAGCTACGAGACGCCGGCATCGAGAGTCCAAATCGCGAGCATGTCGGCACGGTGATCGACGACAGCCTGACGTCCGTGCTGCTCACCGCGACCTATCACGGACGATATCTAACCAACGAGGAATTGCGCCGGACGGTGCGCGGCTTCTTCATCGGCGGCGTCGACACGACCGGGGCGCTGATGCTGAACACGTTGCAGCATCTCCTCGCCCGGCCGCATCTGTGGGAGCAGGTGAAGGAAAGCCCGGATCTGGTCGAGAATGCCATCGAAGAGACGCTGCGCATCGATCCGCCGGCGATAGGTATGTTCCGGGGCGCCACCCGCGACGTCGAGATGGCGGGAGAGGTGATCCCGCAGAACAGTCGCGTGTTGTTCTCCGTCCTCAGCGCCAATCGCGATCCGGACATGTTCGAGGATCCAGACGAATTCCGGCTCGATCGGCGGGACGGCAAGCGCCACATCGCGTTCGGAACCGGTGCGCATTTCTGTCCGGGCGCTTGGACGGCCCGGATGGAGGCGGCGATCGCGCTTCGCATCTTCATCCGCAGGCTCCCGAAGCTGCGCCTGGTCGGTCCGGTAGAGTATTTCCCGACGATCAACTTTCTCATCGTTCGCCGCTTTCCCGCTGCGTGGGACTGATCCGCACCCAGATGGATTTGTCGCGAGCTTGGCGAACGCCTCGGGCTCGCGAGAAAGGTGAGACTGATCCTGGCCATCTTGCGGGGATGGCGAGGCGGTGACCCTAGCCCCCGCGGAGGCCGGCGCAGACGTTGCGATCGGCGACCGCGACGCCGCTTCCGCGAATTACGGGTCGACTGCCTTTCCAGTCTTTGCTGGAATCAAGGCTGCGACTTGAAACCTTATCGAGGCGCTATCAATGCAACTCAAACCGCGGCGATCCGGGTGAACGAGATCGTCACGCTACAAAGCCGACCCAAGGCGATCAGGACGCGATGCGGCAAGGTCTGCTCGCTGTACAGACGGCCAGTGATCGGCATCGCCTTGCACGCCGACGGCGGCACTGCGGCGGCGCAGGCTTTCTCAACCTTGTCCAACGGTGTAGGCTGATAGCCGAGCACTGTGGAGCCCGCGGTCATCCATCTGTTGGACGGCGGCCGGGCGGCGGCTGACCGAATCAGGGGATTAGGACGATCTTGCCACCGGCGCCGCCCGCTGCGACACGAGCCTGGGCGGCACCGGCCTCGGTGAGCGGGAGCGTTGCTGCGACGGGAGCGGTAGCGGCGCCGCTCGCCACCTGCGCCACCACTCGCGCCAGACGCGCGGCTTCGGGATAGACGCGGAAGAAACGCACCGGCACCTTCAGCCCGTTGCGTGGAATTGGGGCGGTCGCCGCGGTGACAGCGAGGCCGTCGGCGCGCACCGCGCGCATCAGCGGCGCGATGGTCTCGCCGCCGACGGTGTCGAGCGCTGCATCGAAGGGCGGGCCGGAATAGTCGCGGCCGTCGAGCACTATCACCTCGTCGGCACCGAGTGCGATCGCCTCGTCCTGCGCCTTGTCTCGAACGGCCGCGATAACCGTGGCGCCTGCCGCTCGCGCGGCGGCGACGGCGTGGCGCCCGACGCCGCCCGCCGCGCCGGTGACCAGCACGCGCTGGCCGGGCTGCACGATGAGTTCCGCCTCGATCCCCTGCAGCGCCGTCAGGCCCGGCGTCGGCAAGGCAGCCCCCGTCTCATATGCAAGCTCAGGTGGGAGGATGGCGACGCGGCTTGAGTCGGTGATGACCTGTTCCGCATAGGCGCCGCCGACAGTCGGATCGACCATTGCGACGACCCTGGTCCCAAGCGGCAGGCCGTATCCACCGATCACGTCCCCCGCCACGTCATAGCCGCCGATATGCGGAAGCGGGATCTCGGCCATCGCGCGGAGACTCCCCGACCGCCACTTGCCGTCGGCCGGATTCACGCCGATCGCGCGCACCCGGATCAGCATCTGCCCGGAACCGGGCTTCGGGTCGGCGACCTCGACCAGATCCAGCACGTCGGGATCCCCGTAGCGCGCGAATTGAACGGCCTTCATCCTGACACCTCCGGACAATCGGATCAGTTGGCGGCGACGCTCTCGAAAAATGCTTTGCCGTGCGTGTTGGGATAGATGAACTCGAGGAAATGACCGAGTTCGGGGGCCGCTGCGTAGATCACCTTCAAGGTCTCGGTTTCGGTCTCCAGGGGCAGATCTCGGCCGCTTGCTGCCAGGAGCGCCTTCAGATGATCCCACTCCGCATCGTTCTGAACGAAGTAGCCGAAATGATGGAAGCGCAGGGCAAAGTCCCCATGCTTGTCGATCCAGTCGTCGTAGAGCGGGAAGTATTCGTCGGCCGTGTCGATGATTTCGATCTGATTGCCGTTTGTCCAGGCGAGGGCGACGCGCATAGAGCCGGCGTCGAAAATCGTCCAGTTTTGGATGTTGTGCAGGCTCCGGAAGCTGTCAACCGCGCGATCCAGATCGTTGGTCACATACGCAGTCTGAAACTTCTCGAAGCCAAGCAGGCCGGCGGGCATCCCGGCGGATTGCGGGCGGTCGACAACACTCGACATCAAGGTCTCCCTTTGTTGTAATGATGGAGAAGATGGGTCTCCGGCGGCAGTAGCAAACCAGGCGCGACAATATCGTGCAACGCAGCTCGGGCCCCCGGGGCGGGTGGGGGGCCGGCGCAGCGCCCGTCAGCGATTGTTGAAGACCGGCGGCCGCTTCTCGATGAAGGCGCGGCGCTTTTCCTTTGCGTCCTCGGTGGACTGAGCGATGAAGACGCCGCGATGCTCCAGTTCCATCGCCTGTTCCAGGCTGCCGGCATCTTGGTTCATCCACAGCGCCTGCTTGGTGAGCCAGATACCGACGGGCACGTTGACGATGATGTTGCGCGCGATCGCCAGCGCCTCGTCCATCAACTGCTCGTCGGGCACGGTGCGCAGGACCAAACCGATCCGCTCGGCCTCGTCGGCCAACACCGGCCGCATTGTATAAAGGATTTCGGCCGCGCGTTGCGTGCCAACCGCGCGGGGCAGCAGGTAGCTCATGCCCAGCTCGCAGCCGGTGGCGGCGTTATGGATCGCGTTCACGAATTTGGCCGACTTGCCGGCGATCGCCATATCGGCAGCCAGCGCTAGCGAATAGCCGATGCCGGCGGCCGCACCGTTCACCGCGCAGATCACCGGCTGCGGCAGCGACTTCATCGAGAGCGGAATGCGGCCGAGGTCGATCAGTGTATAGCGAGCCGACTGCGCCGCGCCGACGCCGGCTGGCGGGTTCTTCATCTGGCCCATGCCGCTCAGATCGTTGCCGCCGCAAAAGCCCCGGCCCCGTCCGGTCAGAATCACAACCCGGATCGATGGATCAAAGCGTATCCGCTCGAAATGAGCGAGTATGCCGTCGTACATCTCCGCATCGAAGGCGTTGAACTTGTCCGGACGGTTGAGGGTGATCCGCTCGACGCCGTCTAGCGGACGATCGATCAGCAGCGCGGGTTCCTCGTCGCTCATCTTCATCTTCCTCTCGTCGCCGGTGCGCGCACGAAGCGACGGGCGGCGCCACCGTCGCGTGGCCGGCTGCTATTCGATGACGCCGAGGACGGTGCCGACCTCGTAGGTCTCACCCGTCTCCTTCAAAATCTTCAGCGTACCGGTAGCCGGGCTCTCGACCTCGTTGGTCGACTTATCGCTCTCCAGGGCGAACAGCGGATCACCTTCCTTGACCTGAGCACCATCGGCGACGAGCCACTCGGACAATGTCCCCTCGTTCATCGAGAAGCCGAGCTTCGGAAGCAGGATTTCGATTGCCATCTTCGGTTAGTCCTGTTGCTTGCAGATCGCGATTACGGTTTCGGCGATGCGTTTGGCATTCGGGGCGTAGGCATCTTCGAGGGATTTGCTGAAGGGGACGGGTGTGTAGGGAGCGCCTAGGCGGGCGACTGGCGCCTTGAGCTTGCCAAAGAGGCGGTTCGATGCGACCGCGGCAATCTCGGCGCCGAGGCCATGCTTTTCGACGGCCTCGTGGGCGACGAGGAGGCGGCCGGTTTTCGCGACGGAAGCGAGCACGGTGTCCTCGTCCCACGGCGAGAGCGTGCGCAGGTCGATGATTTCGGCGGAGATGCCGGCCTGCTCGATCGCCTTGAGCGCGGAGAGTGTTTCGGTAAGCGTGCGCGAGTAGCTGACGATGGTGATGTCGCGGCCGTCCTGCGCGATCCGGGCCTTGCCGAGCGGCACGACATGGCCGGCCTCGGCGGCGTCGCCTTTGAGCCAGTAGTTCGGCAGGTTTTCGATGAAGAGGACCGGATCAGGATCGTCGATCGCGGCGCGCATCAATCCATAGGCGTCCGCCGGGTTCGACGGGGCGACGACCTTCATGCCGGCGGTGTGCGCGAACCACGCCTCCAGATAGTCGCTGTGCTGGCCGCCGGAGGACATGCCGGTGCCCGTCATTGTTCGGATGACGATCGGAACGTGCGTCTGCCCGCCGGACATGTAGCGCAGCTTCGCGGCGTGATTGACGATCATGTCCATCGCCACCGTCGTGAAGTTCATCAGCATGATCTCGGCCACCGGCTTGTAGCCGACCAGGCTTGCGCCGATCGCCGCGCCGATGATCGCCTGCTCGGCGATCGGCGTCGAGCGCACGCGCTTGTCGCCGAAGCGCGTCGACAGCCCCTTGGTCACGCCGACAACGCCGCCTTCCTCCGGATCGGCGACGTCCTCGCCAAGCACCAGGACCGTATCGTCGTCGGCCATCGCATCGGCAAGGGCAGCGTTGATCGCTTCCAGGATCGTTGCCTGCTTCGGCTTTACGGCGGCGGGCCGCGTGTCCATCATCGCCTCGCTCATGCGGCTTCTCCGTAAACGTCGGTGGTCAGTTCGGCGAGGCCGGGCAAGGGAGAGGCAAGGGCATGTTCGACCGCCGCGTCGATCGCAGCATCGATCTCCGCCTCGATCGCGGTGAGCCGCGCCTCGTCGGCAATACCTTCCGCGATCAGCCGCGCACGCAGCCGAGGCACCGGATCGGCGGCGACCGCGGCGGCCTTCTGCGCCTTGTCCATGTAGCCATCGGCATCGCCGAAGACGTGACCGTGAAAACGGAACGTCATCGCCTCGATCAAGGTCGGACCCTCGCCCGCGCGCGCACGGTCTACGGCCTCGCGGCTGGCGCGATACATTTCGACGGGATCGTTACCGTCCACGCGAACGCCGGGAATGTCGTAGCTGACCGCACGATCGGCGACTCGCTTCGCCGCAGTCGCCTTCTCGTACGTGGTATGCTCGCCATAAAGATTGTTCTGGCAGACGAAAACCACGGGCAGCTTCCACACGGCGGCGAGGTTGAGCGCCTCATGGAAGGCGCCGATGTTCGAGGCGCCGTCGCCGAACGTTGCCACCGCCACACGCCCATCGCCCGACAGCTGCGCGCCCCACGCCAGGCCATTGGCAATAGGCATTGAGGAGCCGACGATGCCCGTCGTTACCATGATCCCCTTCTTGGGATAGGTGAGGTGCATCGGCCCGCCCTTGCCCTTGCAAGTGCCGCCCGTCCGCCCGGCGATCTCCGCCCAAAGGTCGTTGAGCGGCATACCCTTGGCGAGCATGTCGTGTATGCCGCGATAAATGGTGACGAGATAGTCTTCGTCGGTCAGGCTCGCGCATAGCGCGGAAGGGATGATCTCCTGCCCGCGATAGCTGTAATAGGGCATCATCAAACGGCCGGTCGTGATCACCTTCCGGCTCCGCTCGTCATTCGCCTTCAACAACGCAGCCCGCCGATAGATGCCCAGCAGCGTCTCGCCATCGGGTCCTAGATTGTCAGCCATCCGCAAACTCCCGGTCGGTCATCAGCGGCGAACCTAGCCAGACAGGGGCGCGCTTGCACGATGGCCGTTCGGCCGCTGCGGACTTATCGCATGAACGATGCCTCTTCGGGCCGTGAAACTGGACCATTCACACCCATGGTATAGTGTATGCGCTTGCTATAGCGCGAGGCTCAGCTTGCGGTTTTGAAGCGATCCGCTGCCGGGACCCTGCACACTGGAGAGGAGCGGCAGGAATGCCGAGCATCACGGTCATCAATCGATCGGGGGAGGCAACCCGGGTCGACGCCCAAGAGGGCCTGAGCCTGATGGAGGTCATTCGTGACAACGGCTTCGACGAGCTTCTCGCACTGTGCGGCGGATGCTGTTCCTGCGCGACCTGCCACGTCTTCGTCGATCCGGCCTATGCCGACCGGGTCGAGCCGATCAGCGAGGACGAGGGCGACCTGCTCGAGAGTTCCGACCATCGCACCGCGCAGTCGCGTCTGTCATGCCAAGTGACGGTGACCCCGGCACTGGATGGCCTGACCGTCACGATCGCACCGGAGGACTGAACGACGTCACGATACGACTTTCAGCGACTGCCAGCCACAGGAGAGCGTAGATGGCTACCAATCCAGACATGAAGCCGGTCAAGGCCTATACCGGGCCGATCTTCGACTGCGACAGCCACATTCATGAACGCGATTATGAGTTCATGAAAACCTATCTGCCGGAAGAACTTCACGCTCAGTGGCTGCCCGCCCGCAAGGTCGGCCCGGATGGCCGGTTCGGCCTTCATGTCGGTGACCGCATGGTCGAGAATGCGGAGGCACGGGCGGAGGGTCTGGTGCCGCCGCCCGGCAAGCTCAAGGAGTGGCTGAAGGCGGTGAAGGAGGGTGGCGGCGACGTCGCCGGCTGGATCCAGCCAACCGAGGACATGATGACGCCGGAAGGGCGGCTCGCCAAGCTCGACGAGTTCGGCGTGGAAGGCTGCATCCTGTTCGTCGGCGAGTTCGTTTCCACATTCGGCTATTATCCGCAGGACAAGACCGGCAACGCGGTGCTCGCCGCCTACAATCGCTACGTGAAGGATCATTGGGGCTTCGCCTACAAAGACCGCATCTTCACAACCGGCCTGCTGAGCCTCTGGGATCTCGATTCCTCGATCGCCGAGGCGAAGTGGCTCGTCGAGAATGGCTGCCGGGTGATCTGCATGCCGATGGGTCCGGCCAGCGGTCGATCGCTCGCCGACCCCTATTTCGATCCGGTTTGGAAAATCCTGGACGATGCGAAGATGGCGGTGACCTACCATGTCTCCGAAGCCAACTTCATGCACCCGCTGATCCGCGAGTTCGGCGAGAAGCCGCTGCAGTCGCGCCGCACCGGGCAAACGGCGTGGCAGTGGATGTTCTGCTACTCCGAGCTTCCGGTGCAGATCACGCTCGCCAACGTTATCTACCACAACTTTTTCGAACGCTTCCCGAACATCCGCCTGGGCAGCGTCGAGAATGGGTGCTCCTGGCTGCCGAACTTCCTCGACAAGATGGACAAGATGCGCGGCATGGCCAAGAACGGCTACTGGCCGTGCGGCCAGCTTCCCGAACGGCCGAGCCGGATCTTCAAGAAGCACTGCTTCGTCGTCGCCTATCCCGAGGATGACGTGAAGGGTGTGGTCGAGGCGATCGGCACGTCCGACTGCATCCTGATGGGATCCGACTACCCCCATGCCGAGGGCGTGCCGGAACCGCGCGACTTCTACACCGAAGCTCTAACCGAGATGCCCGAGGCGGATGTTCGCGCGATCATGTACGGGAACGGCAAGCGGTTCATGCAAGTGTGAGCCGCGATGGGACCGGCCGCCGATGAATGGTGGCCGGCACCAATCCGGGAAGAGGGGATCGCCCCTGTGATCCCGCGCGCCATTGGCTTGCGCCGGCCGGCCCCGGCCCGCAACCTCTTCCCGATCCCGCAATACAGCGCGCGACGAGGCCCATGCACAATCCCTCCCTCTATTATCGCTTCCAGCAGTCCGCCGCGGTTCACGCCGATCGCATCGCCATCCGGGACAAGGAGGCAGAGCTAAGCTATCGCGCGCTCGAGGCGGCCAGCCGCGAGGTCGCCACCGCGCTGATCGGCCTCGGCATCGAGCGCGGCGACCGGATCGGCATCTGGGGCGTCAACAGCGCCGACTGGGTGGTCGCGGCGCTGGGCATTCAGGCGGCCGGCGGCGTGCTGATCCCGGTGGGCACGCGCCTGCGCGGGCGTGAAGTCGCTGATATCTTGATCGACGCTAAGGCACGCCTCGTCTTCACCGATCGGGGTTTCGGCGATTATGATTTCGTCGCGGCGCTGGAGGCGCAGTCCCTGCCGCAGGTCAAGCATCTAGTCGTCTTCGGCGAAACCGGCGGCACCGTCGGGGAGCGGGTGCTGTCGCTCGCAGCTCTCCGGGCCTGGGACGGCAGGGCCGAAGCATCCGCGCTTGATCGCCGGATCGCGGAAGGGTCGGGCGAAGACCTTGCTGACATCATTTTCACCTCGGGCACTACCGGCCGTCCCAAAGGTGTGCTGATGACCCAGCAGCAAAGCCTCATCGCCTGCGACGTTCAGGCAGCCGAGATCATCGGCTTCACGCCCGACGACGTGTTCGCCGTCACCTTCCCCTTCGCGCATAATGCCGGTTACCGGGCCGGCTGGCAGGTGTCGCTCCTTCAGGGTGTCAGGATCATCCCGGTCAGCAGCTTCGACCCGGGCGATCTGCTCCGCATGGTCGAGCGGGAACGTGTGACCGTGCTGCCGATCGCGCCGGTCATCAGCCAGGCGCTTCTCGACCATCCCGACCTGGCGCGTACCGACCTGACAAGTCTCCGCCTGATCTCCACCGGCGGCACCACCGTCCCGGTGCGACTGATAGAGGACATGCTGCGCGCCTTCGGTCCGCGCGTGCTGGTGCAGACCGGCTACGGTCTGACCGAGACCGCAGGATCTGTCACCACGACCCGACCGGGCGACAGTCCGAAGGTCGTCGCCGAGACGGTTGGACAGGCGCTCAGCAATCTTGAGATGAAGATCATCGGCCCCGACCACGCCACGCTCCCGACCGGCGAGCGCGGCGAGGTGGCGGTGCGCGGCCCGCAGGTGACGACCGGCTATCTCGACAATCCGGAAGCGTCCGCCAGGGCGTTTACCGCCGACGGCTTCCTGTTGACCGGCGACGCCGGGTGGGTCGACGAGCAGGGCAACCTGCACATTACCGACCGGATCAAGGACATGTACCTTGTCGGCGGCTTCAACTGTTACCCGGCGGAGATCGAGCGGGTGCTGGGGACGATGCCCGGCATTGCGCAGGTCGCCGTCATCGGCGTCGACGATGCCCGGCTCGGCCAGGTCGGACGCGCGTTCGTGGTCCAGCATCCCGGTGTTGCGCTGACCGAGGCCGAGGTGATCGCCTGGAGCCGCAACGAGATGGCCAACTACAAGGTGCCGCGCTCGGTCCACTTCGTGCCCGCGCTCCCGATGAACGCGACCGGCAAGGTGGTGAAGGCACAGCTGCACGCGCTGGCCTGATCTGATAGCCCCGTCTTCCTGAACGGCAGCGCTGTAGTCAGTGGCCGGCGACGCTCCACGCGGCGATGATCGCCCGCAGCGTCGCGGTCAGCGCTAGCGGCTGATCGACCATGACGTGGTGATAGGCGTCCGGGACCTCCACGAACAGACTGTCCGGCCTCATATTCTCCCGCTGAAGCGCGAAGTCGGCACGAGTAGCGATCGGCGAATGCTCGCCGCGGATGAAGGCGAGCGGGCAGCGCGCCCGACGCGCTTCGTCCCAGGCGTTCTCAAAATCGAGCTTGCGAAAGAAGTCCGGGTCGAAGCGCCAGGTCCAGCGGCCATCGCGCTCAACGATCCCGGCGCGCGCGATCGCGTCCAGCACATAGGGTTCGCCGCCCGGCTGATTCGGCGACAGGCGGAACCGGGCGAGGGCGTCGGCCTCACTGGGGTAGGAGCGATGCTGATAGGGGGGGGCTTTGCCGCCTACCTCCATTTCGGGCAGGATGAACGAATCGACGAACACGGTTCCGGCGAAACGCTCGCCATGGTCACCGGCGAGGATCGAGGCCGGTTTCCCGCCAAAGCTGTGGGCGATCAGAACGGGCTTGGCGGGTCCGTCGGTTAGCCCGAGCGCCATCGCCACCGCCAACGCCTCGCGCGCCATCAAGGGGGTGGAATAGCTGCTCCGCCAGTCTGATCGGCCCATCCCCGCGAACGACATCGAGACGACATGGTGGTGCTGGGAGAGGAGCTGCGCGATCGGGCTCCACCATTCCGCATGCGCCATCGAGCCGTGCAGCAGCAGCAGCGGGGGTGCTGATCGATCGCCCCAGGACAGCGCTTCGATACCGGCGCCATCAACCGGGACGCAATGCCGCGTCATCGGCACCGCCATCGCGCGGGCGAACCATTCCGGTGCCTCGGGCCTGCGGCCTCCATAGCCGGCGAGCGGGCGGAGAAGGCCGCCCCGATCGCCGAACGCAGCCCGCTCCGAGCCCGAGCCCGCCGCAGTCACAGAGCCGCCAGCCTCCGCTGGTGATGGTCGACATCGCCGTAGAGTTTTTCCAGGACCAGCTGGTGCCGATAGTGGTGGCTGACCTCATATTCGTCGGTGATGCCGTAGCCACCGTGGAGCTGGATCGCCTGGCGCGCGACCACCTGATAGGCCTCCGCGAGATTGATGCGCATCAGCGAGACCATACGGGCCAGCGCGGGCGGAGCGGCATCGGCGTCGGCAGACGCGATCGCCGCGTAGAGGATCGAGCGCGCCTGGTGTGTCGCCACGAACATATCGGCCATGATATGCTGAAGCGCCTGGAACTTGCCGATCGGCTGGCCGAACTGCTGTCGCTCCTTGAGATACGCCGAGCAAATGGCAAGGTCCGCCTCCATCGAGCCGACCATCTGCGCGGCATCGGCGATCCGACCGAGATCGAGCGCCTGCGTGAGCAACGCCTGCGCCGCGGCTCCGCGGGCGAGCAGAGTCCCACCCGCCACGTCGTCGAAGCGAATGTCCGCGGCGCGCTGGTCATTGTAGAGGGGGTATGGCGATTTCTCGATCCCGGCGCCGTCGGATGGCACCAGGACCAGCGCGAGATCGCCGTCGATCGTCGCCGTGACGATCAGATGGGAGGCGGACGGCGCATCGACCGCCAGAAGCTTCTGGCCGCTGAGGACGATCGCGCCGTCGCGCAGCGCCGCGGTCGTGCCGCGAGGCTTGTCATAGGCGTAGCGGTCGCCCGGCTCGTCGTGGACAAGGGCGACGCGCGCGGTGCCGCCGACGATCGCCTCGAGCAAAGCTTCCTGCGGCTGATCGGCCCCCGTCAGGATGGTCGGTGCGATCACCACGCTGCTGGTGAAGGGCGAGGCGACACAGTTGTAGCCGAGCGCTGTCGCCAGCGTGGCGACGTCCGCCATCGTGCCGCCGAGACCGCCCAGCGCCTCCGGCACGCGGAGCGACAGCCAGCCGAGCTCGGCGAACGTCGACCAAGCCTCGGTATCGAGCCCGTCCGCCGTGGCTCGCAGGCCGCGACGATGTTCCAGGGTGAAGCGATCCGCGAGAAAGCGCTCGGCGCTGTCGAGCAGCATACGCTGCAGATCGGAGGGGTTGAAGTCCATGTCCTGATCCTGCCTGGCGCCTAAAGATCGAAGGCGAGCTTGGAGATGATGCCCTTCTGGATCTGAAGGGTGCCGCCGTAGATCGTCGAGGCTCGCATCACGAGCGCGCGCGGCGTGACGGTCTCGCTGTAATCGGGCCACAGCGGGGCGGCATCGCGATCATGCGCGTCATAAGCGAATTTGCGAAGCGACCGGGCACCCAGCAGATCCATCTCCAGCTCGCAGATTGCCTGCTGGAGACGCGATCCCGCCACCTTCAACGTCGAGGCCGCGGCGGTAGGGTGATATTTGAACTCCTCCTTGCTGAGTTCGCGCAGCACCGACCATTCGAGTGCCGTCGCCTCGGCCTCCAGCCGGGTCAGACGATCGCGGAACACCGGATTGCGGATCAGCGGGACGCCGTCCTGCGTCTCGGCTTCCGCAATCGCGCGCGCGCGCGCCACCTCGCGCTTGTTGAAGAAGATGAAGCTGCTCGTCGTCCGTTCGTGATCGAGCAGGAACTTGGCATAGCTCCAACCCTTGCCCTCCTCGCCGATGAGGTTGCCGGCGGGCACCTCGACATTGTCGAGGAACACCTCGCACAGGTCCGACTCGCCGTTCAGCTGCGGGATGCGTCGTACGGTGATGCCGGGCGTGTCCATCTTGATCATCAGGAAGGAGATGCCCGCCTGCGGCTTCACCGTTGGGTCGGTGCGGACGAGGAAGAAGCCCCACTCGGCGAAATAACCCGAGCTGGTCCAGATCTTCTGGCCGTTGACGATGTAGCGGTCGCCCTCGCGCCGCGCCGACGTCCGCAGCCGCGCAAGGTCGGACCCGTTGCCGGGTTCGGAAAAGCCCTGCGCCAGATAATAGTCGCCGCGCCGCATCTCCGGCAGGAAGCGCTCTTTCTGCGCGTCCGAACCGAATGTGTAGATCACCGGCCCGCACATGTGGGAGCTGCCCCAGCAGATGTCGGGGGCGAAAGCGTTCGTGCATTCCTCATTGAAGATGTAAAGCTGCATGGGCGACCAGCCGGTGCCGCCATGCTCGACCGGCCAGTGCGGAACCGCCCAGCCGCGCTTGTCAAGGATCCGCATCCACGTGAGCGAGTCCTCGGGCTCGTTCTGGCTCCCCGCATAGGCGATCTGCTTTTCCTTCAGATCGGTCGGTAGATCGGCGTTGATCGCCTCGCGGATCTCGTGCCGGAAGGCATCGAGGCTTGGGTCCGGAATGAAGTCCATGGTCCTGTTCCAATTCCCTCAATGGCGGGCGAAATGACTTGCGGGTCGGGGCCGGGCAGACACGGTGATCAGTCCACGCCCAGCACGACGACCGCCTGGCTCGACAGCACGCCCCCATTGCCTTGCGCGATCGCGTGGCGTGCGTCCTTTACCTGCCGGTCCCCGCACTCGCCACGCAGCTGACGTACCGCCTCGACGATGGTAAACAGGCCGTACATGCCCGGATGCGTACACGAAAGGCCACCGCCATTGGTGTTCACCGCCAGTCCCCCGCCCGGGGCAATCGCGCCGTCATCGACGAAGCGGCCACCTTCGCCCTTGGGGCAGAAGCCGAGATCCTCGAGGAAGAGGATCGGATTGATGGTGAAGGCGTCGTAGAGCTGTACCACGTCGATATCGTCCGGTGACAGCCCGGCCTGCGCGAGCGCTCGCGGCCCGCACTCGGCGAGCGGCGTGACGGTGAGCTCGGGCATCGCCGAGATTTGCGAGTGGGTGGTCATGCTCGCCGCACCGAGCACGGCGACGGGCGCGGTCGCGAGGTCGCGCGCGCGATCGGCCCGCGTCATCACCACCGCGGCGGCGCCGTCGGTGACAAGGCAGCAGTCGAGCTTGCCAAGCGGATCGCTGATCATCCGCGCGCCCAGATACTCGTCCATCGTAAGCGGCGTACGGACGAAGGCCTCCGGATTGAGCTGCGCCCACTTCCGTGCAGCCAGCGCCACCTCGCCTAGCTGGCGCTTGGTGGTGCCGTAAAGGTGCATGTGCCGCTGAGCCGCCAGCGCGTAGCCGGTAAGCGGCAGGAGAGGGCGGTAGGCCGCCTCGTAGACGAACGGCCGCGCGGTGGAGGACAACTTGCCGGTCGCCGAGGCCTGGTTGCTGCCATAGGCGATCAGCGCGCAGTCGATCAGGCCGGCGTCCAGCAGCCAGGCGGCGCGCTCGACATAGCTTTCGAACACGTTGCCGCCGGTTCGGCTATTATCCGCGACCTTGGGGCGGATGCCGCAATATTGCGCCAGGTTCATCGCGCCGCCGAACGTGTCGTCTGAGCCGGTGAAGAACAGCCCGTCGACATCGGCGAAGCTCAGCCCTGCCTCCGCCAGCGCGTCGCGCGCCGCGATCGCGGCCATGTCGCGCGGCTCGTAGCCCGGACAGCGGCCGAGGCCGAAGGTGGCGGCGCCGACGATCGCGGTTCGAGCGCGGGGAAAGGGATCGCTCACGCCACGGCCTCGTCCGCCGGATCGAACACCACCAGATGGCCGTCGTCCTGCGCGACGATGCGCGCGGTCACGGCCAGCCCTATCGGTACGGCGTCGGCGGCGATCCCCTCGACCCGGGACATCATGCGCGGCCCTTCCTCCAGGTCGATCAGGGCGATGTTGACGTCGGCCTCGGGCGGGCGCTTGCGCACGCAGGTCGAGGCGTAGACGGTGCCACGCCCAGAGGCTTCCACCCATTCGAGCGCCTCGCCGGTGCCCGGCGCCACCGTGCGCGGGTAGAAGACGGCGACGCCGCTGGTGACGCCACGCTGGATCATGAAGCGTCCGGCGGCCAGATGGCCCTGATACTGAAGATCCGGCCCGCCGGCCTCTGTCGGAGTAGTCATCGTAGCCCAGTCATGTCCTCTGTTCCGCTAGGTGACGTAACGGCGGGTCTTGTCGAGGGTCGCGAACGGATGATCTGGCAGGCGATGGTCCGCACCCCGCCGTCCTCCGCCTCTGGCCGCTAGGATCGGAGAGACGGGGTTCGTGTCAACCTGACACGAAGCGGTATCGCTGCTGCGATGGATAGACCTCGGCGTGCGAACGATCGGCCAGCAACCCGTCCACAGCCCCTCCACCGCCGGCCCGAACGATCCCGGCGTCGAGCAGGTGCTTGATAGCATCGCGTCAGCCGGGCACTACCCAGGGGAGGACGGAGCGACATCCCGTCGCAAGGGGAGAGGGCCGTGAGCGGTTGGGATTATATTGTCGTCGGCGCCGGCTCCGCGGGCTGCGTGCTGGCGGAGCGGCTTTCGCTGAACCCTGCCAACAAGGTGCTGCTGCTCGAAGCTGGGCCGGCCGACACCCATCCCTTCGTCCACATGCCGCGGGGCAGTGCCAAGCTGCTCTCCGATCCCCGCCACGTCTGGTATTTTCAGACCGAGGCGCATGGCGACATCCCCGCCGAGACGTGGGTGCGCGGCAAGGTGCTCGGCGGATCGTCGTCGGTCAACGGCATGATGTATTTCCGTGGCCAGCCAGAGGACTATGACGGCTGGGAGGCGCTGGGCGCCAAGGGCTGGGGCTGGAACGAGATCGGCACCGCCTTCCGCGAAATCGAGAACCATCAGCTCGGTGGCAGCGCGGTGCGTGGCGGATCCGGGCCGCTCCACGTGTCGATCGAGCAGGGCCGCAATCCGCTGACCGAGGCGTTCATCAGGGCCGGCGAGCAGATGGGCGTGCCGCGGGTAGAGGATCTCAACGACAAGGCGCCGGACGGACAGGGGGTAGGCTACGCCACCCGGACAATCCGCAACGGCCGCCGCCACAGCAGCGCGGCCGCGTTCCTCGGTGCGGCGAAGGGACGGCCAAACCTGGAGCGGATCACCGGCGCGCTCGTCGATCGTCTGCTCTTCGAGAACCGGAGTTGCACCGGCGTCGAGGCGATCGTCGATGGTCGGCGCCGTCGCTTCGACACCGACGGCGAGGTGATCCTGGCGGCTGGTGCGCTGATGTCGCCTCAGATCCTCCAGCGCTCGGGCATCGGCCCGGCGGGCCTGCTGTGTGATCTCGGCATCGAGGTGGTGGCGGACAGCCCGGGCGTGGGCGCGCACATGCTCGAGCACCGGCTGCTGATGATGCAGTATGAGGTGAACGTCCCCCATTCCGATAATTTCGAGCTGCGCGGGCTGCGGCTGCTCGGCAACGTGATGCGCTACTATCTGCAGGGCAAGGGGGCGATGTCTGTCGGCTACGGAACGGTCGGCGCCTTCGCCAAGGTGCTGCCTGAGTCCGCGACCGCCGATGCCGAGATCCTGTTTTCGCCCGCCGTCGCGACACCCGATGCCAAGGGCAACATGGTGCTGGACGACGTCCACTCAATCCAGCTGTTTGGCTATCCGTTGCGTTCGCGCAGCGAAGGATCGGTGCGGATCACTGCGGCCGATCCAAGCGCGCCTGCCGCAATCCGCGCCGGCTATCTAAGCGATCCCTACGACCAGCGCGTGACCGCGGCGATGTTCCGCTACATCCGCGACTGGATGCGTCAGCCGGCGATCGCGCCGATGGTGGTGACGGAGCGCGACCCCATCCGGGCGCTGGACAGCGATCAGGAGATCGTCGATGCATTCCGAACCCGTGGCCAGGCCGGATATCACACCTGCGGTACCTGTCGGATGGGTGATTTTCCCGACGCTGTGATCGACGAGCGGTGCCGGGTGCGGGGCGTCAACGGCGTTCGGGTGGTCGATGCCTCCATCATGCCTGCGATGGTGTCGGCCAACACGAACGGCCCAGTGATGGCGTCGGCATGGCGTGCCGCCAAGCTGATCCTGGAGGGACGCAACAGGTGACCGTCGAGCGAAGCAATGTCGTGGCCCTGAGGCCGGTCGTCGAGGCCGCGCCGGCGCCGCGCCAACGCCGTGCCCGGCGCACCCGCGAGAATGTCGACGCGAGCATCCGCTCCGCTGCCCGGCGGCTGTTCGCGGATCGGGGCTATGCCGCCACCACGCGCGAGATCGCCGACCTGGCCGATGTCAGCGAGACGCTGCTGTTCCGCTATTATGGCGACAAGGCGCAGCTGTTCGACGCGGTGATCGTCGCCCCGTTCAACCAGGTGATCCGCGAGTTCACCGCCTTGCAGCAGTCGGTCGGCGGCGCTGATCCCCACGATCTCTCCGTCCTCGTCTACGACTTGCTGACGGAGAATCGCGACCTGCTGAGCGCGCTTGTCGCCGGGCGCTCGCAGACGCTTGCAGGGGGCGGGACTGGCCCAGATCTCGAGCCCTTCTTCGATGCCGGGCTCGCCCAGCTGAAGGCGGATTATGCCGCCGTCGGGCGCACGCCGGACCTCGATATCGACGCGGCGATCCGTCTGTCCTTCGGCATGGTCGCGGGCGTGGTGCTAATGCGCGAGTGGTTGTTTCCGACCGGTGGCGGCGAGCGCGAGCATGTCATCGAGACGATCGACGCCATCGTGCTTCGTGGGCTCCGGGCGCCGGTGTCCAGCGACCCGGTCGATTGACGCTCCCGCCGGCATCTCGTTATATGGCAAACACTACATAGAAGCGGGAGGGGGATGTGGCGACGGCAGCACGAATTCAGGAGTTCGATGATCCGGACTACGACCCATTTCAGTCCGACGAGCTGAACTTCGGCTCGGATCTCAACCCCTATCCAAAGATCCACGCGCTTCGGGCCGAGGGAGCGGTGCTGGAAGGCGATTATGCGAGCCACTTCGGAATGGCGTCGACACCGTATCCGGGCCGACGCAAGTTCACGGTGCTGGGCACGGCCGAGATCAACGAGGCCCTGACCGATCAGACGCGCTTCTCCAACGCTGCCTACCAAGCCAATCTGGGCAGCAGCTTCGGCATGGGCTCCATCAGCACGATGGACAATCCGGAGCACGGCCGCTTCCGCAAGATCTTCCAGAAGATCTTCCTGCCCCAGCATGTGAAGACCTGGGGCGAGACGATCGTCGATCCGGCGGTGCGCGATCTGATGGACGGCTTCCAGAATCGCGGCACCGCCGATCTCGTGCAGGAATTCACGCTCCGCTACCCGTTCGAGGTGATCTACCGTCAGCTGGCGCTGCCGCAGTCGGACGTACGCACCTTTCAACGGCTGGCGATCGGGCAGACCGATTTCCTGACGCCAGGCCGGCCGCAGGAGGCCGCCGCCAAGCTAGGCGCCTACTTCGTTACGCTCATCGAGGAGCGGCGGCGTAAACCGGGCGACGATCTGGTTTCGCTGCTTGCCAACACCGAGGTCGATGGTGAGCATCTCCCGGAACTGGTGCTGATCTCCTTTCTGCGTCAGCTGATGAACGCGGCCGGCGATACCACCTACCGGGGCACCAGCATCCTGCTGACCGCGCTCCTGGAAAATCCGGATCAGCTGGAAGCGTTGCGACAGGACCGCAAGCTGATCGCACCCGCGATCGAGGAGGCGTTGCGCTGGGACGGACCGGTCGTGTCGCAGGCGCGGATGACCCGTGTCGACATGACGCTCGGCGGGATCGACATCCCCGCCGGATCGGTGTTGGACGTGGTGGCGGCGGCGGCGAACCGCGATCCCGCGATCTGGCCGGATCCGGACAGGTTCGACATTTTCCGCAAGCGCGACGCGCACTGGGCCTTCTCGCGAGGGCCGCACATCTGCGTCGGTCAGCATCTCGCCCGGGTGGAGATGACCCGGGCCATGCACGCGGTGCTCGATCATCTTCCCGGCCTGCGGCTCGATCCCGACAAGCCCCGGCCGCAGGTGAAGGGCATCATGATGCGCGTGCCCGAGCACATTTTTGTCCGCTTCGAAGCCTGATGGCCGATAAGGGATTATTGGCCATGAACGAGCAGCACGGTGCGGCGCTTGCCGGGCGGCCTGCACACGTGTCGGAAGCCTTGGTGCGCGATTTCGATTACTATCATCTGGCGGGGTCCGAGGAGGACATCCAGGCCGCTTACGCCGCGTTCCAAGGAGACCATCCCGACATTTTCTGGACGCCGCGCAACGGCGGGCACTGGGTCGCCACGCGCGGGGAGGATATCGTCCACATTCAGCGCACGACGACGATCTTCTCCAACGCCAGCATCACGCTGCCGCGTCCGCCCGCCGGCACTCCGCGCCAGATCCCGCTTGAGATCGATCCGCCGCTCCACGCGCAGTATCGTCGGCCGCTGATGCAGGCTCTGACCCCGGGCGTCGTGCAGCATCTCGAAGAGGATGTCCGCCGGGTCGCCATCGACCAGATCGAGGCGCTGCTGCCCCGGGGCGAATGCGAGTTCATCCAGGATTTTGCCAAAATCCTGCCGATCCACATCTTCTTGAAGATGGTCGATCTGCCGCTCGAGGATCGCCACTATCTCGTGCCGATCGCAGAGACCTCCGTCCGCAGTTCGGACGCGGGCGAGCGGCTCGACGCCCAACATAAGATGGGCGTCTATCTCCAGAAATGGGTGGCCGAGCGGCAGGCCGATCCGGGTCAGGACCTGCTTAGCCGATTGGTCAACGTCCAGATCAACGGTGAGCGCATCAGCGAGGCGGACGGCATCAACTATGCGTCGCTGGTGCTGTTCGGCGGGCTCGACACGGTCGCCACCATGATCGGCCTGTTCGCCAAGTTCCTCGCCGAAAACCCGGAGCATCGACGCCGCATGGTCGATAGGATGGAGGACGATTCCTTTATGAAGGCGGCAATCGAAGAGATGCTGCGCCGCCACGGAATCGCCAATACCACCCGGATTATCACCCAGGATCTTGAGTATAAGGGCGTGCAGTTCAAGGAAGGCGACATTATCCTGCCTCCGAACCTGCTGGTGGGCGTCGACGATCGGCTGAACGCCGATCCGTTCACGGTTGACTATGACCGCAGCAATCCGGTCCATGCCGTCTTTGGCAACGGCGCCCATGCCTGTCCGGGGGCGACGCTCGCCCGACGCGAGCTCCGCGTGTTTCTGAAGGAGTGGCTGGCGCGGATCCCCGAGTTCCGAGTGAAGCCGGGGACGAAGCCGGTGCTCGTGACCGGTCAGGTCAACGGTATTCTAGAATTGCAGCTGATCTGGCCGTGAGCCAAGCGATTGAAACCGCCCCGAACTTCATCCGCATCGACGAGTGGACGGCGACCGCCGGCCAGCCGACCCCGGCCCAACTTGCGGACGCGGCGGCGTCGAGCGTCCGGCATGTCGTCAATCTTGCGCCGGACGACGTGCCCGGCGCCTTGGTCGGAGAGGCAGGGATCGTCGCCGAACTTGGCATGACGTTTCATCAGATTTCAGTGCCATGGGATGCGCCCGATCAGACCCAGTTCGAGCGCTTCGCGGCCATCATGGACAAGGTGGCGGATCAGTCTGTCCTGATCCATTGCCAGGCCAACTACCGGGTGACCGCCTTCTATGCCGCCTACGCGGTCCGGCGGCTCAACTGGACCGATGAGCGCGCAAGAGCGCTCATCGACCAGATCTGGTCCAGCCCGTCCGGCTTCGTGATGCCCCCCGCCTGGACCGCCTTTCTCGACCGGGCGATGCGCGGCTAGGCCGCGTAGCCGTAGCGCTCGCGATAGGCCTTGTAGCGTTCGAGCAGGGCGGCGGTGCTGCCGCCAAAGTCTTCCGGTGTGAAGCGGTGAAGCGTGGTCGACCGGCGCGGGTGGGCGGCGAGCCAGCCGCGCATGGCATCCTCCGCCTCTGCCGTGAGGGTCAGACCAAAACGATCGTAGATGCGCGCGACGACGCCCATCTGGTCGCGGACGAAATCGCCGAACTGCACGTCCATCACCTGGCCCGGCACGGTCTCCTTCACCGCCTCCGCCCGCTCCATCGCCAGCGCCCACATCTCCTGCTCGCGCGCGAACATTCGGGCGGGATCGGCGTTGGCGCCGGAGAATAGGCGCTGTGCGCCGCCGAGCAGGTTGCACACTGACGGCACCGACTGCAGCGGATCGCGATGGGTCTGGACGATCATCGCATCAGGGAAAACGTCGAGCACCTGCTGCATCGAGAAGGTGTCCGTCGGATTCTTCAGCAGCCAGCGGCGGTCCGGCGCGTCGGCGCCGATCAGCCGCAGCACGTCGGCGAAATAAGCGTAGCTGAACCTGTCGTCGGTGGCACGGTACCAGGCGTCATACTCGGGGATCTGGCACTGCGAGCCGTACATATTCGAGCAGAAGCTCTGTGACAGGACGTTGAGCGACTCCTCGACATCGTCGACAGACATGCCGTGATCCTCAAGGATTTCGGGCGCGACTTCGATCATCGCGTCGAGCGTTGCCTTCGATTTGCGGTAATCGGGGTTCGACTCCCAGGCGTCACGCGGCGGCCGGGGCTGGGGAGCGGCGCACAGCCAGTGCTCGGGCCCCTGGAACTGCCGATCCATCGACAACAGCTTGTGAAGCGCGGTGGTGCCCGATCGCACGATTCCAGTGATCACCAGCGGCTGCTTGATCGGACGGCCCATGGCGTCCGGCCGCGCCTTGAAGCCGTCGACCGCCTTCAGCCGCGCCACGAGATTATTGACGATCTGACCCCGCGTTGCCGCCTCCCCCTGGGCGGTGAGCCCGATCTGGGAAAGCTCTGCGACGAGCCGATCAAGTCCCTCGCGATAGTCGTCCGGTCCCAAATCGTCGCTGCCGGCGATCTCTTTTGCCTCAGCGATCAATTGATCGACGGTAGCCGCAAATGCCATAATCTAGTCCTTTGAAGGTCGGTCAGAGCATACCGCGCTCTTCGGGGGTGCGCGTGCTGGTATCGATGCCCAGCTCGCGCAGCACCTCGACGATAGCGGTGGTGGCGGAGGCGACGGCGGGGAAGCCGACATAAGGTGTTGTCTGGATAAGCGCCTCCTCGATCTCGCCCAGTGTCAGGCCGTTGCGCAGGCCGATCCGGATATGATTCTTGAGCTCGAGGAGCTGCCGCTGGGCGATCAGCACGCCTATGACGACCAGGCTGCGCTGCCTGCGCTCCAGCCCCGGCCGGCTCCACACGTCGGCGAAGGCATAGTGCGTCGCCAGCTCACCGATCGCCGAGCCGAAGCCATTCGAGGCGATCGCCTCCTGCATCCTGGTGGAGGCGCCGTCACCCATCAGTTCGTCGAGGATCCGCAGGCCTCGGGCGGTCCGGTCGTCGCTCATGGCACCCTCCTGAAAGACGTCAACCTGCGGGATACATGCCGCCGTCGAGGAAGAAGATCTGGCCGGTCATATACCCGAACGCGTCGCTGCACAGGAGCGCCATCGGATCGGCGACGTCGGTGCGCGGCACGCCCAGCCGGCCGAGCGGGAACTTGCGAAGGTAGGCGTCGCGCATCGCCGGGTTCTGCGCAAAGAATTCCTTGGTGGAGTCGGTTGCGGCGGCCGGGCAGATCGCGTTGACGGTGATGCCGTCCGGCCCCCACTCCCGCGCCAGGGCACGCACGAAGCCGCGATAGGCGGATTTCTGCGCGGAGTAGATGGTGTTCATCGCAGCGCCGTGGAAGCCGAACGTGCTGCTGAGCGTCAGGTAGCGGCCGTGAGGCGACCGGGCGAGATGCGGGTACGCCGCCCGCGCCGTCAGAAAGGCGCCGCCCAGCGCCACCCGAGACTGGGCGAGCCAATCTTCACGGCTGACGCCAGCCGCCGCCGCCGGATGGGCGGACGATGAGTTGCTGGCATTGTGCACCATGATATCGAGGCCACCCCAAGCCCCGACAAGGGCGCCCGTGCCATCGGCCACCGATGTCTCGTCGGTCACGTCCATTGCCACCAGCCGTGCCGCGCCGCCGGCCGCGTCAATCAGCGCCACCGTCTCCTCGCCGGCCGCCACGTTGCGCACCGCCACCCCAACCCGCGCGCCCTGCGCCGCCAGCGCCATGGCCAGGTCACGTCCCAGCCGCGCCCCGGCCCCGGTGACGATTGCCACGCGTCCTTCGAGAAGCCCGGTCATGGCAGCATCCACTCCCCTCCGTCGACGAGTACGCTTTGCCCGGTGCTGGCACGCGCGAGCCGGGCGAGCGCCAGCACCGTCTCGGCGGCTTCGCTCCAGCCGGGGCGGCCACCGGCCGGGGGCACGTAGGGGCCGAGTTCCGGCTGCTCGGGAAGCGCCGCCACGTCGAGATCCGGGAGCAGCAGGGGCGGCCAGACGCCGGCCCAGGCGAAACGGATCGCCGGCCCCCATTGTCGGGCGAGCGTCTTCATCAGACCGCGCTGACCCTCGACCATCGCCGACAGCGCGACGTGGCCGACGGCACCGGTCTGACCGATCTCGGGACCGATCAGCACGATCGTCGCGGCGCGCCCATCGATCGCGTCACGCAATCCGTTCAGCAACGCGAGCAGGTCGAAGATCGGCGTGTCGGCCGACGCCATCCAGTCGTGTGCCGACCAGGCGACGAGCGGGCGGGCGGTCCCGGCGTCCGCAGCGAGCATCACGACGCCGATCACCTCCGGCAGCGTGTCGCGTATTGCCGCCACGGCCTCCGCCGCGCTCGTGGCGCAACGTGTTACCGCGCCCGCCGCATCCAGCGCCGCCGCCAGTGGCGCCGCGGCCGGCGCATCGATCATGCAGAGTAGCGCGGTCGTGCTCATGCGTTCGGGTCGCGCAGCCTGACGAAGCCATCGCCGAACGGCCCGTCGCGGTTTTTCAGCGCTTCCTTCAGACCATGCTCCTTCATGTCCTGCTTGAAACGGGTCCGTCGCGGTCCGGTAGAGAGGTGCGCGCGGGCGTCGAGCTCGCCGGCCAGCCGCTGGATGGTGACGGCGCCCATCTGCTCGAGCGCGAGATTGACGACGCGCTTGTGGGCGGACAGCAGCTCCTGATCGACAAGTGCCATGCGTCGCGCGAGTTCGGTAACGGCCTGATCCAGCTCCTCGGCAGGCCAGCTTTCCATGACCAGGCCGATGCGGGCGGCGTCGCGACCCGTGATCTTGTCGCCGGTGCACAACAGCCGCTTCGCCCACTGCGGACCGACATGGTAGGTCCACATATGCGCCGGCGGAGTGCCGTTGGCGCGGGTGGCGGGAAAGCCGATCCGCGCATCGTCGGCCGCCACGATCATATCGCAGCTCAACGCGAGATCGGTGCCGCCGGCCAGGCAGTTGCCGTGCACCTTGGCGATCACCGGCTTGTGGAGCGACGGGATGACCAGTGCCAGTTCCTGCGTGCGTTCGATCGACCAGCAGTCGTCGTCGTACCGCTCGGCGGCGACGCGATAGCGGTAATCGCCGATCTCCGTCGTCTCGCCGCGACCCTGGTAGGACTGGTTGAGGTCAAAGCCGGCGCAAAAATCCCGGCCGGCCCCGCACAGCACGATAGTGTTGATGTCCATCCGGTCATCCGCTTCGAGCAGGGCGAGACGCATTTCGGTCAGCATCGGGGCGTTCAGCGCGTTGCGCGCTTCCGGCCGGTTTAAGGTGATCGTCGCCACCGCATCCTGCACCTCGAACAGCAGGAATTCAGGCGTCTTCAGCCACTTGCCCTTATAGTCCTTCATCGTGTCGCCTCCTGACGCCCGACCGGCAGGCGTGTGATCCGCGCGATCTCCTCGGTGCCGGACGCGTCCCAAAACCCTGCCCAGGTCGGAAAATCCTGCGGCAGGCGCGGCAGCCGCGCGGACCATCTTTCCCACAGCTGGAACGGCGCCCGCGGGCGATCTAGCTCGTCGACCGAATACCAGTGCTTCTCCTGCCGCCGCTCGAAGTACCAGCGCCCGCCGCGGCGGACGTAACGGTCGAAATAGATGATCGCCATCGTCACCCATTCGTCGCCGTCCTCATGCTCGGCGCGGCAGTAGACGGTACCGTCGGCAGTCTCGTCGTCGATGAAGTCGACAGTATGCCCGCAGATGTAGTGGACGGAGCGGTAGAAGGTCCGCACGCTCGGATCGATGAAGCTACGCAGCGCCTCGCGGCCCCTGCCGTGCCGGCCGCAATCCACATCCTCAACGAACAGGCTGACCCAGGTGTCGATGTCGCGGCCATCGACCGCGCGGGCATAGCGGGTCGGCAGTTCGCTGATCTCGATGCGCGCCTCCAGCCGGGCGATCCGCTCCGCCAGCGTCGCTTCGTCCGTCATCCGGACCCCTCCCATTGATATCTGTTCGGACCTTATGGGGCGGTCGGCCACCTTGCCAATGCATTCCGGCCACTATCGCAGGCGTGATCCCGACGGTGCGTCCGTCGTCAGGTCAGGCGCTGCAGATTGGCTTGATCGAATGGCAGGAACGGCTCGCCGCGCAGCGCGCGCGCCAGCCAGGCCGGATCGTTCAGCAGCGAACGACCGACGCCGATCAGATCGACTTCACCACGCTCGAACCGTTCGATCAGCTTGCCGAGATTGTCGGACGCGCCCGAGCCGGAGTCGACGTGGTGGTCGCGCCTGCCCTGGTCGAGCCCGACGCCACCGACGCACATGCCTACCTTGCCGGTCAGCTTTTTGGCCCAACCGCCGAGGTTGAGCGGCGATCCCTCGAAGACGGGGGTGTCGAAGTAGCGCTGGCTGCCGTCGAAAATGTCGACGCCGGCATCCGCGATCGGGCCGAGGATTTCGCCCAGCTGCTTTGGCGTGTCAGCCAGGCGGGCGTTATAGTCCTGCATCTTGAATTGGGAGAAGCGCAGCATGATCGGCTGCTCCTCGCCGATCGCGCGGCGGATCGCGCGGACCAGTTCGACCGCGAAGGTGGTGCGCCCGCGATGGTCGCCGCCCCAGCGATCTGTCCGCAGATTGGTGCCGCCCCAGAGGAAATTGTCGATCAGATAGCCATGGCCGCCGTGCAGCGCGACGCCGTCGAAGCCAAGCCTGACGGCGTTTGCGGCGCTGCGCGCATAGGCGGCGATGACGTCCCCGATCTCACTGTCGGTCATCGGATCGGTTTCGGGCAGCAACCGCGCGATATGGTCGGGCTCGAGGCTGACCTTGCCGAGCGGCCCGAGGATGCCGGACGGCCGGCGCGAACCGAGGTCGGGTGCGGTGCTGTTCGTCGGATCGCGCATCGCGCCCTGATGCCAGAGCTGGGGCAGGATCTTGCCGCCGGCGCCGTGCACCGCCTCAACCACCCGCCGCCAACCGGCGAGCGCGGCATCGCCATGCAGGACCGGCACGCCCGGCATGTCCACCGCGACGGGATCGTCAACTCCGATGCCCTCGGTAACGATCAGCCCGACATGGTTCTCGGCGCGACGTCGATAGTAGCCGACGACGTCGTCGCCCGGTGCGCGGTCGACCGCCTTCTCCCGGGTCATCGGCGCCATCACGACGCGGTTGGCGACAGTCAGGCCTCGCACCGTCAGCGGGCTGAGCAGGGGGCGCAGGCGATCGGCTGCCGGATGATGGGTCAGGTCGTTCATGCGTGCGATCCGATCAGAGAGACTGGCCGTCGTCCAGCTCGAAGCCGCCGCCGGTGATCGCGCGCGACGCATCGGATAGCAGCAGCCGCACCATCGGCAGCAACTCCTCGGGCTGCATTGCGCGCTTGCGCGGGAAGCCCGCGACCAGCGCCTGGCCGGCCGGGCTCGCCAGCCACGCGCTGTTGAGTTCGGTGGCGATCCAGCCGGGGCAGATGACGTTGACGTTGATGCCCTTCAGCGCCCATTCCTTGGCCAGCGCCTTGCCCATCATCAGCACCGCGGCCTTGGAGGCGTTGTAGGCGACCAGCTTCTCGAGCACGCGGTGCGAGCCGACCGAGCCGACCAGCACGATCCGGCCGTCGCCCGACTGCGGCGAGCCGTTCGCGATCATCCGCTTGGCGGCCTCGCGGGCGGTGATGAAGACACCGCGCAGGTTGACGTCCATCACCGTATCGAAATCCGCGATCGATAGGCCCAGCGCCGACGACGGGACGTTCATGCCGGCGTTGGCGATTACCGAATTGACCGGGCCGAGGGCCGCCTGCGCGGCATCAAAGCCCGCGCTCACCGAGGCCTCATCCGCGACGTCCATCTCGATGACCGCGGCGCGGCCGCCCCCCGCCTCGATCTCCTGCTTCAGCTCGGTCAGCCGCTCCGCCCGGCGCGCGGCAAGCGCGACCGCAGCACCGTTTGTTGCGGCGTCGCGGGCGAAGCAGGCGCCGAGACCCGACGAGGCTCCGGTGACAAGGACTACGCGATTCGTCAGGTCGGTCATGGTTTGCTCGATCTCGTTTCAGGTCTTTCGCGCCGGGGTGAGGACGCGAGGGTTCAGCCTTACACCGGGGCTGGCGGCAGACGACGACAAGTTAGCAATCATCGCAGTGGCGATCCGGATCGAGCGTGGCATCGTTGCCCCAGAAGGTAGGGAGGTGCGTTTGCCTGCCTGCCCGTTCGGGGTGAGACAGGCGGCGGGTGGCGAGTCGGGGGGATCACAGGGTGACCGCAGCGACGGCGACGATCGCCGCCGCCTCCGCGCTGTGCATCCCATCGGCATCGTTGCCGGCTCGACAGCCCGATC
Source organism: uncultured Sphingomonas sp. (assembly GCA_913775025.1). Taxonomy (GTDB): domain Bacteria; phylum Pseudomonadota; class Alphaproteobacteria; order Sphingomonadales; family Sphingomonadaceae; genus Alterirhizorhabdus. The sequence goes on along the minus strand of CAJYJW010000086.1, from coordinate 1,355 downwards.
GTCCGGTTCCCGACCGGCTGCGCCCGGGTCACGCTGACGGCTGGTCCGAACGGGTCGACCTCGCCTCTGGCGTACCGGTATGGAGATCATCCAGCCAAAGGCATTACGGCTCCTGCGATCAGCCACATACCCGATCGCCGGCAGGAAGGCCTTACCATGACTTTCGGGGCTATATGGCTCGAGGCAAAAGGACCCCACGGCTTCGAGCGGCTTTTCTGCTGCCAGCCACAGTCCCGCCAGCTGAGCCGCGGGAGCGCACCCTCGGGGATGCGGATCAGCCGAACCCGATCGGCACGGGGATCAGCGACATAGCAGGTGGTCAGCGTTGCGAAGAACGTCTCCGCCTCGCCGTCACCGGTCGCGGCCGGGAGACGGCATGGAAAGGCCAGGCGAGCGTAACCGGAGCCAAGATGTATCGCCGCTGTGATTATTGCCCCAACGTCTCTGGAACATGCGCCGCAGGCAGGGCAGGCAGCGGCGGAAGGAGAGGAACATGGCCGTACGACCCTTCGTGATTGATGTGCCGGAACTGGTGCTCGCGCGGATTGGGGCACGACTGGCTGACAGCCGGATCGGCTATGCTCCGGACGGCGGCGGGTGGACCTGGGGCACCGACCGCGAGTATCTCGCCGCGTTCGTAGACTATTGGCGCGAGCAGTACGACTGGCGCGCGCAGGAAGCGGCACTGAACCGCTTCCCGCAGTTCCTGGCCGAGGTGGATGGCATCGACATCCATTTGTACCATGTCCGCAGCGACGGCGGTCAGCCGCTCCCGATCCTGTTAACCCATGGCTGGCCCGGATCGGTGGTCGAGTTTCAGGCGGTGATCCCGAAGCTGGTGGCGGCAGGGTTCGACGTCGTCGTGCCGTCGCTTCCGGGGTACGGCTGGTCGGGGCGTCCTGCGCAGCCGATCGGCCCGGCCACCGTAGCCGCGATGTGGCGGCGGCTGATGGTGGAAGTGCTCGGCTACCCCCGCTTCCTGGCGCAAGGGGGCGATTGGGGCTCGGCAGTCACCCAGCAGCTTGGCGTCACCCATGCGGACGTCGTCACGGCGATCCACCTCAATTTCTTCATGGGGCCGCCGCCGGGATCCTCCGATGATCCCGCGCTTGCCGACTACTGGCAATCGGTCGCGGCGCTGATGAAGGAGGAGAGCGGCTACCATCACCAGCAGAGCACCCGCCCGCAGACGCTAGGCTTTGCGCTTCACGACAATCCGATTGGCTGGGCGAGTTGGCTGCTGGAAAAGTTCCGTCGCTGGGGGGATACTCACGGCGACATCGAAAGCCGCTTCGATAAGGATCATCTGATAACTAATATGATGAGCTACCTCGCAACCGACAGCGTCATGTCGT
>CAJYJW010000085.1 GCA_913775025.1 uncultured Sphingomonas sp. | reverse complement strand
GCCCGAACTCGACCTGCTGTGGCTCAGCCATGTGCGGGAGGCGAAACCGATCTATCAGCATGGCTGGCGCGTCTATCTGCCGCTGCTGGCGCTGCCGCTTTCGGGGCTGATTGGTGCCGCCTTGATGCTGTGGCGCACGCGTGGCACGCCTGCCTTCGTCGCCTGGGTGACGCCCGCCTTGCTCGCGCTGTCGGCCTGCCTGCTGCTCGCCTGGCAGGCGCGGGCCGGGGCGGCCGCGCAACTACTGGCGGTGCCGGGGGCGGTGGCGCTCGGCTGGCTCCTCCTCCCGCATGTGATGGGGGAGCGGCAGGCGTGGGTGAGGATGAGCATTGGCGTGGTGGGGTTCCTGCTGGTGTCGGGCCTGATCGTGCCGCTGATCGTGAATGCCATCCCCACCGCGCCGCAGAAGCCGTGGCGGCGGCAGGTGGCCTCCGCCAACCGCAAGTGTCCGACGCTGCCGGCGCTTGCGCCGGTCGCGCGGCTGTCCGCCGCGACCATTCTCACCTTCGTCGACTTCGGCCCGCGCGTGATCGCCGTGACGCATCACCGCGCGATCGCCGGCCCCTATCATCGCAACGGCGCAGCGATCCTCGACGTGATCCATGCCTTTCGCGGATCGCCGGAGCAGGCGCGCGCGATCATGGCGCGGCACGGCGCGACGCTGCTGCTGATCTGCCCCGGCATGAGCGAGTCGACGATCTATCAGACGGAAGCCCCGCGCGGCTTTTATGCCCGACTGGTCCGTGGGAGGGTGCCGGCGTGGCTGGCCCCCGTGCCGCTGCCCAAGGGATCGCCGTTACGTTTGTGGCGGGTGCGCGGCTGACGCGGACGCAGCCGACGCCCGCTGACGTGGCAATGCCCGATAGCCATACGCCCACGGCGTCACATCCTGTGCCACGCGATCGCGTTGCGGCGCATTCGATCGCGCCCGTGCGGCTGATGTTATGCCATTGCGGCTCCCTGCATGACATGAGGCCGCCAGCGAGCGGGATAGCCCTAAGACATTCGCACCGCCGGCCCGCGCTGGGCACCAATGCGATCATCCGCCCGAGGGCGAGCCGCACTGGACTGCAACGCGCCTTGGCGACCGGCGCGAAGTTTCTTCTATCAGCCGCGCTGACGTCGGATGCGCGCGTGATGGCGTGACGGGCCAAGCCACCCGGCGCTGTTCCGCCCCGATATTATTCGGCGGGTTCCCCCGCGCGCAGGCGATCGAGCACCCATTCCTTCGCGATCGCCCAATCATCGATGCGGGCATGGGCCTCGGGCGCCTTCGGGCTATGCTCGGCCAGACGTGGCTCACCGATCATGTGCAGCCGCCAGACTTGCGGCTGATGCTCCGCCACGGAGGCGTGGTGTACCGCCAGATCGTCGACGAAGACGGCGACGCTCGGCTGATATTCCGCGATCAGGCGGCCGACCGGCGTACCCTTGCCGCCCTGGTTGCAAACGACGCGATGGCGGATGTCGAGCACCTCCAGTTGCGCGACGCGGCCCGCGTGGCACTGATCGCGCAGATTGGTGAGCACGACGATGTCCGCGACCTCGGCGATCTCGGCCAGGGCCTCGCGGGCATGCGGGATCAGCGTCTGCCGTGCCATCTCGGTTGCGAAGAAACCGTCGAGCAGCGGCCAGATCCGCTCGGCGGCCACTCCCTCGCCGGTGGCTTGATGAGTGAGAGCGGTCGCGAAATTATGATTGGGGCCGAGTGCGAAGTCGATCGCATGCGCCTCGCCCAGCCAGTCGCCGAAATGGCGCACCATATGCAGCAGCACTTCGTCGCAATCGGTGATGAGCAGGGGGCGGTTCATCGCTCCAGCTCCGCCCGGGCCTGCACGAGATCGTCGGGCGCGACCTCCAGCGCATCGGCGCAGGCGATGAGATCGGGCTGATGCGCCTCGAGAAAGGCCAGCACAGCGCCCAGCACGGCGGGATCGGCGGCGCGGTGGCGCAGGTCATCCGGATCGAGGCCGGTCAGCGCGAGCAGGCGCGTCGCCCGGTCGGTATCGGCCAGAGTCCACGCCAGCGCCGATAGGGCCAGAGCGGTCGGGTCATGGCTTACTTTGTCACGTCGCATCGCCTAACGTCTCCGTGGGGGCCAGCATGGGGCGGGGCGTGGACAAGAAAGTGCTGGTTGTCGAGGACAACGAACTGAACCTGAAGCTGTTCTGCGATCTGCTCCGCGCCCACGATTATACGGCGGAGCCGGTGCGCGACGGGCGGGAGGCGATCGCGCGGGCGATGGCCGTCCGCCCCGACCTGATCATCATGGACATCCACCTGCCGCATGTCAGCGGGCTGGATCTGATCGTCCAGTTGAAGGCGGACGAGACGCTTCGGGCCATCCCGATCATGGCGGTGACGGCCTATGCCGCCCGCGGCGACGAGGAACGGATCCGCGCGGCGGGGGCGGAGGCCTATGTCTCCAAGCCGATATCGGTGTTGCGCTTCATCGCCACCGTCGAGGGCCTCGTCTGACGCGCCGCCCCGCTTGCGGGAGAAGCGCCGAACGCCGCTTACTTGATCTTGGCTTCCTTGAAATCCACGTGCTTGCGCACGACCGGATCATATTTGCGGAAGCTCAGCTTCTCCGTCTGGTTGCGCGGGTTCTTCTTCGTCACATAGAAGAAGCCGGTGTCTGCCGTGCTGAGGAGCTTGATCTTGACGGTGGTCGGCTTGGCCATGACCCGTTACCCTTATGCGGAAATAGAGGACGCGAAAAAAGAAAGCGGCGTCGCCGCCGCTTACTAACGGGGCGGGCAATGGCCTACGCGCCCGCATGAGTCAAGCCGGGCGCCTTCACGGCCCGGTCTTAATCGGCTGCTAATCCGGACACGCTAACCGGATGTGGGGGGAGACGTTCATGGCCACCGTCGCAATCATCGAGCCTTCGATAACCAGAGGCGATCTGGCCGACCGGATCGAGCGTATCGCCCGGGATGCGCGGCTGGTGCCCACGGGCGATCTGTACCGGCAGGTGGAGGCGGTGCGTAGCATCGCGGCCGCCGGCCGTCTGTTGCCGCTCGCGCGGCTGGCCGGCGGCCTGCGCGATGCGCTGGCGGATGGCGGGGGCAGGGCGGCGGTACGGCCGTGGGTTGATGCGATGCGCGAATCCCTCGGCGTCGATGCACAGGATGAGGCGACGGCGCGCGCGTTCGTCGCCTCGGTCGGCATCCGCTTGGCCGGCTGAGGCGCGCCTTAGGCAATGGACGCGCTGCTACCGGCCTTCATCGCCGCCGGCCTGGCCGAGATCGGCGATCGCACCCAGTTGCTGGCGATATTGCTCGCCGTGCGGTTCGGCCGGCCGGGCCTCGTACTGGCGGGGATCGCCGTGGCGGCGATCGCCAACAGCCTGCTCGCCGCATTCGGTGGCGCTATGGTGCACGATATGGTCAATCACCGCGCTATCGCGCTGATGCTCGCGGTGGGTCTTATCTTCGCGGGGGCCGGGGGGTTCATGCGGGTCCGGCCCCCTATCCTATCGCGTTATGGCCCGGTCGGCGTGTTCGGCACGTCCGCGCTTGGCTTTTTCATCCTGGAGTTTGGCGACAAGACCCAGTTGCTGACGCTGGCGATCGCCGCGCGGATCGATTCGATATGGCTGGCCGGCTTCGGCGCGGCCGCCGGCATCATCCTCGCCAACGTGCCGGCGGTATTGCTGGCCGAGGAATGGCCGCGGCTGGCCCCGTTGCGCGCCATCCGGGCGGGCGTCGGCGTAGCGTTGCTGATCGCGGGCGCGGTGGTGGCGGTAGGGGCGCTCGGTCTCGTCTGATCGATCCACTCGATTGGCGCGACTGCGTTTTTTCATGATGCGTACGGCAACGGACATGCCACCAAGCGCCGCCAGGATCGTTTGGCCACCGATCCGATCAGTCAGGAGCATGTCATTATGGCCAAGACCCCGAAGGAAAAGACCCCCGAGCCGACCGCCGAGCTCGCCACCCCCACCGATCTCACCACGAATTCCGCGATGAGCGTGGCCGACGCGCTGAACGGCATATTGGCGGATAGCTACGCCCTTTATATCAAGACGAAGAATTTCCACTGGCATGTCTCCGGTCCGCACTTCCGGGATTACCACCTGATGCTGGACGATCAGGCGACCCAGATACTCGGTACGACCGATGCGATCGCGGAGCGCGTGCGCAAGACCGGAAACACGACCCTGCGGTCGATCGGCGACATCGCCCGCCATCAGCGGATTCGCGACAATGACGCCGACTATGTCGCCCCGGCGGACATGCTTGCGGAATTGCGCGAGGATAATCTGGCGCTCGTCGCGGCGTTCCGCGAGGCCAAGGACATCGTGGACGATGCCAAGGACAATGCGACCAGCGGCATCTTGGACGACTGGACCGACGAGGCGGAAGAGCGCGCTTGGTTCCTGTTCGAGGCCAGTCGGAATAGCTGATCGACAAATACCATAATAGTCGATGGGGGCGGGCGCCTGATGGCCCCGCCCTTTTTCTGTCAGAAGATCATCTTGAGGATACCGGTCACGACCAGCAGTCCGATCAGGAAGATGGCCAGTACGACACATCCGACGGCACGCAAGATTCGATTATCCTTTCAAAGCTCCAATGCCAACCGGCGCAGCCATGAAGCGTTCCGCGGCATTTGGAACGCCCCCGTTCCGCTCGCGTTCGGCTATCATCTATCGGAGACGTTTCATGCTGAAGTGGGCGGTCATTTTTCTCGTCGTCGGGTTGATCCTCGGCGCGATGGGTTTCGGCGGCGTGGGCGGTGCCTTCGTCGGCATCGCGAAGATCCTGTTTTTTGTCGCGATCGCGATTTTCGTCATCTTCCTGGTGCTGGGCATCATGGCCGCCAAGAAAGTCGGATAGCGGCGCGGCCAACCAATGCGTGCGTTTTCGCAATTGCTGGACGGGCTGGTCTACACCCGATCCCGTAACGCGAAACTCAAGCTCATCGCGGACTATCTGCGTGCGACGCCCGATCCCGATCGGGGCTGGGCCCTCGCCGCGCTGACCGGCGAGATCGACATACCGGCGGTAAAAGCCGCCGCGATACGCGCCATCGTCGAGGAACGGGTCGATCCCGTGTTGTTCGAGATGAGCCGCGATTATGTCGGCGATCTCGCCGAAACCGTCGCCTTGCTGTGGCCGAAGCCGTTCGATCAGCCGCCGGAAATCGACGACGGCGATCTGCGCATCTCGGCGGTGGTCGAGCGGCTGAGCACGTTGAGCCGTTCAGAAGCGCCCCGTGCTCTGGCATCGATGCTTGACCACCTCGACGCAAGCGGCCGCTACGCCTTGCTCAAGATCGCGACCGGGGCCTTGCGGGTCGGCGTGTCCTCGCGTCTCGCCAAGACGGCGCTGGCGCAGGCGTTCGATCTTGACGTCGAGGCCGTGGAAGAGGTCTGGCACGGTATTGCCCCCCCCTATGACGCGCTGTTCGCCTGGGGCCGGGGGGAGGGCGCGCGGCCGACCGCCGCCGACATGCCCGTTTTCCGCCCGTTCATGCTCGCCCATCCGCTCGAGGAGTTACGCGTCGATCTCACGGATTACGCGGCAGAGTGGAAGTGGGACGGCATTCGGGTGCAGATCGTAGGCGTGGCGGGCGAAACGAGGCTGTACAGTCGCGCGGGCGACGACGTGACGCGCAGCTTCCCCGATGTCGCGGCCGCATTCACCGGCGTGGGCGTGCTGGACGGTGAGTTGCTGGTGAAAGGGGCGGCGCAGGGCCATGCGCTTGGCGAGGTGGAGGGCGGCGGCGCGGCCAGCTTCAATGCTTTACAACAGCGGCTCGGACGGAAGGTGGTGTCGGCGAAGACCCAGACCGAATTCCCGGCCTTCGTCCGCCTCTACGACATATTGTTCGATGGTGCGGAGGATGTACGGGCCCTGCCCTGGGCCGGGCGGCGGGCGCGGCTGGAAGCGTTCGTCGCGCGGCTTGATCCGGAACGGTTCGATATCTCGGGGCTGATCGACGCCGCCGATTTCGAGGCGCTGGCGACGATCCGCACCGGTGCGCGGGATGCCGCGATCGAAGGCGTGATGCTCAAGCGGCGGGACAGCCCTTATGTCGGCGGGCGGCGGGTCGGCCTCTGGTACAAATGGAAACGCGATCCGCTGACCGCCGATTGCGTGATGATGTATGCGCAACGCGGACACGGCAAACGATCCAGCTTCTATTCCGACTACACCTTCGGCTGCTGGACTGGTGATCCCGCGAACGGGGGGGAGCTGCTGCCTGTCGGCAAGGCCTACTCCGGCTTCACCGACGAGGAGCTGAAGGGCCTCGATCGCTTCGTTCGCAATCATACCGTGCAGCGATTCGGCCCGGTGCGGGAAGTCGAGAAGTCGCTGGTGCTGGAGGTGGCGTTCGATTCGATTCATGAATCGAAGCGGCACAAATCCGGGCTGGCGATGCGTTTCCCCCGCGTCTCCCGCATTCGGCGGGACAAGCCGGCGGCGGAGGCGGATCACATCGCCACCCTGCGGCGGATGATCGGATGATCGAACATCCGATGTGGTGCAGAAAGCAGCAACCATATTATCAAGCCTTGACGATTTCTCGCCTAGCCGGGGGAGGCCGGTCGATCCTGACGCGGTTCTCTACGGGGCGAGCGAATGATGAAGCGTGCTCTTATCACCGGCATCACGGGGCAGGACGGGGCCTATCTGGCGCAGCTGCTTTTGCGGAAGGGGTATGAGGTGCACGGCATCGTGCGGCGTTCCTCGCATCTGGGGGTGGCGGATCAT
>CAJYJW010000084.1 GCA_913775025.1 uncultured Sphingomonas sp. | reverse complement strand
CCGACACCGGCCGGGACCGACTGGCCACCCTTGCCGCAGATGCCGACGCCCTCGTCCAATGCCATATCGTTCCCGATCGCCTTGACGCGGGTCAGCGCGGAAGGGCCGTCGCCGATCAAGGTCGCGCCCTTGATCGGCGCGCCGATGCGGCCGTTCTCGATGCGATAGGCCTCGGTGCAGCTGAACACAAACTTGCCGCTGGTGATATCCACTTGGCCGCCACCAAAATGCTTGGCGAAGATGCCGTTCTTCACCCGACCGACGATCTCGGCCGGATCATCCTGCCCGCCCAGCATGAAGGTATTCGTCATGCGGGGCATGGGCGCGTGCGCATAGCTTTCGCGGCGGCCATTGCCGGTGGGGGCGACACCCATCAGGCGCGCGTTCAACCGATCGTGGATATAACCCTTCAGGATGCCGTCCTCGATCAGCACGTTGCACTGGGTGGGCGTCCCCTCGTCATCGATCGACAGCGAACCGCGACGATCCGCGATCGAGCCATCGTCCACCACGGTGACGCCGGCGGCGGCGACCCGCTCACCGATGCGGCCGGAGAAGGCGGAGGTGCCCTTGCGGTTGAAATCCCCCTCAAGCCCGTGCCCGATCGCCTCGTGCAGCAGAACGCCGGGCCATCCTGGGCCGCACACCACGGTCATTTCGCCGGCGGGGGCGGGCACCGCCTCCAGGTTTACCAGCGCTTGCGCCAGCGCCTCGTCGATCGCGCGGTTCCAGGTGGCGGGATCGAACAGCGGCTCGTACATATAGCGGCCGCCCATGCCGAAATAGCCGCTCTCGCGCCGGCCGTTCTGCTCCACCACGATCGAGACGTTGAGGCGGACGAGGGGGCGCACGTCGAAGGCGACGAACCCGTCCGGCCGCACGATCTCCACCACGGTCCACGATCCGGCCAGCCCGGCGGACACCTGCACGACGCGCGGATCTCGGGCGCGCGCGGCGGCGTCGATCTGCTGGCACAGCGCCACCTTGCGCGCGAACGGGATGGCGCCAAGCGGATCGTCATGGGTGTAGAGCGCGCGGTTGGTACCGCGTGGCGCCGGCGATCGCGCGTCCTTCGTCGGGTCGAGCAGCGTCATCGTCTCGGCGGCGCGGCGTATGGCGGCTTCGGAGATATCGTTGGCGTGGGCGAAAGCGGTCGTCTCGCCCGATACGCCGCGCAGGCCAAAGCCGGCCTGGGTATTATAGTCCGCCGTCTTCAGGCGTCCGTCATCGAAGCCGAAACTCTCCGACGCGGCGTATTGCAGATATAATTCGCCATCGTCGCAGCCCTTGAGGGCCTCCGCCGTCAGCCGGAGCGCGCCATCAGGGTCAAGCGCGTTCTCGCGATAGAGGAAACGGCGCGGATCGTTGAAGCTGGTCATCGGGCCAATATAGGGCCGCCGCGCCGCCGGGCTAGGGCCGATACGCACCGCAGCCGAGCGATGGCCCCCGTCGATCGGTTCCCCCGCGCTTTCGAACCGTTCGCCGCAGGGGGCTCGACCGGATCGGGCGATGTGGGGAAGGGGGGTGCGGCCACGAGGGTGATCGCATGGACTGGACGCGCTATTTCGAGATCGAATTGGCGATGCTGATCGCTGCCGCCACGATCGCCGCCGCCGTGTGGTTCAGCGCTTGAGAATATTCCTGTCGCGCCATTGAATTTCTTAACCATACCGTCTTATCCTCCCACAATCCGGTGACAGAGCGGATGGGAGAGAGAAGTGAATCTATCGGGGGATAGACCACGGTATCGGGGCGTGAACCAGCTTCACGCGGCGCGGGGAATATTGGTCTCCAGTTACCTGTCGGTCATGCTTTGGGTCTGCCTTGGTTGTGCGGTGCGTCAATTGCTTTAGGCGTCTCGCGCTTGTGCCGTTGTGACTCGCCGACTTTACAAGGATCCGGTCCTACGGCTTGATATCCGTCGCGGGGGCGAGGGCGGGGTGTGCCGGAGATTGTTGACCAGTTGCGGCAGCAGGCCGCGATCGATGCTTTCACCGCTGCCGCGATGGGCGTCGGCGGGTGGGACCACGCGCTGCACGAACTGGCGGACCTGACCGGATCGGCGCGCGGGCAGTTGATCGGGCTTGGCGCGCAAGGGGCGACACCGTTCAATTGGGTAACCGATATCGACGAGCGGGCGCTTGCCGAGGTGGCCGCGATCGACGGGCATAATCCCCAGGTCAACGCGCGGATCGCCGCCGCGCTTGAAACCGCCGTTCTCGAAACCGTCGATGAGCGCAACTATGACGCGCTTCGTCCCCGCCTGCGGCGCAGCGCCTATGAGGATTTCATCGACGCGTACGATATTCCCCACGGCTGCCAGACGACCCTGATACGGCAAGAGACCATGATGATCGGGGTGGGCGTGCTGCGCACCCGGCGGGACGGGCGAACGACGCCAGCGCAGCGCGCCGCCTTCGCCAGCCTCGCGCCGCATATCCGCACCGCCGTCCGCACGCAGATGCTGTTCGAGGGGCAGGTCGCGCCCTTGCTCAGCGGATCGCTGGAGGCGGTGGGCCTGCCGGCCTTCGTCTGTGGAGCGGACCTTAGGGTGCAGGCGATGACGCCGACGGCGGAACAGCTGCTGATCGAGACGTCGCTGCTGACCCTGCATGAGGGGCGGCTCGGATCGCCCGACCGATCCCGCGCCGCCATGCTGGAGCAGGCGATGCGACGATGCGCCGCGCCGCCGGACGGGCCGCCCCCCGCCGCGACGGTCGTGCTGCGCGATCCCGCCTGCGTGGGCCTGCCGCTGGTGGTGGACGTGCTGCCGCTGCCACGCCCGCGCGGGCGCTGGTCGTTGTCGCTGGATGCGCGGCTGATCGTGGTGCCGCGCCGCCCCCGCCGCACGGGCGCCACGGCGGGCGTGCTGACGGCGGGCTACCGGCTGACTCCGGCCGAGGCGGCGGTGGCGCTGGCGCTGGCCGAGGGCCGCCCGCGCGAGGAGGTGGCGGCCCTGCGCGGCGTCTCGGTGGATACCGTACGCAGCCAGTTAAAGGCGATCTTCCAGAAGATGAATGTCTCGCGGGAGGTCGATCTGGTCGCGAGGGTCAACGCGCTCGGCTGAGGTCGCACGCGGGCTTAGTCATCCTCGTCCTCGCGCCCGACGAGATCGAGCGCGCGGGCGCGGATCTGGCGCGTCATGCACCAATGCACCAGCGCCTCCTCCCGCCCATGCGTCACCCACACCTCGGTCGGGGCGATTTCGATCAGGGTTTCGGTCAGCTCGTCCCAGTCGGCATGATCGGAGATGACGAGCGGTAGTTCGACATTCTTCTGGCGTGCCCGCCCGCGCACCCGCATCCACCCGCTCGCCATCGCGGTGATCGGATCGGGCAGCCGGCGGGACCAGCGATCGTTGAGCGCGGAGGGTGGCGCCACGACGATCGTGCCCTTCAGTTCGGCCGGCTTCAGGCCGGTCGCGGGGCGCAGCTCCCCCAGATCGACGCCATGCGCCTGATAGAGCGCGCACAGCCGCTCCATCGCGCCGTGGATGTAGATCGGGTCGTGGTGCCCGCGCCCGCGCAGTTCCGCGATGACCCGCTGCGCCTTGCCCAGCGCATAGGCCCCGACCAGCACGCAACGATCGGGGTTGGCGTGGAGGGTGGCGAGCAGCCGGTCCATCTCCGCGCCCGTATCCGGGTGGCGAAAGACGGGGAGGCCGAACGTCGCCTCCGTCACGAAGATGTCGCACGGCACCGGCTCGAACGCCTCGCAGGTCGGATCGGCGCGGCGCTTGTAGTCGCCCGAAACGACGACACGCTCGTCCTTATGCTCCAGCACGATCTGCGCGGAGCCGAGGACATGGCCGGCGGGCACGAAGCGGATCGAGACGTCACCCAGCCGGATCGTCTCGCCATACGGTACCGCCTGCCCCGTCTGGGGGCCGTAGCGCGTCTCCATGATGGCGAGCGTGCCGGGCGTCGCCAACACCGCGCCATGCCCGCCGCGCGCATGATCGGCATGACCATGCGTCACAAGTGCGCGGGGAACCGGCTGCGAGGGGTCGATCCAGGCGTCCGCCGAGGGCACGTAGATGCCGTGCGGATGGGGTTCGATCCAGGATCCGAGGCGCGCCATGCCTTGCGATATGGGCGGACCGTGCGGAACTTCCACCCGGCCCGCCGCCTTTCCCTTCTCCGGACCCGACAGTGGCGCGGGGCGTTGGAGATCATGTGACGGTGAAGGAGACGCGGGATGGAAGGATTGTGGGGTCTCATCACGATCATCGGGCCGATCCTGCTGGCGGCGGCGATACTCTACGCGATCGTCACCAACCGCAAACGATCGAAGGAGCAGCGCAATCTGACCGAACACGCTACGCGCGAACAATATGAGCGCACCGACCCGAAGAGTGGCGGACGCTGAACCGGGCCTGCCGCCCGCGCTCTCCGCTTGGTTCGCGGGTAAGGGCTGGTCGCCCCGCCGCCACCAGATGGAAATGCTGGCGGCGGAGCGGGCGGGGCGCCACGCGCTTCTCGTAGCGCCGACGGGCGCGGGCAAGACGCTTGCCGGATTTCTGCCAACGCTGGTCGATCTGATCGAGCGGCCGGTCGATACGCTCCACACGCTCTACGTATCGCCGTTGAAGGCGTTGGCGATCGACGTGCAACGCAATCTCCTTACCCCGATCGAGGAAATGGGCGTGCCGATCCGTGTCGAGGCGCGTACCGGCGATACGCCGTCCGACCGCAAGGCGCGGCAACGGGTTAAGCCCCCGCAAATCCTGCTGACCACGCCCGAGTCGCTCAGCCTGCTCCTCTCCTATCCCGACAGCGCCGGGCTGTTCGCCAACCTCCGCACGATCGTGATCGATGAGGTGCACGCCTTCGCCACCGGCAAGCGCGGCGATCTGCTCAGCCTCTGTCTCGCGCGCCTGTCCCGGCACGCGCCCCGGATGCGGCGGGTGGCGCTCTCCGCGACGGTCGCCGATCCCGATGGCTATCGCGGCTGGCTGTCATCGGATGGCGACATCGATTCGGTCGCGCTGGTGGAAGGCGAGCCGGGAGCGGAGGCGGAGATCGCCATCCTGCTGCCACAGGGCCGCGTGCCCTGGTCCGGCCATTCCGGCCGCTATGCCGCCCCGCAGGTGATGCGCGAGATCGAGGCGCACAAGACGACGCTGGTGTTCTGCAACACTCGCAGCCTGGCCGAGCTGATCTTTCAAGATCTCTGGAAGGAGAATGAGGCGCAGCTGCCGATCGGCATCCACCATGGATCGCTGAGCAAGGAGGCGCGGCGCAAGGTCGAGGGGGCGATGGCCGAGGGGCGGCTACGCGCGCTCGTGGCCACCGCCAGCCTCGATCTCGGGGTGGATTGGGGCGATGTCGATCTCGTCATCCAGATGGGCGCGCCGAAGGGATCGTCGCGGCTGCTGCAGCGGATCGGCCGCGCCAACCACCGACTGGACGAGGCGAGTCAGGCGCTGCTCGTCCCCGGCAACCGCTTCGAATATCTGGAGGCGCGGGCTGCTCTCGATGCGGTGGACGCGCGCGAGCTGGACCCCGACATCTTCCGTCCCGGCGCGCTTGATGTGCTGGCGCAGCATATCATGGCGCTGGCCTGCGCGGGGCCGTTCCGCGAAACCGACATGCTGGCGGAGATCAACACCGCCGCCCCCTACGCCGCGCTGACGCCGGAGGTGTTCGCGCATGTGCTGCACTATATCGAATCGGGCGGCTATGCGCTGAAAGCCTATGACCGGTTCAAGCGGCTGACGCAGGATGCCGACGGCACATGGCGCGTCAGCCACCCCCGCTTCGTGGCGCAGCATCGGCTGAACGCGGGCATCATCGTCGAGGCGACGATGCTCAACGTGCGCTTCAAGAACGGCCGCTCGCTCGGCAAGGTGGAGGAGGGGTTCGCCGCACAGATGAGCCCGGGCGACACCTTTTTCTTCGCAGGGCTTACGCTTGAGGTGGAGAAGATCGATGTCGAGGATCTGATCGTCCACGCCTCCAAGAAGCCCGCGCGCATCCCGACCTACGGCGGATCGCGGATGCCGCTTTCGACCAGCCTCGCCGATCGCGTGCGGATGTTCCTGCACGATCGCACGCAATGGCCGCGCTTTCCCGACGACGTGCGCGAATGGCTGGAGATGCAGGACCGGCGTTCGGTGCTGCCCAGGCCCGGCCAGCTTCTGGTCGAGACGTTCCCACGCGACGGGCGGCATTATATGGTCGCTTACTGTTTCGAGGGGTGGAACGCGCAGCAATCGCTCGGCATGCTTCTGACGCGGCGGATGGAAAGCCGGGGGCTCGACCCGATCGGCTTCGTCGCCAGCGATTATGCGGTGGCGGTCACCTCGCTGAAGCCCGTGACCGATCCGATCCCGCTCTTCTCCAACGACATATTGGAGGACGAGTTCGTCGAGTGGGTACAGGGGTCGAACCTGCTGAAACGCGCCTTCCGCGAGGTGGCGGTGATCGGCGGTCTGGTCGAGCGGCAGCATCCCGGCAAGCGCAAGACCGGCAAGCAGGTCACCTTCTCGACCGACCTTATCTACGACGTGCTGCGCCGCTACGAGCCCGACCATCTGCTGTTGCGCGCCGCGTGGGACGATGCGCGCGCGCGGATGACCGACGTGGGGCGGCTGGCCGCGCTGCTCGATCGGGCAGGCGGCACGATGCTGCACGTCGATCTGCCGCGCGTCTCGCCGCTGGCGGTGCCGGTGCTGGTGCTGATCGGGCGGGAGAAGGTGACGCACGGCAATGCCGACGATGCGCTGCTGCTGGAGGCCGAGGCGCTGGCGGCGGAGGCGATGGCCCTCGACTAATTATTTACCAAGTCATCTTGACGGTGCCGTGAAAATGTGAATCGCGGCAATGGAACTTTACGTTCCCGCAGGGAGTCCTGCCCTATGATGAGGGCGGCTGACATGCGAGGAGTGAAGGATGGCTGCATCACTGTTCACGATCGTGCTGGCAGCCGCCGCCATGGGCGGCGGGCAGACCGGCGCGGAGAGCGCCTATAATCGCTGCCTTGACACCGAGGTGGAGGCGGCGATCGCGCGAGGTGTCGGACGCGACGCGTTCGTTCGCGGCGCACCACAGGTCTGCGCGGACGAGACTGCGGTCTACCGCCGCATGGCGGTCGCCTCGATGGTCGGGCAGGGCATGGACGGCGCATCCCCCGATGCGGCAGGCGCGAAATTTGACGCTTTCGACCGCGATAATCGGGCGGAGCTGATTTCCCGCTTCGAGCAGCGCATGAAGCTGCGGCGCGGCCCGGCGCGGATCACCGGTCTGGCACCAAACCGCAATAAGCAGCGGGACTGATTCGGCGGATTGCCTTGCACGGGCGCGCAAGCCATAGCGCGACGATGGTTCGCTTTTCGTTCTGTTCAACCGAACTTATGGCCTTGCCGCAAGGCGCATTATACTGGCCTGCGCGCAAAGCTCTGCTCGTCGCTGATCTCCATTTCGAGAAAGCGAGTTGGTTCGCGCGGGCGGGGCAAATGCTGCCGCCTTACGATTCGATCGCGACGCTCGCCGATCTGACGGCGCTTGTCGCCGCGACCGGCACGGAAGAGATCTGGTGTCTCGGCGACAGCTTCCACGATCGCGCCGGATGCGAACGCTTGCCGAAGCAGGCGCGTGACAGCCTGCGTGCGCTGACCGGCGGCACCCGCTGGACATGGATCACCGGAAACCATGATGCCGGCTTTGTCGATCATTGCGGTGGTGAGATCGTTGAGGAGGCGCAGGTGGACGGGCTGGTGCTGCGGCACGAGGCGGACCCGGCCGATCCCCGTCCCGAACTGTCTGGCCATTTCCACCCGAAGCTGCGGCTGACCCATCGTGGCCGCCGGATCGCGCGGCGCTGTTTCGTTGCTAGTCCAACGAAGCTGATCCTGCCGGCGTTCGGCGCGTTGACCGGCGGCCTGGATGCGGGCGATCCGGCGATCGTGCGGGCGGCTGGCCGCCCCGCGCAGGCGCTAGTGCCGGTCGCGGACCGGTTGCTGCGGTTTCCGCTGGCGGCCTGACCTCTTTGACCCCGCTCGCCACGGACGGAGACCAAACGGCGCAGGGCGGCGTGGGTGCGGTTGCATGCCGTTGCTTCCTCCCCGGCGGATGCTAAGGCCGGCTGACACTCATCGGATCGCGCGCATGACCCTTGACGACACTCGTATTCCAACGGGCAACGCCGGACTGGATGACATATTGCGCGGCGGCCTGCCGCAAAATCGCCTCTACCTGGTGGAGGGCGCGCCCGGCACCGGCAAGACGACGCTGGCGCTGCAATTCCTTCGGGAAGGCGTGCAGCGGGGCGAGCGGACGCTGTACATCACCCTGTCCGAGACGCGGGAGGAACTGACGGTCGTCGCCGCCTCGCACGGCTGGAGCCTCGAGGAATTTGACGTATTCGAACTGAGCGCGATCGATGCGATGATGAGCGGACGCGAACAGTCGATCCTCCACCCGTGGGAGATGGAGCTGGGCGAGATGGTCCGCCTGATTGAGGCGGAGGTCGAGCGGGTGCAGCCGACCCGCGTGGTATTCGACAGCCTGTCCGAGATGCGGCTGCTGGCGCAGGATCCGCTGCGCTATCGGCGGCAGGTGCTTTCGCTCAAGCAATTCTTCGCAGGCCGCCGTATCACGGTGCTGCTGGTGGACGACATGACGGGCAGCAAGGAAGGCAGCACGCAGCTGCACAGCCTGTGCCATGGCGTGTTCACCCTATCCCGGCGCACGCTGGAATTCGGCGCGGCGCGCCGACAGATCCAGGTGCAGAAATTGCGCGGCGTGGATTTCGTGGCAGGCTTCCACGATCTTGCGATCCGCCGGGGCGGGCTGGAGATCTATCCCCGCCTGATTGCCGCCGATCATCACGCCCCCTTTGTCGGTGAGCCGGTTGAGAGCGGCGTCGCCGAGCTGGACGCGTTGCTGGGCGGCGGGCCGCTGCGGGGTACTTCCACGCTCGTTACGGGGCCGGCCGGTACGGGCAAGACCACGATCGCCCTGCAATATGTGGATGCCGCCTGCAAGCGCGGCGAGAATGTCGTGCTGTATGAGTTCGACGAGCGGATCGGCACGCTGATGGTGCGTGCGCGGGCGTTCGACATCGATCTTGCCGTGCACATCGACAGCGGCCGGCTGGAGGTGGAGCAGATCAATCCCGCCGAAATGGCCCCCGGCGAATTCGCCCAGCGCCTGCGCCGTCAGGTGGAGGATCGCGGTGCGCGGATGGTGGTGATCGACAGCCTGAACGGATACCTCTCGTCGATGCCGCAGGAGCAGCAGCTCGTCCTGCAACTGCACGAGCTGCTGTCCTATCTGAATCAGCTCGGCGTCGTCACCTTCCTCATCAACCCGCAGCAGGGGCTGGTGGGAACGATGCAGAGCAATCTCAACATCTCCTATGTCGCCGATGCGGTGGTGTTGTTGCGATTCTTCGAGGCGGGCGGGCGTATCCGCAAGGCGATCTCGGTGCTCAAGAACCGGGCCGGCAAGCATGAGGATACGATCCGCGAGTTTCGCGTCGATGCGGGTGGCGTGCGGGTCGGGGAACCGTTGGTCGAGTTCAAGGGCGTCCTGACGGGCACGCCGGAATATACCGGGGAGCGTAGCCCGCTGCTCGAAGATCGCCATGGGGCATAGGACAGCCGCCGAAGGCCATCGCGTCCTCGTCTGCGCGCCCTATGGGCGCGACGCGGAGAGCGTGGTCGAACTGCTGCGGGCGGAACGCTACGATGCCCATGCCTGCGCCGATCCGGCCGCCGTGGCCGAGGCGATCGACGAGCATGTCGGCGTTGTGGTGCTGACCGAGGAGGCGTTGCGCGGCGACACCGCCCCGTTGGCGGCGCGCACGAGCGCGCAGCCTGCCTGGTCGGACGTGCCGTTCATCCTGCTCGCGGCGCGGCGCACGGGCGAGCGGGACGCTCATGCCGCCCTGCGCCGCGCGGTGGATGGCTTCACTGGCAACGCGATCGTTCTGGAACGGCCGCTCGGGCTTGCCTCGCTGCTCAGCGCCACCGCCTCGGCGATGCGATCCCGCCAGCGCCAGTTCGATCTGCGCGACCGACTGGCGGAGCTGGAGCGCGGCCGGCAGGCGCTGGCGGCGAGCGAGCGGGAGCTGCGCATCGTCGCGGATTCGCTGCCCGTACTGATCTCCTTCGTCGATCGCGACCAGCGATACCGCTTCGCCAATAGCGCTTATGAGGACTGGTTCTACGTCCACCCCGACCAGGTGATCGGCCGCACCGTGCGCGAAATTGTGGGGGAGGAAGGCTATGCCTTGCGCGAGCCCGAAATCCAGCGCGTGCTGGCGGGGGAGACGGTGCGCATCGAGATACCGATGCCGCACCGTGACGGCCGCCGCCGCGACGCGGAGATCCGCTTTCTTCCGCGGCGTGGGGCGGACGGGGCGGTGGACGGCTTCCATATTTTCGCGATCGACGTGACGGATCGCAAGCGCACCGAGGAGGTGCTCGCCGCCCGCGTGATGGAGCGGACGACCGCGCTGGAAGCCGAGATGGCCAACCGCACGCGGGCCGAGGCGGCGCTGCGACAGAGCCAGAAGATGGAGGCGGTGGGCCAGCTGACCGGCGGCATCGCGCACGATTTCAACAATATGCTGACCGGCGTTATCGGCGCGCTCGACATCATGCGCCGCCGGATCGCCAGTGGCCGCACCGACGATCTCGACCGTTTCATGGATGCGGCCTCCACCAGCGCGCAGCGCGCGGCGGCGCTGACCGCGCGGCTGCTCGCCTTCTCGCGCCGCCAGTCGCTGGACCTGAAGCCGATCGATGCGAACGCCCTCGTCGGCTCGCTGGAGGATCTGCTGCGCCGGACGATCCCGGAGAATGTCGCGCTGCGGATCGTGCTGGATGAAGGAACGCCTCGCGCGGTGGCGGACGCGAACCAGCTTGAGAACGCCATTCTCAACCTGGCGATCAACGCACGCGATGCGATGCCGGAGGGCGGCCAGCTGACGATCGAGACGAAGGTCGTCGATCTCGACGAAGCCTATGCCGCCACCCGCCCGGAGGTGGAGCCCGGCCGCTATGTGGTGATCGCGGTATCGGACACGGGCGTCGGCATGACGGCGGAGGTGCTGGAGAAGGTGTTCGATCCCTTCTTCACCACCAAGCCGATCGGGCAGGGCACAGGCCTCGGGCTCTCCATGGTCTACGGTTTCGCGCGGCAATCGGGCGGGCAGGTGCGGGTGCACAGCCATCCGGGCATGGGCACTACCGTCTCGCTATTCCTCGTCGCGGGTGAGGGAGCGGCGGAGGAGGCGGCGTCGGAGGCGACGGCGGTGCCCGAGGGGCATGGGCAGACCGTGCTGGTGGTGGAGGACGATCCCTCCGTCCGCCTGCTGGTGCGCGAGGTGCTGGAAGAACTCTCCTACACCACGATCGAGGCGGATCAG
>CAJYJW010000083.1 GCA_913775025.1 uncultured Sphingomonas sp. | reverse complement strand
CGGCAGCACCTCGCGCCGCGGCGTTCCGCGCCGCCGCCAGCGGGATGCCGGCGAGCATCTGCTGTTCCTCGATGTCGACTGCATTCCGACACCCGGTTTCGTGGCGGATTACGCCGCCATATTATCTGGGCTGGATGCTTTATTGATGGGCGAGGTACTGTATCTGCCGGCCGGCGCCACCGCCGACGGGATCGACTTCGATCGTTTCACCACGATCGGCGTGAAGCATTCGGAGCGCGCCGGCCCGCCGACCGGGCCGCTGGGTGACTGCACCGATTATCGCTGCTTCTGGTCGCTCAACTTCGCGATGCGGCGGCAGACATTTCTGAACGTCGGCGGCTTTGACGAGGCCTATGTCGGCTATGGTGGCGAGGATACCGATTTCGGCCGCGTGGTGGCGACGGCGGGCGTGCCGATCAAATGGGTGCGTGGCGCGCGCGTCTATCACCAGCATCATGCGCATCACATGCCGCCGGTGCATCACATCGACAGCGTGATCGCGAATGCGGCGCGCTTTCGTGACAAGTGGGGCCATTTCACGATGGATCACTGGCTACGCGCCTTCACCCTCATGGGCCTGATCCGGCTGGAAAATGGCAACTATGTTCGTCTGCGTGAGGTGACGGAGGCGGATCTGGCGCTGACCCGCCAGCAATCGGACCAGCCCTACGCCAGTTCGGCCACCGTGCTGGCGCTGCTGGAGGCGGACAAGCCGGCGATGGCGGCGGCGTAAGCTCCCTCATAGCCGGAGATCATCGTGGCGACCGAGAAGGCCTCCACCGCCCGCGCGCGCGCGGCCTGGCGAGGAATTCTCATTGCCGCAGCTATGGCATCGGGCAAATCGCTTTCATCCCCGGCCAGCGCGCCGGCCGAACCCAAGACCTCGCGCAGCGCCCCCCGGTCCAGCGCGGATACCGGCGTGCCGCAGGCCATCGCCTCGACCGCGACGAGGCCGAAAGGCTCTTCCCACATCGGCGTGACGATCATGACGGAGGCGGCGCGGACCAGACCGATCAGCGCCTCGCCGCCCAGCGGCCCCAGATAGCGGCGGCGGGCATCGAGCCGGGGGGCTACCTCGTCCCGATAAAAGTCCATGCAGTCGATCGGCCCGGCGATATCGAGCTCGAGCCCCGCCGCCTTCGCCGCCTCGATCGCGACGCCGGTGCCCTTGTTGGGCGTCACCCGGCCGACCCAGACCGCGCGGCCGTTCCCCGTATCCGAATAACGCCAGCGGTTCGTATCGATCCCGTTGTGGACGACGCGGGCGGTGGCGGGGGGCGTGCGCCACCAGCCGGCGGCATGCGCGGCCGAGGTCGCCGTCTGCACACTCCATGGGGCGGCATGCTCGCGCACGGCATTGGCGAGGCCATCGAACGGCGGCACATGCAGCGACGTCACCATCGGCTGCCCGTCGCGCAGCGCCCAGGCGTGAAGCGTCGGGTGCATGCAGTTGTTGTGCACCACGTCGTATTCACCGGCGGCGATCGCCTCCCACGCACGGCCGAAGGCGGCATCCTGATAGGCGGTGAGCGTATCCGAGCCGCGCCACAGCGCCCACGGCAGTTCCGCCTCATAATGGCGCGGGGTGACCGGGTAGAGCGGCAAGGCCGGGTCGCTGTCTCCACTAGCGAACAGGGTTACGTCATGCCCACGCGCGACGAGGGCCGTCACCAGCTGATGGCAGTGCGCCTCCATTCCGCCCATGAACGGCTGGGCGATCGGATGGCGCAAATGCGCCACCACGGCAATGCGAAGCGGCACTAAACTCAAGGCTGTATCTCCTCCCCGTCCCACGCGAAGATACGACCGGTTGCGGCCGGGGTCAGCCCCTCGATCACGCTGAGCAGTTGTCGGGCGGCGCGATCGGGCGGGAACAGGCGTTCGGGCGGTACGCGCGCCTGAAACGGGTGGCTGAGCCCGGTATCGACGGTGCCCGGATGCAGCGCGACGCAGACGGCCTGCGGCCAGCGGCGGCCGATCTCCAGCGCGGCGGATCGCACGATCATATTGAGCGCCGCCTTGGATGCGCGATAGCCGTACCAGCCGCCGCTGCGATTGTCGCCGATGCTACCGACGCGGGCGGAGAGTGCTGCGATCACCGAACGCCGATCGCGCGCCAGCAAAGGCGCAAAATGCTTGAGGCACAGCGCCGGGCCAATTGTGTTGACCTCGAACTGACGGGCAAGGCGCGCACCGTCCAACTCCCGCAGCGCGCGTTCCGGCATGCGGCCGCGCTCGTGCAGCATTCCCGTGGTGATCAGAACCAGATCGAGCGGGCCGCCTATGCGGTCGGCGGCGGCGGCGATGCTCTCCTCGTCGGTTACGTCTATGGTGCCGGCCGATACGGTTTCACCACCGTCCCCACCCGTGCGGGAGAGGGCGTGGACGGTGGCGAACCGCCTGTCGGCTGCAAGCGCCGCCACGAATGCGCCGCCGATACCGCCGCCCGCGCCGATCACCACGGCGGTGGCTCCCCGCGGATCGCTCATGCTGGCGGCGCCCGCCGCCCCGTCCTATTCGATCGTATCCCCATCGACGGCACGAACGGTCGGATGCGCGCTTGGTGCCATGACACCGTAGGGCCAAGCATCAATGGGCGGGTGCTGCCTCCGTGCGACCGGCGAAGGCCGGCACGTCGGCCTTCGCCTCGGCGTCATTCGGCGTGTCCGCCCCTTCCGGCGGGCCGCCGTCCGGCCCGCTCCATTTCAGCGTGATCGACATCCGGCGATTGCGCGGATCATATTTGTCGGCCGGGATATAGGGTTCCCGATCGGCCACCCCCTCGATCCGGGCGAAGCGATCGGCCGGCACGCCCGCCGACGCCAGCGCCGCCCGCGTCGCATCCGCCCGGTTGCTGGAAAGCGCCCAATTGTTGGTGGACCGCCCTTGTGCATAAGGCAGCGCATCGGTGTGGCCGCGCACGATCACATCGTTGGGCACGGAAGCGATCACCTTGGCCACCGCATCCATCAGATGCCGCGCGTCGGGCAGCAGGCCGGTGCCGCCCACGCCGAACATCGCGAAATCGGACTGATCGACCAGATCGATGCGCAGTCCCTCGCGCGTGTCGGTAAAGCGGACCGTCTTCAGCAGGCGGGCGAGTCCCTTGTCCTTCTTCATCGCCTCGACCAGCTTCTGCTTGATCGCGGTGAAGCGGGCACGATCCTTCTGCTTCTGCCCGTCGGCTTCTTTCGCGCCGCCCGTCGCATCTTTCGGGATCGTCAGGCTGCGGCTGCCGGTCTGCGCCGCCTTATGGGGATAATTGTCCTTCGCCATGATCGAGTCACCGCCGAACGGACCGTTGGCGCCCGCGCTCTTCTGCTTCATCTCGACGATGGTGGGGGAGAAATAGTCGGCGATGCCCTTGCGCTGCTTCTCGGTCGTCGCGCCCAGGATCCACATGAGCAGGAAGAACGCCATCATCGCCGTCACGAAATCGGCATAGGCCACTTTCCAAGCGCCGCCGTGGTGGCCGCCGTGCCCCGCCTCGATGATCTTCTTGACGATGATCGGGCGGACTTCGGGTTCGTTCTTGCCCCGCTTCGCCGGGGCCGCCTTGCTCGCCATCGGATCAGCGCGCGCGCATGCCGTCGAACACGTCGGCGAAGGCCGGCTGGTTCGCATGATCGATGCCCGAACGCGCCGCCTCGATCACCAGCGGTAGCGGGTGGCCGTTGAGGCTGGCGATGATGATCTGCTTGACGACGCCGTAGATGGCGGCATCGCTTTCGATCACCTGCTTGCAGCGGCCGGCGAACGGCCCGAAGATACCGTAGGCGAGCAGAATGCCGAGGAATGTGCCGACCAGCGCCGAGCCGATCATCCCGCCCAGGATCGCCGGCGGCTTGTCGATCGAGCCCATCGTCTTCACCACGCCGAGCACGGCGGCGACGATGCCCAGCGCGGGGAGGGAATCCGCCATATTCTGCAGCATGTCCGCCGGGCGGATGGCGTCGTGGTGATGCGTCTTGATCGCATTGTCCATCACGTCCTCCACCGCCATCGGATCGAGTGTGCCGGAGGAGACGACCACCAGCCGCAGCGTATCGGTAATGAGGTGGACGAGCGTATCGTCCTTAAGCAGGCGGGGATATTCGGCGAAGACGGTGGAGGATTTCGGATCCTCGACATGCGCCTCCAGCGCGACCGGGCCGTCCGTCCGCAGCATCTTCATCAGCGTGCTGACGAGGAAGATGACGTCGAGGAAATCCTGCTTCTTGTATTTCGGTCCTTTGAACACCTTTGCGAAGCCGCCGAGGAACTGCTTGATTTCCTTCATTGAATTGCCCGCGATCACCGCGCCGATCGCAGCGCCGCCGATGATGAGCATCTCGTGCGGCACGGCATGCAGCACCGGCTCCAGATCGCCGCCGGTGATGGCGAAGCCGCCGAACACCATGGCGAGAAGCACGACGAGACCGATCGCTGCGAACATCGAATACCCCTTGTGGTCTGGCGGGGGCCGGCGGATCGGCCGATGGTTATGCCCCCCTCAAGGATAACGGCGGGGGCGGGCGACATTAATGCTTTCCCTGCCGTTAAGGCTGTTCCTGGCGGAACCTTTCGTGCGCACGGATGCGCCCGCCGGGAGGCAGCCGAAGTCAACGGGGAAGCGAAGGCGGGGCTCAGCCCAGAACGTCGAACAGGGTCTGCTTGTTGATCCGCGCGAAGGCGGCCTGCGCCGCCTCCAGCGTCAGCAGCTTCGCCTGCATCCGGGCGACGGTAGCAGGAATGTCCGTACCCTCCAGATCGCCGCGTTCGTCCTGCAGGTTGACCGAGGAGGTGGCGAGCCGCTCGCGTGCGGTATCGAACTGCGCGGCAAGGCGCCCCTGCTGCGCGTGGACATCGGCGACATGGCTGGTCGCTCCTTCCACCGCCTTCAGCGACGTTGCGAGCGCGTCGGCCCGGGTCGCACTGTCGGGCTGGGTGATGGCATCGGCGGCGGCGTTGAGGATCGTGGCGAGATCGGTGGTGCCGCCGCCCGCCACGGGCACGCCGCCGAACGCCTCCGCCCGCGATACGGTGGCCGGCACCGAGATACCGCGCCCGATCGGGATGGATAGCGGCGTATCCTCCGGGAATACCGGCAGGCCGCGCGAATCCGTCTGCTTGGCGTAGCCCGCGAAATCGCTGACGATGCCGCGCAGCTCAGTGGCGTAGGAGGCGCGGTCAGCCTCGCTTGCCCCGTCCGATGCCCCCGCAATGACCAATTCGCGCGCGCGATTCAGGCCGTTGGAAATAAGCGTCAGCGTGGAATCCGCGTTGGCCGCCACCGCAGCGCCGGTCTCCACGTTGGCGGCCCACGCCGTCTCGTCCGCCTGCTTGCGGCGAATGTCGGCGACGCGGGCGGATGCGCCGGGATCGTCCGAGGCGGTGCGCAGGCGCGTCTCGCTGGAGATGTCGCTTTGCGCGCGCGCGATCTCCTTGCCGAGATTGCCTTGCCGATTGATCTCGGCGGTCATGCGGAAACGGGTGGAGCCGATCATGGTGTCGGATTCCTCAGAACAGGTTCAGCACGGACTGAAGGGTCTCGCGTGCGATCTGGATGAGCTTGGCCGAGCCCGAATAGGCCTGCTGGTAGCGCAGCAGCTCCGCCGCCTCGCGATCGAGATCGACGCCGCCCACCTCGTCCCGGGCGACGAAGGCATTGTCGCGCCGGGTGGCGGCGGCGGCGGACTCCGACTTGGCATAGGATACGGTGAGCGCCTGCTGCGTGACGATCGTCGCCAGCTTCGTCTCCACGCCATTCTCGCGCAGGGCCTGAAGCTGGCCGAGGTTGCCGTTGCTCGCCGTATCCGACGCGGCGGCGATCGTGGAGATATCCTCGGTGACGAGGCGCAACCCCGCCGCCCCGCCGCCTTGCGTCAGCAGGGCGGTGCCGGCCGCGCCGGCGGGGGTACGGCCACCGGCCTGCCAATCGTTGACCTGGGTGGCGAACTCGTTGGCGATCGCATCCAGCCCCGCGCGCCGGCCGACGATGGTCGCCGCGACATCGACCAGCCCGCCGAGCGCACCGCTCGCCGGATTGGCGATCTTGGTCTCGCCCTGCCGCGTCGCCTCCAGCGCGAGGCGGCCGTCGTCGGCCACTTTCAATTCGAAACTGGAAGCGACGTTGCTTTCCACCAGCGTGACGTTGCTCGCACCCCCCAGGGTGACGGTGGCGACGCCGCGTCCGTCGAGCTTCACGTCGATCCCGACCTGTTTCGAGATGTCGTCCAGCAACTGATCGCGCGTGTCGGCCAAGCTGGTGGAGGCGGCCGATCCGGGGGCGGCGCGCTTCATCGCATCGTTCACGCGCGCGAGCGACTGGAGGTTGCCGTTCAGCGCGTCCGTCATCGCGGAGGCCTCGGCGGTCACGCCGGCGCCTGCGCGCGCGAGCGCGTCGGCGCTGGTACGGATCGTCGTCGCGGCTTCCCCCAGCGCGCCGAGGAACGCCTGGCGCGGGGCGGATCCGGTCGGATCGGTCGTAAGCGTCTGCGCGCTGTTGAAGAAGGCGGTCAGCGCGGTGCCAGCCCCGGTCGGGCCGTCGTCCAGCGCGGTCTCCACATTCGACAGCCAGCGCACCCGCGTTTCGGCGCGCCCGGCATCGGCCTGGCTGACGCGTGCCTCGGACGCCCGGAAATCATCCCATTGCCGCACCACCTCGCCCCGCGCGACGCCGCCCGCCGTGGTGCGGTTGAGCGAGAGAGGATCCGCGCCGTAGGACGCGCCCACCTGCTTCAGCGCGACGGTGCGCCGCGCATAGCCGTCCGTCTCGGCGTTGGCGACGTTGTCGCCGATCACCGACAGGGCCGAACGATAGGCCGATACGCCAGAAGCGCCGATGCTGAGAAGGTCGGTCATCCGCTGGAGTCTACGGCGGGGCTGGTTACCGATTTAGCCACAGCGGGATGTTGCGCGTCATATTGTTTCATCAGCAGGTCGGCGACGCCGATGGCGCCGCTCTGGGCCATGCTGTCGGCGGTGCGGCTGTCGGCCATGTCGCGGAACTGCTGGCTGGCGCTGGAATCGAACATGCCGTCGGCGATGCTGGCGGTGCGCATCGATCCGATCATCTGGCGCAGGAACACCGCCTCGAACTGGGTGGCGACCTGCTGCATCTTTGCGCGCTCGGCGCTTTGCTGCGGGGCGACGGCGGCGGGGCCGGCGAGGGGGGCGATGCCGGCCATTACAGGACCACCAGATCGGCCTTCATCGCGCCGGCCTGCTTCAACGCCTCCAGGATCGCGACGAGATCGGCCGGGGAGGCGCCGATCTGGTTCACCGCCTTCACGATATCGGCAAGCGATGCGCCGGGCGCGAAGTTGAACATCGGGCGGCGTTCTTCCTGCACGGCGATGTTGCTGTTCGGCTCCACCGCCGTCTGCCCGCGCGAGAAGGGGGCGGGCTGCACGATCGTCGGCTTCTCATCGACGCGGACGGTCAGCTTGCCGTGGGTGACGGCGGCGGGCGCGATGCGGACCGCGCCGTTGATGACGACGGTGCCGGTCCGCGCGTTCACAATCACGCGCGCGGGCGCGTCGGCGGGATTGACTGGCAGATTCTCGATCTGCGCCATCAGCAGCGTGCGGTTCTCCGCCCCGGGCGGGGCCGAGATCGCGACCGAGACGGCATCCACCACATGTGCGCGGCCAGGGCCGACCGCGCCGTTGATCGCGCTGGCGATACGGCCGACGGTGGTGAGATCGGCCTCGGCCAGGTTGAACAGCAGGGTGGGGGAGTCCGCGAAGCCGGCATTCACCGTCCGTTCGACCGTCGCGCCGCCGGGAATCCGGCCAGATGTCGGGATATTGACGGTCAGCTTCGATCCATCCGCCGCATCGATGCCGAGGCCGCCGACCGCGAGGTTGCCCTGCGCCATCGCATAGACCTGCCCGTCAGCGCCGTTCAGCGGCATCATCACGAGCGTGCCGCCGCGCAACGACTTCGCCTTGCCGAGTGCCGAGACGGTAATGTCGAGCTTCTGACCGGGCTTGGCGAAGGCGGGCAGATCGGCCGTCACGAGGACGGCGGCCGAGTTCTTGAGCGCCGGGTTGATCCCCTGCGGCAGCGCCAGGCCGAAGCGGGAAACCGCGCCCTTCACGCCGAGCGTGGAATATTCGAGGCTGTCGTCACCCGTGCCGGCGAGGCCGATCACGATGCCGTAGCCGGTCAGCTGGTTCGACCGCACGCCCTGGAAGGTGCCGAGATCCTTGATCCGCTCGGCGGCGGCGGGAGTGGCGATGGCCAGCCCGAGCAGGGCGGCGGCGGCGATGCGGGCGAACATGAACGGCATCCTCAGAACGGGCTGACGATCGAGAAGAAGCGCGAGAGCCAGCCCGGGCGGCTGGCGCGCGCTACATCGCCCTTGCCGGCATAGGTGATGCGCGCATCGGCCACGCGGGTGGAGAGGACGCGATTGTCGGGCGAAATGTCGGCGGGGCGGACGAGGCCGGAAAGCTGCACCCGCTCGTCGCCGCGGTTGAGGGTAAGCAGCTTCTCGCCCTTCACGAACATCGTGCCGTTCGGATAGACGGCCTGCACGGTCACGCTGACCTCGCCGGACAGATTGTTCGCCTGCGTGGCGGCACCCTTGCCGTCGAACTTGCCGCCGCCGCTGAAGGTCGTGTCGCTGCGATCGAACAGGGACAGCGGACCGGTGGCAGGCGGGGTGATGCCGAAGCTGCCGTTGCGATCGGTGTTGGTGGTGGCGCTCTTGCTCGCCTGCGTCCGCTCGACCAACAGCACCGTCAGCACGTCACCGACAGACGCCGCACGCATCCCGCTGGTGAGGGGCGCATAGCCGTTGGCGGCATGGAAGATCGCGCCGTCCGAATAGACCGCCTGTTCGGGTGGGGGGGCGAAGGCGGGCGAATAGTCGGGCTTCGGCTCGCGCTTGCGCGCCTCCACCGGGGCGGCATGCAGCGTGAAGGCGACCGCCGCGCCCATAACGAGGGCGACGGCGAGGCGGACGGGTTCGGAGGCGCGGGGACCGTGCATGATCGCCTCAGATCTGCTGGTTGACGTACTGGAGCATCTCGTCCGTCGCCTTGATCATCTTGGAGTTGACCTCATAGGCGCGTTGCGTCTCGATCATGTCGACCAGCTCTTCCACGGTATTGACGTTCGACCCCTCCAGGCTGCCCTGGCGGATGCTCCCACGGCCCTCGATCCCGGCCTGGCCGACCTGCGGCGCGCCGGAGGCGGCGGTCTCCTTCAGCACATTGTTGCCGAGCGATTCGAGGCCGGTGGGGTTGGCGAAGCGCGCCGTCTCGATCCGGCCGAGTTCGGTCGCCGTGTCTGATCCCGGCACCGTGGCGGAAACGGTGCCGTCCGCGCCGATGGTGATCTTGGTCGCGCCCTCGGGAATCTGGATCTGCGGGATCAGCGGCTTGCCATCCGAAGAGACAAGGGTGCCTTCCGCATTCATCGAGAAATTGCCGGCGCGGGTATAGCCGGTCGTTCCATCCGGCATCTGTAGCTGGAAGAAGCCGTTGCCCTCGATCGCCACGTCAAGCGCGTTCTCGGTCTGCTGTAGCGTGCCCTGCGTGTCGATCCGCTCGGTCGAGGCGATCCGTACACCGGAACCGAGCGACAGGCCGGTGGCGTATTTATTGTCGGCGGAGGACGGCGCGCCGGGTGCGGTCATCGCCTGATAGGCGAGCGTCTCGAAGCTGGCGCGATCCCGCTTGAAGCCGGTTGTGTTCACGTTCGCGAGATTGTTCGCGATCACGCGCATCCGCTCGTTTTGGGCATCGAGGCCGGTGCGGGCGACGTGGAGGGCGGCGTTGGTCATGGCGGCATCTTTCCGATTGGGTTGCCAATGTGCTTACGTCGGACTGAGCAAGGCGCGTGCCAATCAGTCGGGCAGGCGCATCAGATCGGCGGAGGATGTATCGAGATCCTTGGCGGTCGTGAGCAGGCGCACCTGCGTATCCCACGCGCGGCTGGCATCGATCATGTCGACCAGCGCGGCGCTGGTGTTGACGTTGGAGCCTTCGAGGCTGCCCGCTGTCACCTTCGCGTCGGGATCGGAGGGGAGCGCGCCGCCGCCCTCCACCCGGAACAGCCCGTCGAGCCCCTTGGCGATGCGCGTGCCGGTGGGGCTGGCGACCTTCAGCCGATCGACCAGCTGCGGCTGCGCGGTCGGGTCGCTGCCCGCTGGGATGATGTAGATCGCCCCGTCCGCGGCGATGTTCAGGCTGTCATAGGGCGGCAGCGTGATCGGCCCGCCTTCCCCCAGCACCGGATGGCCGTCGCCCGTGGTGAGGAGGCCGCTGTCCGATACGGCAAGGTCGCCCCGGCGCGTATAAGCCTCGTCGCCCTCGTCGCCCTGTACCGCGAGCATCGCATCGCCGTTGATCGCGACATCGAGATCGCGGCCCGTGGCGGTGACGGCGCCCGCCGCCATGTCGGCGGAGGTTACCTCCTCCGACGAGGGCGCGCGCCCATTGAGCTGCCCGCCGGTGACCCACAGCGGCCGCACGCTCGCCATTTCCGCGCGAAAGCCGGCGGTGTTGGCGTTGGCGAGATTGTTCGCCGTCGTCGTCTGCCGCGCCATCGCGCCGCGCATGGCGGAAAGGGCGGTGTGGATCATCCGGTCCATGGCTCAGCCCCTTCCTTAGCTCGCCTGAATGATCGTCTGGGTCAGCGTGTTGGCGGTTTCGATCGCCTTGGCGTTCGCCTGGAAGTTGCGCTGCGCGGCGATCAGCGCGACCAGCTCGTCGGTGATGTCGACGTTCGATTGTTCGAGCGCGCCCGACTGGATCACGCCGTTGCCGCCGAGCGAGGCCTCACCGACGATCGGCTGGCCGCTGTCGCCGCTGGCGCCCCAGCTGGCATCGCCCATCTGCCGAAGGCCGGCGGGATTGGCGAAATTGGCGATCACCACCTTGCCCAGCTTCTGTGCGGTGCCGTTCGAATAGGTCGCCGTCACGAGCCCATCGTTGCCGATCGCGACGTTGCTGAGCTGCCCCGCCTCCTGCCCGTCCTGCGTAAGCGACTGAACGGCGAAGGTGCCAGGCGTCTGCGTCGTCGAGGCAAAATCGAGCGTGAGCGAGATGGGCGCCGCGGCCCCGGCAGGCAGCGCCGATCCGAAAGAGACGGCGCCGGTCGGCGCGGTCATCTTGCCCGTGCCGTCGAACGTCAGTTCCAGCGGGGCGGGGGGCACGGTGCCGGTGCCGTCCGCATTCTTGGTGGCGCTCGCCTCGGCATTGCCGATGAACATGCGCGCTTCCCACTTGCTGTCGGTGCTTGTGCCGGCGGGGGCGGCGGTGCGGGTGTAGTAGATGGTCGCCGGCTGCGCGTTGCCGCTGGCGTCATACACCGTCGTCTGCGCGGAGTAGTTGTAGCTGTTCGGATCATAGCGATCGAATTTGTAGGTCGCGGGCGCGGCATAGGCCGTGCGGTTGACCGGCAGATCGGCGGCGGTCGGTAGATTGAGCTTGATGTCCAGCTCGGTCGTGGCCTTCGCGTCGCCCGAGGTCAGCGGCACCTGGAGGCTTTTCACGGCGGCGAGACCGGTGGCGGTGACGCCGCCCGAATTGTCGACCGGCAGCACCTGCAGATAGTTACCGCGCGAATCCGTGACGAAGCGATCGGCATCGACGCCGAACGCGCCGTTGCGGGTGTAGCTAACCTCGCCGCCCGTCTGGGCGCCGCTCGTCACGAAGAATCCCTGGCCGCTGATCGCCAGATCGAGCGCGCGTTCCGACGAGGTGAAGCCGCCCTGGCCGAACTGCTGGGTGATCGATTTCAGCCGCACGCCCTGCCCCGCGATGCTGCCCGACTGGAGCGCGGAGGAGGAGACGAGATCGCCGAAATCGGCGCGGCTTTTCTTGAACCCGGTCGAGCTGACATTGGCGACGTTGTTCGAGATGACCGACAGATCGGTCTGCGCCGCCTTGAGGCCGGAAAGTGAGGTATAGAAGGACATGGGCGTTGCTCCTTTGAGCGGGGAGGGGGGTCAGCCGAGGCGCTGGGCGTCGGCGGGGGCGATCAGGCCGAGCGGGGTGACGAGCTTCGCGCTGCCGCCTGCGGGCGACTGCACCGCGGAAATGCCGGTCCAGGCGGAGGTGGTGGAGGCGATCTGCCCGTCCGCCCCCGCCGCCGTCACCAGGATGCGAAGCGGGCCGGTGGCGGCGGGCTGGCCGTCAGCGCCCTTGCCGTCCCACGCGAAGCCGACGCTGCCGGCCTTCTGCGCGCCGAACGCGAACTCCTTCAGCACCGCGCCATTTTCATCGACGAGGCTGACGGCGACGTTCTTCGCATCCTTCGCGAGGGCGATTTCGCCGGCATAGCTGCCGTCCGCCAGCGGGGCGGCTATAGAGGAGTCGACGAGCGCGGTCCGCCCGATCCACGAGGCGGCATCGCCGACGCGCGACGAAGCAATGTCGTCGGCGATCGTCTTCAGACTCTTGTTCATCTCCGATATGCCGGCGACGGACGAGAATTGCGCCATCTGCGCGACCATCTGGGTGTTGTCGACGGGCGCGAACGGATCCTGCGTCTTCAGCTGCGTCGTCATCAGCTTCAGGAAGGCGTTCTGGTCGAGCGTGCTGCTCTTGGCGGCCGTCTTCGCGGCGGCGGCCGTGTTGGCGAGGGTGGCGGTGTTGTTGGTGATCGCGGTCATTTGCCGAGCCTCAGCGTATCGAGTGTCAGGGTTTTGGCGGTCTGCAGAACCTGCACGTTGTTCTGGTACTGGCGGCTCGCCTCGATCATCTCGACCATCTCGGCCGCGCTATCGACATTCGCCTCCCAGACGTTGCCGTCCTTGTCGGCCAGCGGATGGGCGGGATCGTGCCGCTTGGTGGGGGCGACCTGCGCGGTATCGATGCGCGAGACCTTGACGGTCGCCACGCCCGGCTGATCGGTGGTGACGCTGAACACCGGCTTCATCGCGCGGAACGCGCCCTTTTCGCTGCCCGAGACGGATCCGGCGTTGGCGAGATTGGAGGCGGTGGTGTTCAGCCGCACGAGCTGCGCCGACATGGCGCGCCCCGCGATATCGAAGACGGACATGGGGCCGGCCATCTGGCTTATTCTCCCTTCAGGGCCTGCATCACCGTGCCGATCCGCCCTTCGAGGAACGAGAGGGTGGTGCGATACTGCACGGCGTTTTCGGCGAAGATCGTCTGTTCGGTCGAAAGCTCGACGGTATTGCCGTCGATTGAGGCCTCCAGCGGCACGCGGTAGCCGAGCGCCTCGTCGGCCGCCTTGTTCACCGACGCGCCTTCGGTCGCGGCGGACAGCGCCTTGCCGAAATCCATGTCGCGCGCCTTGTAGCCGGGGGTGGCGGCGTTCGCGATGTTGGAGGCGAGCAGCGCCAGCCGCTGGCTGCGAAGCGCCAGCGCATTCCCATGCATCCCGAACAGTTGATCGCCCATCCCGGCCATCGTGGTTCCTCGTTTAAGGTCGCGTATCGCCTGCCGTTCCTATGGGGGTCCGGCCGGCCCGCTATGGTCCCGCAACGCTTTGCAACCGCCGTGCCAGTTGCCGGACCGGCAGAGCTTGGCAGGGCGCGCGGGGGCAAAGCGGCAGGCCTTTGCCGGGTGCGGCAGGATTTTGCCGGAT
>CAJYJW010000082.1 GCA_913775025.1 uncultured Sphingomonas sp. | reverse complement strand
AGCGCTCGACGCGCGAGCCCAGCCGTTCGACGATCAGGCGGATGTCGGCATCTTCATAATGTTCGAGGCGCAGCGCATCGAGCGCGGCGAGCGCGTCCGAGAAGGCTGCCAGTATCTCTTCGCCGCGTCTCACGATGCGTTGCCCCTGCCTGGTTCAATCCCGGTCGGGCTCGCCATCGGCTGCCAGCGTATAGCCCTCAGCGAGCACGGCATCGACGCGGTCGATCGAGGCGACCCAATGGTGGACGGCCGGAGACAGCCAGCGGGTCAGCTGGAGGATATTGCCGTGATGCTTGGGCAAGTTCCAGTGGAGGATCGGCTCATGATGGGCGGTGCGGTTGCGAAGCAGGCGGATCTGGGTGAGCGGGCGCGAGAAGCTTTTGCGCGGCAGCCGCTTGCCTTCCTCGGTTTCGGCGATGCGATTGAGCGTCGCGCGCCACAGCGTCTCGTAGGCGGGGCTCAGCATCGCGGTCCAGAAACTGAAGGTCAGCGCTGCGACGATGCGGCCGGCGGTCGCTTCCTTGCCCGCTTCCTCGATTTCGACGACGGCGGTGGTGAGCTGGTCCTTCTGGTGCGGCGCGACGAGCAGTCCATCCGTGTCGAACCAGCGCTCGCCGTTCGCTTCGGTCATGACCGTGTGAATGCGGTTGCGCAGCGCGATCTCCAGGCCGTGGACCGGGATATATAGCGCTTCCGAGATCCGCGCGTTGAGGCTATACAGCTCGACGGCGGCTCGGCGATCGCCGCCGGTCCAGGCGACGTAGCGGCCAAAGCGTTCGAGCGAGAAAGCAGCCTCGATATCGTCAGGACTGGGCATCAGCGATCCTAGGGACTTGAAAAAGGGTAGGGTCTCTGTTATCTCCACCCTTGGACACCCCGGTTCCGCCTCTGCTTGGCATGCGGCCGGGGTAACTTGTTTCTAGGGCTGCTGCCTCTGGCCCTTTGGCGTCTGCGCCCGCTTCTGCGCCGCGTTGGCCTTCTTCCGCTCTTCCCGCGCAGCTTCGAACTCCGGCACCAGCGCCTTGATGCGCGCGACGAGGCCGTCGAGGTGATAGACGTTGGAATTCCAATCGCCGGCCGCGGTCTTGCGCATCTCGCGGATGACGAGCTGCGCCTTCTCCAGCGCGCGGATGTTGGTCTGGATGGTCTTGGGTTTGACGCCGATCCGCTCGGCAAGCTCCGCCTTCGACGGGAACGGCGCTCGGCTAGGCTCGCGCCAATAGTCCAGCAGTTGGGCAAGAATGTTGAATTGGAGCGGCGTGATGCCGAGGCGCCGCTGCGCCTGGATCATCACGGAGGGAAGCGCGGTATAGCCGAGCGCGACCACCGGCTTGCTCCAGATCCGCACGTGGGACGCTTCGGCTTTCGCCGGCGCAGCGGCCGGGAAGCTGACGACATTGGTAGGCTGCTTGGTCATCATCATGTCCTTTCGCCACCGAGCTATGCCTGTACACCTGCCGCGACAATATGCGGGCGCGTCAGGGGTATGGCCGTCTGATGACCGACCTACCTATAGCTCCTTTGCGCTTGTTCGGCATTACGCTATTTGAGTTATCGCTACTTAAGTGGCCGTCTGGCGACCGACGAGGGTAAGGATGGTTCCTCACCCCTGGGTCACCATTTTTCCATACCTCGACTGACAAAATCGAAGGGGTTGGCGTGAACCTGTTCCTGGCACATGTCGGTGACCGCCGGATGGCCCAGACATCCACAGATGACATTCCATCTGCACGGCGTAAGATGCGTTGAAAGGTTTGATCGACCCGGCGCTGCCATAGTGAGCGCCACCATTTGCTTCGACACCAGAGGAACTTCCTTCTGCCCGCTTGCTTCATCATTGCGCCGACCGGAACCAAACTCGACCCGTTGACGCGTGTCGTGCGCGATGCGGGCTGGCGCGTCCTGAACCTCGAAAGCGTGGAGCGCGGGATGGCCGCTTTCCTCGACACGACAATCGCGCTCATCGCGGGAGCCGACGCCGTCCTCGTCGTTCTCACCGACGAGGACAGTCCGAACACGCTCGTCGAGACAGGGGTGGCGCTGGGGCATGGCCGCCCTGTGCTGTTAATCGCGAAGGATGCTGCCATCAGCGACGGGCTGGTTCCCGACCGGTTGCTGATCGGGCTGCCGCGAGTTCGCGCGACGCTCGCCGACACCGCGGCATTGCGCCTTCATGTCGGCGCCTTTCTCGACGGGGTTCAGAGCGACCGTTCCCGCCCCGCCGCCGGATCGTTGAAAGTAGCGTCTGAGCATGGCAAGACACGCTCGAACCGTCCGTCGCTTCCCGAAAGTCAGCTCGAGGGGCGGCTACTCGCCGCCTTCGAGCAGGCTGTCGAGATCGAAGCCGTGCATCTCGAACCGCAGCTCGGAGCCGGCCGACGGTTCCAGCCTGACTTCGCGCTCTGGCTGCGCGACCCGCGCCAGGTCATACCGAACCCGTTGATTGTCGAGTTGGTCGGCCAGGACGCGGCCCGCCGCGGCACGGGCAAGCGCCGGCTCGATCAGCTGGAGAAATATGCGTCGGAGAGCGGCGTGGGTGCGGTGATGCTTATCGAGGATGTCGACCAGCAGCCGTTATCGCTCCTTCGTCTCAGCCCTATGACATTTCGCGTCGGTCTCACGCAGCTCGAGGACCTGCTGATGGCGGAGCAGCTCGTCCCCGAAATGGTGCGCGCGCGAAACCTGCTCGCGCATTCGGCGGGATAGTCCGTTGGATCCGAATCCCGCCTATATCGCCGAGATTGCACAGGCCTGGGCGCAGTCCGATGCCTCCGGCAGCGCGAACGAGCGCGGCACGATACTGGAGGAGCTGGTCAAGTCGCTTTTCGGCGGGTTGCCTGGGTTCTCGCACTGGAAGAGCCGGCATCTTACCAACGATGGAAGCGCGGAATTCGACGTGTGCTTCCATAACGACATCCGCCTGAGCCCGTTTCCGTTCGCCGAGCCCGCGATCGTGGTCGAGTGTAAGAACACCGGCCGTCGCATTGATGCGGCGGCGGTGCGCAACTTCATCGCGAAGCTCGAGGATGTCCAGGTCAGTTGGGGATTCCTGGTCGCCGCCCAGGGAATCACCGGCAGCGGCGGGCGCAATACCCGAGCGCATGCGGCAATCCAGAGCGCGCGCGGCCGCAAGGTCAATCTGCTCGTCGTCACGCGGGCCGAGATCGAAGCACTGCAGAGCGCGGAACACTTTGCCGTGTTGGTCCGGGACAAGATCATGGCGCACAGCCTCAACGCGCCGTTCTTCTAGATCGATGCCCCGATGGGGGCTCGTAACGGCACTGGCGGTAGCAAGGACCGGGGACAAGGTGAGCGATCTACCCGGGCTGCAGCTAAGCACTTTCCTTGGTCCCCTGGAGCATCTTGCCCGGGCGAGGCACGACGATGGCCCCGACCACCATGTCGAGTTGTTCGAGCCCCGATACCAGCTTGGCGTGATCCTCGGTGCGGGCGCTGTCGTCCCATATGAACGAGATAAGTGATGTCCAGCGCGGGTCGGTCTTGTAGAGACCGACATCGGTCGCGATCTCGTCGATCATCTTCTGCATGGGAATGCCCGGCCGAAGGAATTTCACCTCGACGATGGTTCCGATACTGGGGATGCTCAGATCGAGGCGCGGATTTTTCTGGCCGATCGGGGGAATGGTTTCTTCGTCGTTGAGATCGCCGAACAGCGGCGCAAGGACCGCATAGAGCAGGTTCTGAACATGATATTCGTTCTGGATCTCCCAGCGAACCGCCGTTGACGTCGTCGTGCGGGGTCTGGTTTCCCAAGTCCAGCGGCGAAAGGACCGCGACACCCCTTCTAGCACACGTACTACATCCGAGGGTTCGAGCTTGCCTGATCGCGCGGGAATGCTGTGCTCGGCAACAAGGTCGAACGCCTTGAGCTTGACGCGCGCGTCCACCTCCCCACCCGGGCGCGCGACCGCCATCCGCAACGCCGACCATGCGGCAGCATAGGTCGCCTCGGGCACGGCAATGCCCGCGAGCGCACCGAACACGACCCGCGCTTCCGGCGCGATTTCGCTTGGGTCGAGCTTGCCGGGCGCGTCCATGAGATGGGCCGCCACGATGAAGAGGGAGCGATCGACCGGATCGAGCGGGAGCGTGGACGCCGCCCTTGTCAGAAGATTTGAGAACCATTCCGGACACTGCGGGCCTAGGCTTGATAGGGCCAGCGCGATCCCCAGCGCCGCCACGCCATCCGCTTCGAGCGTCATTGGCCGCTGCGGCTGAAACCATAATCGCTGACCGAGCCAGTTGAGCCCCTGCTTCAGGCTTGGTGCCGGCTCGCGACCGTGGCTTGCAAAACCGAGCGCCGCAACATCGCGAGCCGAGCGGCGGCCGGCGTTGTCCATGTTTTCGATCGCGGCCGCCTCGATGAGTTCCCAGCTTTCGGCGTTCCCGCTCGCGAGCCATTGCGCGAGCGCCCGATGATGAAGCGGCGCGTCGGCTGGCAGGATAGATGCCGCCACCAGGCCGGCGCGGAGTTCAGCTAGCCCCGGTCCCGTCATAGAGACCATGGCCGCCGCATGATGCGGCTGACCGCGGCATCGTCGCTGTCCCACCCTGGCGTCATCTCGAGCCCGGCGAGCTGCTTGGCGATCTCATCGGCATATTGGAGGGTGATCGGGACCCGTGCGGTACCGAAGGTGCGCCACGAATGGCATCCGAAATCGGCGACCTGCTTGGCCAGGGTCCGCATGTCGCGGAAGGTCGAACGATCGTGCAGGCGCAGGAGCACAGGGTCCGGCAGGCCTTGAAACTGGGCGTTGATCTGTTCGCGTCCAGTCATCGAAACGAGCCATTCATGATTGCTGAGCTCGACTGCCTGGCCGCGCTTGGGCCCATAGGCGCCACGTCCCTTCTCCATCGCCT
>CAJYJW010000081.1 GCA_913775025.1 uncultured Sphingomonas sp. | reverse complement strand
CGCTTCTTCGGCTATCCCGCCGTCGCCCGGCTGCAGTTCCGCCATGGCGAGGTCCGCCCGCGCCGCGCGGTGCCGGTGCGGCGCGATCCGCCGCCGGTACCGGCCGATATGGGCGAATCGATCCGCGACATCGCCGATCCCGAACTGCGCGAAGTGCTCGCCGCGCTGGCCGGTGCCGTCGCCGCCCCGCCGCCCCCCGCCATCCCCATCCTCGGCAAGGTCCGCTGATGCGTATCCTCCTCCTCGTCTGTTCGTTCCTGCTCGCACTGTTCGACCTGCCGCCCGCCAAGGCACAGGCGCCTGCACGCGCCAACGTGTCGCGTAACTGGGCGAACAACGTCGCCTTCCTGCCGAACGGCGGCATCGCCATCGGCAACCCGACGGCGCGGGTGCAGCTGGTCGAGTGGGTCAGCTATACCTGCCCGCACTGCGCCGTCTTCGCCACGGAGGCGAAGGCCGAGCTGCCCGCCATGCTGAAGTCGGGCCGGGTGCGGGTCGAATATCGCACGCTGCCGCGCGACGCGCTCGATCTGGCGGCAGCGCTGCTGGTGCGCTGTGGCGGGCCGAACCGCTTCCTCGCCGCGCACGACGCGATCATGGCGCAGCAAAAGGACATGCTCGACAAGGCCGATGCCTTTGCCACCACGCCCGCCGCGCAGACCCGCACCGCGACGATCGCGATTCGCCTGCTGCAACTAGCCGATGCCACCGGACTGCGCGCGCTGATGCGCGGCCATGGCCTTGCCGATGCGCAGATCACCGCCTGCCTGAACGACGAAGCGGCGCAGAAGCGCGTCATCGCCATCGCCGAAGCGGCGCAGGCCGCCGGGGTCGCGGGCACGCCCAGTTTCGAGATCAACGGGCAGAAGGCCGACGTCCATGACTGGGCGACGCTCAAGCCGCTGCTGCTCGCCGCCAAATAACCCTTATCGCCAAGAGAGTATCGCCCATGCGTTTCGCACTTCCCCTGATCGCGCTCGCATCGCTGTCGGCCTGTGGCGGCGGCGGTGACGCCGGCGGCAATGGCAGCGCCGCCGCACCGGTCGCCAATGTCGCCGCGCCTGCCGGGCAGAAATGGACCGAAATGGTCGCGGTCACGCCCGAGGGCGGCTATCGCATCGGCAACCCGGATGCGGCGGTGAAGCTGGTCGAATATGGATCGCGCACCTGCCCCACCTGCGGCGCGTTCGGCCGGGAGGGCAACGAACCGCTCATTAACAACTACGTCTCGACCGGCAAGGTGAGCTTCGAATTCCGCGACTTCGCGATCCATGGCGCCCCCGATCTCGCGGCGGCGGTGCTCGGGCGCTGCAACGGCACCGCGACCTTCTTCCCGCTGCTCGAGGCGATGTATCAGGATCAGGCCACTACGCTCGACCGGATGCAGGCGCTGCCGCAGGCCGAACAGGCGCGGCTTCAGTCGATCCCGCCGCTTCAGGCGGTGTCGGCCTGGGCCGATGCGGCGGGCTATGTCGATTTCGTCAAGCAGCGCGGCGTGCCCGAGGCCAAGGCGCGCCAGTGCCTTGCCGACCAGAATCTGCTGCAACAGGTGGTCAAGATCACCGAGGACGGCGGCTCGGTCGTGACCGGCACCCCGACCTTCCTCATAAACGGCGAAAAGGTCGAGAACGCGCTGTCATGGCCGCAGGTCGAAGCGGCGCTGAAGGCAGCCGGCGCCTGACCGCATGGCCGCGCCGGATGACGCGGCCCTTCCTCCCGCGCCGGGGCTGACGCTCCGGCGACTGCGGCTGAGCGGGTTCAAGAGCTTCGTCGATCCCGCCGATCTGCTGATCGAGGCGGGGCTGACCGGGGTCGTCGGCCCCAATGGCTGCGGCAAGTCGAACCTGCTCGAAGCGCTGCGCTGGACCATGGGCGAAAACAGCGCGAAGTCGCTGCGCGGCGCGGGCATGGACGACGTGATCTTCGCCGGCACCGCGACCCGGCCACAGCGCGACTTCGCCGAAGTCGCGATCCTTGCCGACGACGCGGCGGGCGACGAGGTCGAGATCGTCCGCCGGATCGAACGCGGCGCCGGCTCCGCCTATCGCATCAACGGCCGCGATGTCCGCGCAAAGGACGTGTCGCTGCTGTTCGCCGATGCCGCGACCGGCGCGCATTCGCCGGCGCTGGTCAGCCAGAACCGAATCGGCGCGGTCATCGCCGCCCGCCCCGCCGAACGCCGCGCGATGCTGGAGGAGGCGGCGGGCATCGCCGGGCTGCACGTCCGCCGCAAGGATGCCGAGGGCAAGCTGCGCGCGACCGAGGCCAATATCGACCGATTGGCCGAGATGGCGCAGGAACAGGATGCGCGCGCCGCGACACTCCGGCGACAGGCGAAGGTCGCGGCGCGCTACCGCGAGCTGACCGATGCGATCCGGGTCGCGGAAGCGCGCGCGATCTATGCCCGCTGGCGTGACGCGGTCGCCGCCGCCGATGCCGCCACAGCGGAGGCGAAGGCCGCCGAGACGCTGGTCGCGGACCAAGCCGGGGCGCAGGGGCAGGCGGCGAGCGAAGTGTCCGCCGCCACCCAGTCGCTCGCCACCGCCCGCGCTGATGCCGAACGCCTGCGCCAGCAGGTCGGCGACGTCGGCCATGCCCGCGAACGAGTCC
>CAJYJW010000080.1 GCA_913775025.1 uncultured Sphingomonas sp. | reverse complement strand
CGCCGCCCGCCGCAGTTTCGAGGACGGGCGCTGGCGTGGGATGAAGGCGGAAGCGCGGCGGGCGATCCTCTGGCGTCTAGCGGACCTGATCGCCGAGAATCGCGTCGAACTGGCGCATCTCGACGTGGTCGACAACGGCATGCCGATGGCTTTCGCCGAATGGGAGATCGGATCGTGCGAGGCGTGGCTCCGCCATTTCGCCGGGCAGACGGGGCAGATCTTCGGGCGAGAGGCATCGAACGCGCTTTCGGGCGGCGGGCTGGAGATGCATGCCTATTCGCTCGTCGAACCGGTCGGCGTGGTCGGCCTCATCCTGCCATGGAACGCCCCTGCCGGCACCTTCGTCATCAAGGTCGCGCCCGCGCTTGCGGCCGGTTGCTCCTGCGTGGTGAAGCCCGCCGAGAATACGCCGCTCGCCGCGCTGCGGCTGGGTGAGCTTGCTCTGGAAGCGGGCGTGCCGGCAGGCGTGCTCAATATCCTGCCGGGCCACGGCGGCGTCGCCGGGCAGGCGCTGGCCGATCATCCCGATATCGACAAGATCAGCTTCACCGGATCCACCGAGATCGGCAAGCGCATCGTCCGTGCCTCAAGCGGCAATCTCAAGCGGTTGACGCTGGAACTTGGCGGCAAATCCCCCGCGATCGTGTTCGACGATGCCGATCTGGAGGCCGCGATACCGCAGGTGGCGATGGCGATCTTCGCGAACACCGGGCAGGTCTGTTTCGCGGGCTCCCGCCTGTTCGTGCAGCGCGGTATCTATGATCGCGTGGTTGAGGGCGTGGCGGCCTTCGCGCAGGGGCTGAAGGTCGGTTCGGGCTTCGATCCCGCGAATCTGCTTGGGCCGCTCATCTCGGCGCGGCAGCGCGAGCGCGTCCTCGATTATATCGCGCGCGGCCGGGCCGACGGCGCCGAGATCGTGACCGGCGGCGCGGCATTGGGGGAGGGCGGCTATTTCATGGAGCCGACGATTTTCGCGAACGTGGCGCGCGACATGGCGATCGTGCGCGAGGAGATATTCGGACCCGTCCTCGTCGCGACACCGTTCGACGACCCGGGCGAGGTGATCGCGGCCGCCAACGATACGCGCTACGGGCTTGGCGCGGGGCTGTTCACGCGTGACGTCAACAAGGTTCATCGCCTCGCGCGGCGGTTGCAGGCGGGCAACGTCTGGGTGAATTGCTACGGCACGGTCCACCCCGCGCTGCCGTTCGGCGGCTATAAGGAAAGCGGCTGGGGACGTGAGATGGGGGCCGAGGGGCTTGCCGCCTTCACCGAGGTCAAATCCGTATTCGTGCAGTTGGCGGCATGACGGTGCGCCGCCCCCTCCTCGGCCTCGTCGCCGGATGCTTCGCGCTCGCGGGTGTCGCCAGCGGATCGGATCGCCTGCGCAATGCCGCCGCCGAACCGCAGAACTGGCTGACGACCGGCGGCACTTATGCCGAGCAGCGCTTCTCGCCCCTGCGCCAGATAGATGCGGCCAACGTCGCGCGGCTCGGCCTCGCCTGGGCGCATGATCTTGGCACCGATCGCGGGATCGAGGCGACGCCGCTCGTCGTCGACGGGACGATGTATCTGACCCTCCCGTGGAGCAGGATCGTCGCGCTCGATGCCGCGACGGGCGCTGAGAAATGGGCCTACGATCCTAAGGTGCCGGGAAACGCCGGCCTCAGCGCCTGCTGCGATGTGGTGAACCGCGGCGCGGCCTGGGAGGACGGCCGGCTGTTCTTCGGCACGATCGACGGGCGGCTGATTGCGCTGGATTCGAAGACTGGCAAGCCGATCTGGTCGGTCCAGACGACGGATCGCACTAAGCCCTATACGATTACGGGCGCGCCGCGCGTGGTGCGTGGCAAGGTCATTATCGGTAACGGCGGCGCGGAATATGGCGTGCGCGGCTATGTCTCTGCCTATGATGCCCAGACCGGCAAGCTCGTCTGGCGTTTCTATACGGTGCCGGGTGAACCGGGGCGCAAGGACGGCGCCGCCTCCGACGAGATCATCGAGCGGCTGGCGAGACCGACTTGGTATGGTGATCGCTACTGGCGCTATGGCGGCGGCGGCACGGTATGGGATTCGATCGTCTACGATCCCGATCTCAATCAGCTGCTGATCGGCGTCGGCAACGGCGGCCCGTGGAACCGCAGGATCCGATCCGACGATAAGGGCGACAACCTCTTCATCGGTTCGATCGTCGCGCTCGATCCCGATACCGGCCGCTACCGCTGGCATTATCAGGAGACGCCGGGCGACACGTGGGACTTCACCTCCACGCAGCAGATCACGCTCGCCGACCTCACCATCGGCGGAAAGACTGTGAAGGCGCTGATGCACGCGCCCAAGAACGGTTTCTTCTACGTGATCGATCGCAGCAGCGGCCGCCTGATCTCAGCGGAGAAGTTCGCCCCCGTAAACTGGGCCG
Source organism: uncultured Sphingomonas sp. (assembly GCA_913775025.1). Lineage (GTDB taxonomy): Bacteria > Pseudomonadota > Alphaproteobacteria > Sphingomonadales > Sphingomonadaceae > Alterirhizorhabdus. The sequence goes on along the minus strand of CAJYJW010000080.1, from coordinate 2,551 downwards.
AGCGGATCGACATGAAGACCGGGCGGCCCGTGGAGACGCCGGGCGCGCGGTTTCAGGACAAGCCGTTCGTCGCGACTTCGGGCGCGTCGGGCGCGCACAACTGGCAGCCGATGGCCTATGATCCGCGCCGGCGGCTGATGTTCATCCCCGCGCAGCAGGTGCCCTTCCTGTACGTGAAGGACGAGAAATTCGTCTATCGCCCCGAGCTTTGGAACCTCGGTGTCGACATGATGTCGGCAAAGTTGCCCAAGAAGCCGGCGGACGTGGCGGCGATGCGACAGTCGCTGAAAGGTGAACTGCTTGCCTGGGATCCGGTGGCACAGCGCGCGGCCTGGCGCGTGCCGCATGGCGGCCCGTGGAACGGCGGCGTGCTGGCGACGGCGGGCGACGTCGTGTTCCAGGGGTTGGCGGACGGCACGTTCCGCGCCTGGTCCGCCGCCGATGGCCGCCCGCTCTGGCGCTTCGATGCGCAGACGCCGATCCTTGGGGGCGCGATCAGCTACAGTATCAACGGTACGCAATATGTCGCGGTGGCGGCGGGAAATGGCGGGGGGCTGCCGCTGGCGTTGCCCGCCTTCGATGGCCCGCGCACCTATCCGGGCGGGCGTATGCTTGTCTTCAAGCTGGGGGGCGCGGGCACGCTGCCGCCGGTGATCCAGTCGGTCGCCGCCCCCAACCCCGCGCGAAGTGAGCACTGGACCCCTGCGCAGTTGGCGCGTGGCGAGGCTTTGTACGGCCAGATATGCGCTTCCTGCCATGGCATGGGAACGCTTTCGGCGGGCGTGCTGCCCGATCTGCGCCGGTCGGGCGCGTTGACGGATGCGGGGACCTGGCGCGCGATCCTGATCGACGGTGCGCTGGCATCGCGCGGCATGGTGAGCTTCAGCCGCTACATGACCCCGGCGGAGGCGGACGCGATCCGCGGCTACGTCTCGGCGCAGGCAGAGAAGATCGCGGCACGATAGGAGCCTAGTGATGCCCACCATGCTGACGCATATCCTCGTCCACCCCGACCGGATCGCCCGCTGGGAGGAGATTCTGCGCATCCTCGTCGCCCGCACGCACGCCGAGGAGCCAAGCGTGCAACGCTATGAATATTGGCGCGGGCAGGAGGCTGGCCGCTACTATGCTTTGCTCTCCTACCCCGATGCGAGCGGCTTCTATGCGCATCAGGGCAGCGAGTATCACGATGAATATCTCGCCGACTTCGAGGCGATGTTCGCGGATATACGCATGGAGTGGGTCGATCCGGTCGCGAATGGCGGTTCGGGTCTCGCGCCAACCGAAGCCGATCCGCTGCCGGACGACGCGCCCGAACGGCATCGCCGACAGGTGCCGCTCTACCCCATCGCGAAGGCCGAATGGTGGGCAGCGGCGCGGGCGGAGGGGGGCGGGGGCCAATAGCCTTCACACAATAATCAGGGGAGGACAGGATGAGGAAGAATGTTTGGACAGGGCCGAGCGTGACCGCGCTCGCCCTAGCGCTGGCTCAGCCGGTATCGGCGCAGACGGCCCCGGCGGACGAGGCGACCGCCGCTACCCCGGCGAGCGAACAGGCGACAATTCCCCAGCCGATCACCGATAGCGCGCCGCAAGGGGGCCTGAGCGATATCATCGTCACCGCGACGCGGCGCGACACCAACCTCCAGCGCACGCCGATCGCCGTTTCGGCCATCGATCAGTCGATCATCCAGCAGGCGAGCCCGCGCAATATCGGCGATCTGGCGACCTTCGTGCCCAACTTCTCGGCTTCGACGATAACCGGCTTCAACGCCGCCTCCTTCTCGATCCGGGGTGTCGGCCAGAACACGATCATCGTCTATTTCGAGCCGCCGGTCGCGGTGCTGGTCGATGATTTCGTGGTGCCTTCGGTCCAGACGCAATTGCTCGACACCTTCGATGTCGGTCAGGTCGAGGTATTGCGCGGGCCGCAGGGTACCTTGTTTGGAAAGAACACCACCGGCGGCGCGGTGGTCGTAAAGACCAAACGCCCGGTGCTGAACGAGATCGGGGTGGAGGGGCGCCTTCAGGCCGGTAGTTTCGGGACCATCAATGCGGCAGGGGCCGTCAACATACCGATCGGCGATTGGGCGGCTTTCCGTGGCGTCATCGGGTCGAACAACAATCAGGGCTATTATCGCAACGGCGGCTGCTTCGGCCCGGTCACGCCATTCGCCAATGGCCCGGTGGCGGACAAATTCCGGGGCGTATCAGGTTGCGGCGATGGCCGTCGTCTGGGCGGCACCGAGGCATGGAACGCCCGCGCGAAACTATTGATTCAGCCGAGCGATCGTTTCGATGCGCTGCTGCAATATGAATATCTACGCGACCGATCGGACAGCGTGCCGGCGGTCAACCTGACGCCCGATGTGCCGCGTTTCGTCTTCTCATCGCTCGGCCTGCAACGCAATTTCAACCCGAACAGCAACGATCCGCTCGACAATGCCGCCATCACCGATCGGCAGGAGGGCGGGATCCGGATGCGCAACGGCCAGCGCATCAACGTGGACGGCGTATACCTCAACATGAACCTGAAGATCGGCGAGATCGG
>CAJYJW010000079.1 GCA_913775025.1 uncultured Sphingomonas sp. | reverse complement strand
GTTTCCGCGCGCGCCTCAGCCTTGCCCGCCCCCGCCACCGCGACCCGTTCCACCCGGACGACGACCGCGCCGACCAGCGCCAGTACCGTCAGCGCGACCAGCATCTCGACGAGGGTGAAGCCGTTTGCGGGCCGCGCCGTCATCGCGCCGGCAGCGTCGCCATGCGTGCCCGCAGATCCTCGGTCAGCCGGCGCACGTCATCGCCGGAGGAGAGAAGGCGCGGCGTCATCAACACCAGCAATTCGGTCCGCCCGACAAGGCGCGTCTTGGTGCCGAACAGCCCGCCGATCAACGGGATGGCGCTGAGAATCGGCAGGCCGCGCCGTCCGCGTTCGTCGCGATCCTGGATCAGGCCGGCCAGCGCGATCGTATCGCCGCTGCGCACTGCCACCGTGCTTTCCACCCGCCGCTGCTGGATCGTGGGGGAATTGAGCGTCGAGGTGTCGGTCGTCACCACATCCGATACCTCCTGCTCGATATCGATCGTCACCATGCCGCCGGCATTGGCGCGTGGGGTGACGCGCAGGATCACGCCGGTCGGCCTGAATTCGATATTGTTGACGATCGGCGCTTCCGGGTCGATCACGCTGACGGCGCTGCGGGTGGCGACCGGCACGTCCGCGCCCACCTGCAACGTGGCGGTGCGGTTGTTCAGCACGGTCAGCTGGGGGGAGGAGATCACCTTGATCTTCGTCACCGCCTGCAACGCATCCAGCACCACGCGCACATCGGGCAGCTTGTTGAACACGCCGGAAAAGCCGGGCGCGCGCGGATTGACCGATCCGTCGCTCGCATCGCTCAGCCGGCCGGTGAAGTTGCCGCTCTGGAAGAACCACTGCAGGCCATATTGCAGCCGGTCGTTCAGCGAGACCTCGGCGATGGTCGCCTCGATATAGACCTGGAGCGGCTGCACATCGAGGCGGCGGAGGAAATCCTGGATCAGCCGCCATTCCCCCCGCGCGGCGAGGATGGCGAGGGAGTTGCTGCGTTCGTCCGCCACGATGCGGACGCGATCATTGCCGAAGGCGAGCGGCGTCTCATCCGATGCGGTGCGCGCCGGGCGCTGGGCGAGGCTGCCGGCATCGCCGCCCGCGCCGCGCCCACCGGTGGAGGATGTATCGGCGAAGCCGCCGTCCCTGCGGCCCGGTGCCTGTGCGACGGCGGGGTCTACCAATCCGGGCCGTTGACCGGCCGCGCTATCCGCCCCGCCGGAAGCCTCCGCGCCGTAGAGCCCGCCCAACACCCGCGCCAGCTCGGACGCGCGCCCATGCGCCACCGGATAGATGAAAAGCTGCCGGTTGCCGAGCGATCCGCCCTGATCGATCGCGCGGATGGTGCGGACGGCGGCGGCGGCCTCGGTCGCCTCGCCGATCACCAATATGCTGCCGGCACGATCGATCGGCACGAGTTGCAGCCCGCGCGGCGGCGCGATGGCGTTCACTTCCGCGATGATCTCCGCCGGGGTGCCCGCATCGAGCTGGACCATCGTGAACGATCGCCCGGCCAGCTGGGTATCGAACAAACGGATCAGCTCGGCAGCGTCGCGGCGATCGTTGCCGGGGCCGGTCAGGCGGATGCCGCCCTCCGCGACCGCTGCGGTGACGCCCGGCGGCAGCATCGCGCGCAGCACGCCAACCAGGGAGGCGGCGTCGACCGATTGCACCGTCACCAATTCCTCCAGCGGCTCGGGCGGCGGCGGGGGAGGGGGCGCGGGGGCGGCGGCGGGCGGCGGCGTGTTGGCGACGATCCGCACGGTGCGCCCGTCGTCCGCCACGCGCGCGCCGATGTCACGCAAGGCCCCGTCCAGCATCGCCAGCGCCGCCGCCGGGGCCATCGCCTGGCCGGTGGCGACGGTGATGCGCCCGCCAAGGCCCGGCGCGATCGTATAGGGCCGCCCCAGCGCCTCGCCCACGACGCCGGCGACCACATCGGCAAGCGGCGCGTTGACGAAGGCGAAGCGGACCGGGCGCGTGGCGACGCGCGCCGCCATCGGCGCGGCGACGGGCAGAACGGATGATGCGGCGAGCAGGCCGGCCAACGCCAGCGCGGAAGAGGCTTTCACGACGCGCCGCCCCTACGCGCGCGAAATGACAATGGCGTGACTCACAGCTCGTCCGGCGTGGGTTCGCGCGGTGTCGGGCGGTCGACGGGCGGCGGCGACACCGGGGTAGCGACCGGCTCGGGCGGAGTATCGGTGGGGCGGGCGGCCGCCGGCACGCTTGCCGAATCGATTGCCAGCGTGCGGCGGCGGCCGGCCCGATCGAGCGTGACGGTCGCCTCGCCGATGGCGACGATACGCGCCCCGCCGATCGATTCGCCGACGCGGAGCCGCAGCGGCGGGCCGCCGGCCAGGGGCTCGAAAAGCGCGATCGTCCCGCTCGCGCCGGATACGATGCCGCGCAGCGCATGGCCGGCGGCGGTGCCGGCGCGCAGGCCCGTGCCGAATTCCGCGTGGCGGGCAGGCAGAAACAGGTCGCTCTCGACGATTGCGCGATAGCCCTCCGGATCGGTCGGGATGCGCGCGCGGCGCACGCGGGGCGGCGGCCCCAATTCGGGAGCGTCCGTGCCGATGCGGGTGTAATCCCATGCCGCCCAGATGACCGCCATCAGCAGCGCCAGCGTCGCGATCCGTTCCGCCCGCGTCATCGCCGGCCCCGATCGCGGGGACGAAAGCCGCGTACGACCACTTGCACGCTCAGCGTGGCGGGGCTTGCCGCTTCCGCCTCACCGCTTGCTACACCGGCGCGAACGGTCAGCTCGTCCACGATCAGGGCGGTGGGACCGGCCTCCAGTCCCAGCAGAAAGGCGCGCAGCTGCGCGACGGTGCCCGAAAAGGTCGCATCGACCTGCACCGGTTCCAGCCGCGCGGTGCCATCCCGACGCGGCAGGACGCGCGCCTCCAGGCGCTCGGCGGTGCCGCCCGCTTCCTCGATCTCCGCTTCGACCAGCGATTGGAGCGTGGCGGCGGCGATCTCGGCGGTGGGGGCGGCGATCAGGGGATCGGCTTGCCTGACGGGCGTGCCTGCCCCGGCCGCCGAAAAGAAACGACCGCGTAGCCGGTGGGCGCTCGCCAGTTCCTCGTCCAGCGCATCGCGCGCGGAGCGCCAGGGTGCGAGGAGCACGAGCCAGACGAAGGTCAGGACGATGGCGAGGAGCATCAGCGCCGCCACGCGGGAGGCACGGCTGCCCGGGCGCGGCGTGATCACCGGGCCACCTTGAAGTCCAGCTCGAACCGCTGCCGGCCCAGCGAAGCGACGCGCGCGACGGGAGCGGAAAAGCGGGCGGCGGTGATCAGGGGATCGGCCTCAAGCAGCCCGGGCAGCGACGCGGCGCTGGTGGCCAGGCCCGCGATACGGGCCTCCTTCCCGTTGATCCGCGCTTCCTCCAGATAGGCATCCGCCGGGATCGCGCGGGAGAGGGCGTCCAGCAGCGGCAGCGGGCGAGGCGCCTTGTCGGCCAGCCACCGCGCCTCGTCGCCGGCGCCCGCACGGGCACGGGCCGCCGCTGCGCGGGCAAGCGCCGGGGCGAGCATCGCGCGCGCCTCCTCCAGCGCCGCCTGTTCCTGTGCCACCGCGTCGCGCCGTGCCCACAGCGGTACGCCGAGCGCGATCGCAGCGGTCGCGGCGAGGGCGGCGGCCACGGTGCGCCGCCGCCGGTCCCGCGCCCGGCGGGTGGCGCGGGCGGACGGATCGAGCAGCGCCGTCGGCACGCGCAACGTCATCGCCGGGCCACTTCCCGCGAAACCGATCGACGCCGCGCCGGCCAGCGTAATGCGGGAGGCGAGCGTCATGCGCACATCCACCCGCAGCTGATCCGCCTGTGCACCGATTGCGGGTGGCGACAGGGCATAAAGGGCGATCCGGTCGGCGGCGGCGAACGGGGTCAGCTCGTCCAGCTTCATCGCCACCCGCTCAGCCACCAGCCCGATCGCGGCGACCGGCAAGGCGAAATCGAAGGCGATCATATCATCCGCCGGGATCATGGCATCCGGGGGGCGGGGGGTGTCGCCGAACAGCGCGGCAAGCTCGGCGAACCACCAGCCGAGCAACCGCTCGATCCGCCAGCGCCAAGGGCCGGGCAGGGCGGACAGGCGGCGGCCGATGCGGGCCGCCGCCGTCTGGTCGCCGGGCCAGACGCCCGACAGCCCCGATCGTGACGGGGGCGGGGTCATCGCTCCCGGATCCGGCCGGTCGCGCCGACCACCTCGACGGTGCGGGCCTGCGCGCCCACCGTCAGCCGCACGATCGCGCCGCTGCTGCTTCCGTCGCCGTGAAAGCGGATGGCGCCATCAGGAGCGAGGCTGGCCGCCACCGGGGCGGGCAGATCGGCCACGGCGCAACCGCCGGGCGAAGCATCCACCCCGACCGCCACGCAATGCACGCGTCCGTCTCGCTCCGCCGCCGCCCGCGCCCCGGCGAGCGTCTCGACCAGCGCGGAGGTGGCGCGTCGCAAGGCCGTGCCGCTCGTATCCAGGCGCGGCGACGGCCACGCGATCGCCGCGGCCAGCGCCAGCAGGGCCAGAACGGCAAGCAGTTCCAGCAAGGTAAACCCCTCAGTCCCCCGCATCAGCCGAGCGCCAGTTCGTTCGCGCCGAGCAGCGCGCTCATCACCGCGATCAGTACCAGCGCGATCAGTCCGCCGATCAGCATCGTCAGGATCGGGGCGATCAGCGCGGTCGCCCGCTGCAACCGCTGTTGCAGCTTCGCATCCAGCAGTTCCGCCAGATGGAGCAGGGATGCGGCGAGATCGCCCCCTTCCTCGCCCACGCGCACCAGCCGCGGCACGACCGCCGGCACCCCCGGTTCCTGCCGCAACCCGTCCGACAGACGCTCGCCGCGTTCCAGCGAAGCGCCAAGGTCGATGAGCAGCGCGGCCATCGCGGCGTTGCGCGCGCCGCCCGCGGCGATGGCGAGGGCGGGGCGCAGCAGCAGCCCGCCCTTCACCATGATGCCGAGCGCGCGCAACGCCTTGGTCAGCCCGTCCAGCATCAGCAGCGGGCCGATCAGCGGCAGCCGCAGCATCGCGCGATCCCGCGCCGTGCGACGTGCCACCGTCCGCCCGCCCGCGACCCAGGCGACGAAGGCGAGGCCGGCGATCAGCGCCAGCGTCATGCCGATCGCCGGCGCGCGGTCGGCGGCGGCCAGCACGAGTCGCGTCGTCCAAGGCAATTCGATGCCGGCGCGTTGGAAGAGCGGCGCGAAGCTCGGCAACACCAGCGTGACGAGTACCGCCACCGTGCCGATCGACGCGGCCAGCAGGATCGCGGGATAGGCGAGCGCGCCCGCGATGCGTCCGCGCGCGGCGGCGCGCTGTTCGAGGATGCGGGCAAGATCGGTGACCGCATCGGCCAGCGCGCCGCTCGCCTGGCCCACACGCACGATGCCGAGATAGTCCGGCGCGAACACCGCCGGATGCGCCGCCATCGCATCGCTGAGCGAAGCGCCGTCTTCCACCCGGCGTAACAGATCGGCGAGCGGCAGGCGCGCGAATTCCCGCCCGCCGTCCGCCACCAGCATGGCGAGCGCGGGGGCGAGGCCGATGCGCGCGCGGAGCAGCAGCGCCATTTCACGGGTGAAGGCGGTGAGTGCCGCCGCCGGCACGCGCGACCCGCCGAGATCGGCGGAAAGAAACGCGGACAGCGTCGCCCCCGCCCCTTCGCCCAGCGTCCGCGCCTCCAGCCCCAGCCGGTCGAGCGCGGCAAGCGCCGCCACCCGGTCCGCCGCCTCCAGCCGGCCGCGCACCACCCCACCGCCGGGGGCGATCGCGAGATAGCGATAGGCCGGCATCAGCCCGGCTGGCGGACGAGCCGCAGCGCCTCGCCGAGTGCGCATTCGCCACGCGCGGCCCGTTCCAGCGCGTGGCGTTCCATGCTGCGGAAGCCGGGGGGCAGCGGCAGATCCTGCCCCCCGGCGATCGCGGCGGCCAGCGCCTCGTCCACCTCGAGCAGTTCGTAGATCACCGCCCGGCCCGATGTGCCGCTGCCGCCGCAGGACCGGCAACCGGGCGCGCGCATCGGCTGCGCATCGCCAAGATCGGGTGCCATCCGCGCCAGCATCGCGGCGGAGAGGGGGTCGGGCATTCGGCAATCCGTGCAGAGCAGGGGCACCAGCCGTTGCGCCACTACGCCTGTCAGGGTTGCGCCGACCAGATAGGGATCGACCCCCATATCCACCAGCCGCGCGACCGTGGCCGCCGCGCTGTTGGTATGCAGCGTCGCCAGCACGACGTGGCCGGTCAGCGATGCCTGCACCGCCACCTGCGCCGTCTCCCGATCGCGGATCTCGCCCACCAGCAGCACATCGGGATTGTGGCGGAGGGAGGCGCGCAGCACGGTCGCGAAATCGAGGTCGATTTCCTTGTGCACCTGCACCTGAATGATGCCGTCGAAGGCATATTCCACCGGATCCTCGACCGTCACGATCTTGACCGAGCTGTCCTCGAAATCGTTGACGAGGGTGTAGAGCGTGGTCGTCTTGCCGCTGCCGGTCGGCCCGGTGACGAGGAGCGTGCCGTGGTCGCCGCGCGCCAGCGCCCGCAGCCGCGCGACATCCGCCTCCTCGAAACCCAGCGCGGCGAAATCGAAGCGGACGGCGCGCCGGTCCAGCACGCGGATCGTCATCGCCTCGCGGCCGCCGGCGGTGGGGAGGGTGGCGACGCGCAGATCGATCGGGCGGCCACGCGCCACCGTCTCGATCCGGCCGTCCTGCGGCAGGCGGGCTTCGGCGATATCCATGCCCGCCAACAGTTTCAGGCGGGACCGGACGGCAGGGCCAAGCGGCGCGGGCGGCGCCTCCGTCTCGACCATCCGCCCATCGACGCGCAAGCGGATGCGCATGCCGCTCGCCATGGGTTCGAGGTGGATGTCGGATGCGCGCCGGTCCACCGCCTGAGCCAGCAGCCTGCCGACGAAGCGGACCACGGGGGCATCGCTGGACATGTCGCGCAGGCGATCGGCGTCCGCCTCATGCGCCTCGTAGGTGGCCTGTACGACGCGCGGCTGGTAGAGGGCCGCCAGGCCCGCATCGATCTCCGCGGGCGTCGCGATCACCGGATCGATCGCGCAGCCGGTCGCCAGTCGCGCCGCCTGCCGGCCCAGCAACGCCTCCGGATCGGCGGTGGCGATCGCGATGCGGCCGCCCGCTTGCGACAGGGGGAGCAGGCGATGGTGTTTCAGGAATGCGGCGGGCAGCCGATCGGGCAGGATCGGCGCGGCCGGCAGCATCGCCTCACCATAACGCGGGTGGCCGAGCAGGGCGGCGGCGGCATCGGCGAAGGCGCGTTCCTCCACCAGACCCAGCGCCAGCAATGTGCGGCCGACCCCTGCCTCGCCGTTCGCCGCAGCCGCCTCTGCCCGGCGGATGGTCGCTTCCGAAAGGTCCAGATGCCTCGCCAGCCGATCAACGAATGCGGGCGCGCGTGATATCTCTACCGGGGTCGGGGGTGCGGCTACGGGGCGGGCGAGGCGGCCAGCGGTTTTCGCCAGCCCGCCCTGCAACCGGCGGTACACTACCCCGGCAAGCGAGGTCATGACGGCAAGGCAGGGGTGCGCGCCGCGCGCCCGCCCGTCGTCCAGTTGCCGACGTCCTGATCCTCGCCGGTGCCGCCTTCCTTATTGTCGGCGCCCAGCGTGTATACGTCCACCTCACGGTGTTGGCCGGGGTTGCGATAGAGGTAGGTGCGGCCCCACGGATCGCGGATCGCCTCCGGATCGGGCAGATAGGGGCCGGACCAGCCACCCGCGCCACCGGGATCGCGCATCAGCGCCTCCAGCCCTTCCTCGGCCGCCGGCAGATCGCCGTTGTCCAGCCGATAGAGATCGAGCGCGGCGGTGATGTTACGGATCTGCACGCCCGCCGCCTGCGATCGAGAGCTGCCGAGGTAGCGCAGCACCTGCGGGCCGACCAGCGCCGCCAGCAGGCCCAGCACGGCGATCACCACGAGAAGTTCGAGCAAGGTGAAACCGGCCTCGCGGTCGCGGTGGACCCGGCCCGGCGAACGCGGCGCTTTCGGCATGGCCGCTAGGTAGAAAGGTTAGGCGGCAGCTTTCTTGCAATATGATGACAGATCGAAGTCACCGCCGGGGGGCGCTACGCGATGCCCGGCCCCGCCTGCATCGTTTCCACGGTTCGGGTCAGGCGGGCGAGCACCGGCTCTCCGGCTAGCGTGGCGCGGTCCGCGTGATGCCCCCAGAGCAGGCCGACCGTGCGGGTGAGCGGAAAGTCCGCCAGCCGGGGGCGGGCGATGCCCGGATCGCGGAAGCAGGCCGGCATCACCGTGATGCCGAGCCCCGCGCGAACGTAAGCGATGGCGCGTTCGTCGCTCGTCGTGCGGGCGGGGAAGAAGGGGCGCACGCCGCGCGCGGTGAAGTGGCGGCTGGTGTCAGACAGCGCTTCGCAATGGCGGCGCACGATCATCCGGTCCGCGGCCAGTTCCTCGGCCGCGATCACCGCCCTTGCCGCCAGCGGATGCGTGACGGGCAAGGCCAGCGCATAGCCTTCCTCGAAGAGGATATCTGCCGCGAAGCGTTCGCTTTCAGGCCGCACGATCGTCAGCGCCGCATCGATCCGGCCGCGCGCCAGCCGCTCGATCAGGTCACGCTCCCGCCCCTCGACGATCTCCACCGGCTGCGTGCCGAGCAACGGGGCGATCGCCGCCAGCCAGCTTGCGATCCAATCGGTGGGCACGGTCGCCAGCAACCCCAGCCGCAGGGGCGCGCGCGGCGATGCCTCGCGCGCACCGCGTTCGGCCAGCGCGAACTCCGCCTCGATCCGCCGCGCATGGGGGGCGAGGCGGGCGCCGGCGGTGGTCAGCTCCACGCGGCGATTGGTGCGGTGGAACAGCGGCTGGCCGTATTCCCTCTCCAGCTTGGCGATGCCAACCGATAGCGTCGGCTGCGAGACGTGGCATTGCGCCGCCGCCTTGGAAAATGTGCCGGCATCGATAACCGCCAAAAAATAGCGCAGCAGATACCGGTCGATCATAGATGACGTCTATGTGATACCGCCGGATATTTCAATTTTGCCGCGTGTCGCGCATGGCCTATGCTTCCCGCCTGACCGGGAGAGATGCATGGCAGATTTCGATTTCGCCCTCGGCGAAACGGCGGACATGATCCGTGAGAGCACGACCCGCTTCGCCGCCGACAGGATCGCGCCGATCGCTGCCGCGATCGATGCGGAGGATCGCTTCCCGATCGAATTGTGGCCGGAGATGGGTGCGCTCGGCCTCCACGGCATCACCGTCGAGGAGGAGTGGGGCGGCCTTGGCCTCGGCTATCTCGAACATGTCGTGGCACAGGAGGAGGTGGCCCGCGCCTCGGGCTCGGTGGGCTTGAGCTACGGCGCCCACAGCAACCTGTGCGTCAACCAGATCCGCCGCTGGGGCAGCGACGATCAGAAGCGCCGCTATCTGCCGAAACTGATCTCGGGCGAGCATGTCGGCAGCCTTGCCATGTCGGAGGCGGGCGCGGGATCGGACGTGGTCGGCATGAAGCTGAAGGCGGAGCGGCGAAGCGACGGCTGGCTCCTGAACGGCACAAAATTCTGGATCACCAACGGCAGCTATGCCGATACGCTGGTGGTATACGCCCGCACCGGCGAGGGATCGCGCGGGCTTACAACATTCCTAATCGAAAAGGGCATGGCGGGTTTCTCGATCGGCCAGAAGATCGACAAGATGGGAATGCGCGGCAGCCCCACCACCGAGCTGCTGTTTAGCGACTGCCTCGTACCGCATGAAAATGTGATGGGTGCGGTGGACGGCGGCGTCGCCGTGCTGATGAGCGGCCTCGATTACGAGCGCACCGTGCTGGCGGGCATACAGCTCGGCCTGATGCAGGCGTGCCTAGACGTGGTGTTGCCCTACGTGCGGGAGCGGACGCAGTTCGGCAAGCCGATCGGCGCGTTCCAGCTGATACAGGCGAAGGTGGCGGACATGTATGTCGCGCTCAATTCGGCCCGCGCCTACGTCTATGCGGTGGCGCGCGCCTGCGATGCGGGGCGGACCTCGCGCTTCGATGCGGCGGGCGCGATCCTGCTTGCTTCCGAAAACGCCTTCAGGGTGGCGGGCGAGGCGGTGCAGGCGCTGGGCGGCGCGGGCTATACCAAGGACTGGCCGGTCGAACGCATTTTGCGCGATGCGAAGCTTCTCGACATTGGCGCGGGCACCAACGAGATCCGGCGGATGCTGATCGGGCGGGAGCTGATCGCGCAATGACGACGCTCGGCACGCTGGCCGATCCGGCGGAAGAAACCTATCGCACCAACGAGGCGCACAATCGCGCGCTGGCGGACGAGCTGCGCGCGAAGGTTTCCAAGGCTTCGCTCGGTGGCTCGGAGGCGTCGCGGGCGCGGCATGTGGCGCGCGGCAAGCTGCTGCCGCGTGATCGCATTCACCGCCTGCTCGATCCCGGCGCGCCGTTTCTGGAGATCGGCGCACTGGCGGCGAACGGCCTCTATGGCGATGCCAACGATCCCGATGGCGCGCCCGGCGCGGGGGTTGTGGCCGGCATCGGCCGCGTATCCGGCCGCGAATGCATGATCGTGGCGAACGATCCGACGGTCAAGGGCGGGGCCTATTTCCCGCTCACCGTGAAGAAGCATCTGCGCGCGCAGGAGATCGCGCGGGAAAATCGG
>CAJYJW010000078.1 GCA_913775025.1 uncultured Sphingomonas sp. | reverse complement strand
CGACGGCCGCGGATATCTACGATCCGATTGGCCGCCGTTTCTACGCGGGTGCGCAGCTCCGCTTCTAGGCGAGGCCGAGCGTCCTGCCAGATGGCCGTCCGGGAAACCGGGCGGCCATTCGCGAACGTGTTGAAGCGAAGGCCGATCAGGGGTGACACCTGTCGCCATCCATGCAACAGGAGCGCGCATGATCGAGCTTTCTCGCGAACTGGTCGCCTATGCGATCATCGGCGTGCTGGTGATCGTCGCGGTGCCGACCGGGATCGTGGTGATGCGCAAGCGGCGCCGCGAAAAACTGCGGCGGCGCGGCATCAAGACGTACGGGCACTGATCGCCCTCGCCCCGCCCCCGCGATGGCCAGGCGCCGCTATTATCTGACCGCCCGCCTGCCCGATGGCTATGTGAAGACGATCGGGCCGACGCCGGCGCCGTTCACGCATTACTGGCGGGTCGTCGCGACGCTGGCCAACGGCAAGACCGAGGTGTTCTGGGGCCACACCGCCTCGCTGGCGGAGGCCAGGCGCAAGCGCGTCGCGCTCGACGATGCCACGCGTCAGCGTGGCTGGCGCGACCATCGCTTCGAGATCGTCGAACTCGAACGGTCAGATACGCCGCCGGGCTGAACCGCGGCTCAGCGCGTCTCCGCCGGCGCCCGCCGGATCAGCCACGGCGAGGAGCGATGCGTCTCGCGCGCGACCTTGGCGGCCCGCTGCGGCGCTGCGGCGGCGCGCGCTTCCCACCCGAACCAGTGTGGGCGATCGACCGCGACCAAGATCGCCAGCAGGCTGAACGCGACCGCCAGCCATGCCGAAAGGCCACGTGACGTCATCCGCAAAGCTCCTTCCACCTGTGCCGGCGGGCGGCCCGCCCGCCCCGGAGATCCGCGTGTAGCGGCGCCGGACGAGCCGGGTGTAGCTCCCCCATGACAAATGCTTGCTGAGATACGGTTAACGCCGCGTCACGTTCAGGTGCGGCGGCCTGATCGACGCGGATCCACGACGACCGCGATCCGGCGAGCGTCCTTCGCCTCCTCGGCGCGCTCGACGGGCGCTAGGCCTTATCGACATTCAGGATTCCCAAACTGGTTGAAGGCTGATTCATAGGCATCCGTGTGGAGACGCGGGGCGAGTGATGGGGATAAAGCGGTATGAACTGAGCGAGGCGCAATGGTCACGGATTGCGTCGCTGGTTCCGGGCAAGACGACCGATCCCGGCCGAACGGGCGCCGATAACCGCCTGTTCGTAAACGGATGTTTGTGGGTGCTGCGCTCTGGTGCCCATTGGTGCGATCTTCCGGACCGCTACGGCAAGTGGAAGACGGTGCACCGACGCTTCAGTCGCTGGTGCCATGCCGGCGTCTGGGAGCGGGTGTTCGAGGCGCTGACGGCGGACCGGGACAACGAGTATCTGATGATCGACAGCACGATCGTTCGCGCTCACCAGCAGTCGGCGACCGGAAAAGGGGGGGCAAGGACCAGGCGCTGGGGCGTTCCCGAGGGGGACTGACCACCAAAATCCACATGCTCGCCGACACGTTCGGTCGGCCCCTGCGGTTCCGGATCACACCCGGCCAAGCCAGCGACATCGCCTCTGCGTCCGGACTGCTCGAAGGCCAGCGCGGGGGAGCGGTGCTCGCCGACAAGGCGTATGATAGCAACGACTTGCGCAGCCGGATCGCTGCGATGCACGCCAAGGCGGTTATCCCATCCAAGCGTAACCGAAAGGTCGCCATCCCGCACGATGCCGGCATCTACAAGCATCGCAACCAGATCGAGAGATGCTTCAGTCGCCTCAAGCACTTCCGCCGCTTCGCCACCCGCTACGACCGACGCATCATCCACTTCAACGGCTTCGTCCACCTCGCCGCCGCCATGATCTGGCTACGCTGAATGTCGATACGGCCTAGAACTCCGACCATTCCTCGTCGGCGACGGCGAGCGCGTTGCCGCGCGTGCCGGTGACCGGGCGGCGGGCGACGCGCGCGATGTCGCGCCCGGCCTGCGCGGCGCGCGCCTGAAGCGCGTGAACCGGCGAGGCCGGCGGCGCCGCGACCGGCGCGCGCGCGGCGGTGTCGTTGCGGAACCGCGACACCTCGGCGGTCAGCCGGTCGGCTTCCTCGGCCAGGCTGCGCGCGGCGGCGGTCGCCTCCTCGACCATCGCGGCATTCTGCTGCGTCACGCCGTCCATTTCGGATACGGCGGTGTTCACCTGTTGCAGCCCGGTCGCCTGATGCTCGGCGGAGGCCGCGATCGTCGAGACCAACGTGCTGATCTCGCCGATCCGCGTGATGATCCGTTGCAGCGCCTTGCCCGTCTCGCTGACCAACGCCACCCCGGCCTCGACCTGCTCGCTGGAGGCCAGGATCTTGGTCTTCACGTCTTTGGCCGCGTCCGCCGAGCGCTGCGCCAGCGCGCGCACCTCGCTGGCGACCACCGCGAAGCCCTTGCCCGCGTCGCCCGCGCGCGCCGCCTCGACGCCCGCGTTCAGCGCCAGCAGGTTCGTCTGGAACGCGATGCCGTCGATCACCGCGATGATCTCGCTGATCTCGTTCGAGGCGCGCTCGATCCCGTTCATCGCCTCCACCGCGCGGCGCACCACGTCGCCCGACGCCTCCGCGTCGCGGCGCGTCTCGATCACCACCGCATCGGCGCGCGTCGCGGTCTCGGCGGTTTCGCGCACCGTCGTCGTGATCTCGTGCATCGCGGCGGCGGTTTCCTCCAGCGAGGCGGCCTGCTGCTCGGTGCGCTGCGACAGGTCGTCCGACGCCTGGCGGATATCGCTGGCACCGTTGGTGATCCCGGTCGCGCTGGTCGTGATCGCCGCCATCGCGGAGGACACCGCGGCCATCGCGTCGTTGAAGTCGCTTTTCAGCTTGGCGAACGGCCCGGTCAGGTCGGCATCGATCCGCGCGGTCA
>CAJYJW010000077.1 GCA_913775025.1 uncultured Sphingomonas sp. | reverse complement strand
CCCTGGGTGATGGAGTCTTCGGCCGTGGCAGCCGTATTGGCGTTCGCGCCGATCGTGATGGCGTTCGCGGATCGCGCCGCCGATGCCGCGCCGATCGCGATGGCGCGGTAGCCTGTCGCCTGCGCGCCGTTCTGCACGACGCCGGCCACCGTCGTGCCGTCTCCCCCGCCGAGCGCTATGCCGAGCGTGCCGGTCGCCTGCGCGCCGCCGATCGACCCATAGCCGCCGGACGAGCCGCCAAGCGCGAGCGCAGCGGTGCCCGAAGCGTTCGCGCTCTGGCCAAGGGCGATCGCCCCGTCGGCGATCGAAACCGATTCCCGGCCGATCGCGATAGACGTCTGCCCGGTAGCCTTCGTCACATCGCCGGCGGCGATCGAGCCGTCCCCCGCCGCTATGGCCTGATAATCGCGCCGAACGCCGATCGCGATGGCGTTTTGCCCAGTCGCCCGCGCGCCACCGCCCAGAGCGGATGACGTACTGCTTGCGAAGGCCGAGTCGCCAAGCGCGGTGCCGCCAGCCGATACGGCGCCGTCGCCGATCGCCAGCGCATTATTGTTGGCGGTGGTCGTAACCGCATTCGCCCCCCGGCCAAGAGCGATAGTGCTTTCCGAAAGGGCCGCCGCGCCGGTCCCGATCGCGATCGCATCGATGCCGCTGGCGGTGACAGGGATGCCGCCGATCGGCAGGCCCGCCGCCGTCGAGCCGGTTCCCCGCTGGCTACCGATCGCGATCCCGCCAAGGCCCGCGGTGGCGCCGAGGCCGATGGCCGTCGCGTAATTGCCGGTGGCGCGCGCGGCCGACCCGTAGATCGTCGCGGCCAATAGCCCGCCCCCGGAGGCCGCCGACCCCGTGACATTCGAGAAGTACCCGCTGCCGTCGATCGCGGGAAAGATGAAGACGCCATTCGCGCAGCCGGACAGGCCGCTGGACGTCGCGGTATCGCAGGCGATCACCGTGGCGCTCGCCGGGCCGGATGCCATCAGGATCGCGGCGGCGCCCCCCGCACCCGTGAGCGCGCCGACCCCCGCCTGCCTGCCGAGGGCGAGGATGCGGGTGGATGCCCGCAGGATCGCCATGATGCGACGGCGCACTGCCCATCCGGATATGTTCGATCCTGCTCCGGCAACGCTAATAGCGCGCTTTCCGCCCGTAAAGTCATGGCCGACCATCCGATCCCCCGTATCAATCTACGGGTGGCAATTTCGGCTCAGGTGGATAACGGACGATTAGTATTTTGACAGACATGACCACTTCGGACTATACTATCCACCTCTGCCCATTATGAATGATCTTGACTGTTAACCTCATTTCAAGTGCCCGACGCCATGCCGCATCTCGCGGAAAGGTGCCTCTGCATCATCGGTCATGCTTTTTCTTGGCTTGGCTCCGCGTCACCTACGGTCGCTGCGAGAAAGGCCGTCAGCGTCGCGAACGATAGGGCGTGCGCGAAAGGGTCATAGGCCATGCGCGGATCGCCCAGATCGCCCACGGCGGCATTGGTATAGCTATGCAGGGCTCGACCGTGGGTCAGCAGATGCCAATCCGCCCCCGCCTCGCTCATTTCCGTCTCGAAAGCGGTGATGTCCTGCGGCGGCACGAGCGGATCGAGCGCCCCCGTCGCGGCCAGCACGCGGGCTCGGATATCGCCCTTGCACGCCGGCGACGCGGTGGTGAGCAATCCATGAAAGCTCGCGACGGCCGCCACCTGCGCGCCGCTGCGCGCCAACTCCAGCACCGCGGTGCCGCCGAAACAGAATCCGATTGCGGCGATGCGATCGGGATGTACGCCGTCCAGCGTGCAGAGGGCATCGAGGCCGGCGCGCACGCGGCGGCGGAGCATGGCGGGGTCGCCCCGAAACACATCGAGCGCACGATGCATCGCATCCCCCTGCAGCACGCGCCCGCCGCCGTGTAGATCCGCCGCGGCTGCGATATAGCCGAGTGCGGCCAGCTTTCGGCAGTGGGTCCGCACGTTGCCGCCGATGCCATCGGCCTCGTGCACGACGAGAACGGCCGCGCCGTTCGGCGCAACGGTGGGCCGGTACATCTCTCCCCGCAACGCCAGCCCGGCATCGCTGTACAGCCATGGCTCCGCGGTGATCGTCCAGCCTCCATTCCGGCCTGGAGCCAAGGACGCCAGGCGGGGGACGATGTTCCCCCTCTCTTTGGGTCGATCGGGGCCGAGGATTGCACGCCTGCCGCGCGATGGCTTCGGCGGGATCGCGCCGAACGTTCCGGAATGGAGTGGGTCTAAGCGGACCTGTCTTTGCCGATCCGCGCGCCGCCCTCTCTCCCATCGCACCAAATGGACGCCATTTACGCGCGCGAGGGGACTGCCATAATGGACATGCTTCCGCGTTAAGCACGCACTTACCGCTGCTAGCAGCGTTTCCATGGAAGCGCCCCGCAACTGCCGTATCGCCCTGGTCGAGCATGACAGCGCCATCGCGGCCTCGATCCTGGCCACGTTGCGCGGGGCCGGGCACGATTGCCACCGCTTCGCCACGGGCGAGACGGCGCTGCGCGAGATCAGCGAGGACCTCTATGACTGCGTGCTGGTCGAGCAGGCGCTCCCCGATATCCGATCGCGCGACCTGCTGACGGGGATGCGGGCGCGGCTTGGCTATTCGCTGCCGGTGATCGGCCTCGCGGCGGATGCGGACGGGCTGGTCGCGGCATTGGACGAGGGGGTGGACGACTGCCTGCCGAACCCCGCCCCGCCCCGTCTGCTCCTCGCGCAGATCAACGCCGCGATCCGCCGCGTGCCTCCGCGCGGCGGGCGGCTGGAGGCGGCGATCGGCCACCTCGCCTTCGAGGCGGACGGTTACAAGGTCCATGTCGGCGATACGGTGATCGCCCTGACCGCCAAGGAATATGCCCTCGGGTTGCTGCTCTGCCGCAGCCTCGGCGAAACGCTGCGGCGGGATGACATATTGCGCGCCATCTGGGGCGGCGCGATCACACCGTCCACGCGCACCCTGGATGTGCACGTCTCGCGCCTGCGCACCAAGCTGGAGTTGCGGGCCGATCGCGGCTTCCGCCTCGCGGCCCTCTATGGCCGGGGCTACCGGCTGGATTATGATCCGGCCGGCGCCGCCCCGTCGATCAACCGGCGACGATCAGCTTGACCTTCTGGCCCGGACGCAGGCGGGCATTATCCTCCAGCGCATTGATCGTGCGGAAGCGCGCTTCTTTCTGATCCGCATAGCCCATGCGAGCGGAAAGGCTCGCGATGGTATCGTTCGGGCCGACCGTCACGATGCGGATGCGGCGGGGCTTGATGGCCGCTGCTTGCGCCGCCGTCAGCCGCGTGAAGCTTTGCACCATGGAAGAGAAAGGCCCGATGCCGCTGCCGGCAGGCGTGATGATCAGGAAATGGTAGGCGCTGTTCCCGTCTGTCTTATAGGCGAAGACGGTCACGTCGACGGCGCGCGACTGGCTGGTCGCGCGGGTGGTGGCGTAGGCCGCCTCCATGCCGTTGACCCGCGTCTGCTGCACCGCGCCGGACGAGCCGGCCCCGCCCACGGCACGAAACACGCCGTCGATATAGGCCGGCAGACCGGTGCCGAGCGATCCGCCGCCGAACTGCGCCTGCCCGCCGCTACCGCTGATCGCGACCGCCGCCGCCGAATTGGCGAGGCTGTAGCCCTGCGGCGCGGTAAAGCCGATGCGCAGGCCCGGATGGCGGAACGTCGCCCCGTCGATCACCCCCTGCGCCGGGTCGTCGTCGTACAGCAGCCCATCCAGCCGGGTCAGGAACGCATCGCCGTTGCGCGGCCGCTCGCCGACCGAAATGCCCGTCTGCGCCGCTTCTTGCCGGGCGCGCGCGACGCGATCCGCCCCGTTCGGGTGCGTGCTCATCCAGCTCGGCACGGCGCGCTGATCCTCACCGCCGCGCAGCCGCGCATCGAGCGCGGTTTGCGCGTTCAGCGCCGCCAGCATATCGGCGGCGGCGTAGGGATCATATCCGGCCTTGGCGAGGTACTGGATGCCCAGATCGTCCGCCTGATATTCCTGCTGGCGCGAAAAGCGCAGCGTCACCAGCTGCGCGCCGCTGTTCGCCAGTTGGCCGAGCGCCGAACTTCCCGTCACCGCGCCAAGCACGCCCGCCAGGATACCGCCGATGGTGGAGGTGGTGTTGCGCTTGTTGGCGTGGCGCGCGGCGACGTGGCCCACTTCATGCCCCAGCACGGAGGCCAGCTCCGCCTCGTCGTTCATCAGGGCGAGGAGCTGGCGGGTGACGTACACATAGCCGCCGGGAATGGCGAAGGCATTATTGACCGGCGAATTGAGCAGGGTCACCGTGAAATCCGACTGGGAATTCGACAGGCCGGACTGGACCGCGATCTTCTGCCCCACGGCGCGCACGTACGCCGCCTGCGGGCCGCTGTACGGGCCGCCATATTCCTTCAGCAGATCGGGATGCGCCTTCGCGCCGGTCGCCTTGTCGCTAGCGGAAATGGAGCGGGCGGACTGGGTGACGCCCACCGCCGACCCACCGACCGTATAGCCCAAAAGCGAGGCCGCAACGCCCCAAGCCAGCACCCGCTTCACCGCCATCCCACCCTTCCCCTGACCGTTCCGGGGATGAACCGATCTGGGCGAGGCGGGTTCCGTGATTAGTCGGTCAGCCGATTGCCAGATATTTGGCGCGGCGCGCGGCGCGCAGCGAATCGGGCCCATCCTTCGATAGCTCGTTTAGCTCCTCCCCGAGCGCCGTGCCCAGCGAGGCGATGGCGGCGGCGCGATCGCGATGCGCGCCGCCCACCGGCTCCTGCACGATGCGATCGATCACGTTCAGCCGTTTCAGGTCCGCCGCCGTGATCTTCATCGCTTCGGCCGCCTCCGCCGCCTTGTCGCCGGTGCGCCAGAGGATCGAGGCGCACCCTTCCGGCGAGATGACCGAATAGACGGCATGCTCGAACATCAGCACGCGATTGGCCGCCGCCAGCGCCACCGCGCCGCCCGAGCCACCCTCGCCGACGATCGCCGTCACCACCGGCACACCGAGCGCGAGACACGCCTCGGTCGATCGGGCGATCGCCTCGGCCTGGCCCCGCTCCTCGGCCTGCACGCCGGGAAACGCGCCGGAGGTATCGACGAGGCTGACGACGGGCAGCCCGAAACGATCCGCCAGCTGCATCAGGCGGATCGCCTTGCGATAGCCTTCGGGCTTGGCCATGCCGAAATTGTGGCGCAGGCGGCTGGCGGTATCCTCGCCTTTCTCATGCCCGATCACCATCACCCGGCGGCCGCCGATACGGCCGAACCCGCCGATGATCGCCTTGTCGTCGGCGAACGCGCGGTCGCCGGCCAGCGGCATGAAGTCGATCACGAAGCCGGCAACGTAATCCTTCAGATGCGGCCGCTCGGGGTGGCGGGCGACCTGCGTCTTCTGCCATGGCGTCAGCTTGGCGTAGGTATCCCGCAGCAGCCGTTCGGATTTCGCCTCCAGCTTGGCGACCTCCGCTGCGATGTCGATCGATCCGGCCTCCGCCGTCTCGCGCAGTTCGGCGATGCGGCCCTGCAGTTCGGCCACGGGCTTTTCGAAATCGAGGAAGGCGACCATGCGGCGCGGTTAGGCCGCCGGTTCCCGCGCGTCAACTTGCCCGTCCAGCGGGGCATCCGCCAGCGGATGGCGACTGTTGACCAGTTCGACCAGCCGGCTGCCATCGACATGGGTATAGATTTGCGTGGTGGAGATGTCGGCATGGCCGAGCAATGTCTGCAACGCGCGCAGATCCGCCCCGCCCTCCAGCAGGTGCGTGGCGAAGGCGTGCCGCAACACGTGCGGGCTCACCCGTTCGGGCGGCACCCCCGCTTCCACCGCCAGCGCGCGCAACAGCTGGAACAGGCGCACGCGGCTGAGATACGCCTTGCCCGACGGGAACAGCCACGCCGCCTCCGCCGGTACATACGCCTCCCACGCGGTGACGGCGGAACGCGCGCGATCGGAGAGCGGCACCAGCCGTTCCCGCCCGCCCTTGCCACGCAGGATCAGGAAAGGCGCGTCGCCGCGCAGTGCCCGACGCGGCAGCGATACCAGTTCGGTCGCGCGCAGGCCTGATCCGTAGAGCAGCTCCACCAGCGCCGTCAGCCGCAGGTTGGGCGGCGTCGGCGGTCGATCGGCGAGGGCTGCGAACAGGCGATCGACATCGGCATGGCCAAGCGTGCGCGGCAGCCCGCGCTCCGCGCCCGGCCGGGGGAGCGCCGCGGACGGATCGTCCTTCCGCAGCCCCTCATCCGCCAAAAAGGCAAAGAACCGCCGCAATGCCGCCGCCTTGCGCGCGACCGTGGCGCGGGAGAGCGACATCCATGTCTCCCCCAACTCGGCGAGCGCGCCCGCATCCGCCTCGGCAAGGCGGTGGCCAAGCGTTTCGGAGGCGAGGCGAAGATCGGTCGCGTAGGCCGCCAGCGTGTTGCGCGCGGCCCCCGCCTCCGCCGCCAGCATCTCCAAGAAGCGGCCGATCAGCGCCTGATCGCCCCCCGCGCCCGTCACGCGCGATCCATCGCCTCGGCGGCGATCATGCGCGCCTCTCCCTCCAGACCGACCCGCCGTAGCGCGGCCAGCATGTGATACAGGTAGCGTGCGGGAACGCCCGCCCACCGCTCCGTCTGCATGCCCGTCGCGACCAGCAGCGCCACGGTGCCCTGCTGGCCGCCCGAGGCGGCGAGCGCGAGGGCGCGGGTCCAGCGATCCTCCTGATCCAGCGAAAGGCCGTTCGCCGCCGCCAGCCGCTGCGCCTGCGCGGTGGCGCCGATGCCGATCCCGCCTGGGCGATGCTGGCGGTGGGGGCGGAGCGGCAGG
>CAJYJW010000076.1 GCA_913775025.1 uncultured Sphingomonas sp. | reverse complement strand
GAAAAGGCGCGGCCGCGATTTATTGGTCAGGCCGGGATCAGCCCTGGGCCGCCGCCGCGACCTCGGCCGCGAAATCGCTCGTCTGCTTCTCGATGCCCTCACCAAGCTGAAAGCGGACATACTGCTTCAGCGTGATCGGGCTGCCAGCCTCCTTGCCGGCGGCGGCGATCACGTCCTGCACGGGCGTCTTGCCGTCCATCACGAACGCCTGGGTAAGGAGCGCATTCTCCTTGCGGAACTTGTCCACCGGGCCCTTGATGATCTTCTCGGCGACCTCCGGCGGCTTGCCGACGATCTTGTCGGCGGCCTTCTCGCGCGCGATTGCGGCTTCGCGCTCGATCACCGCCGGATCGATGTCGTCGCCCGACATGGCGAGCGGGCTGGCGGCCGCGATATGCATGGCGAGCTGCTTGCCGAGCGCCTCAAGCTTGTCCGCCGGCGCGGCGCTTTCCAGCGCGACGAGCACGCCGATCTTGCCGAGGCCCGGGGCGGCGGCATTGTGCACGTAGGACACGACGGCGCCCTCGCCCACCTCGACGCTCTGCGCGCGGCGCAGCGCCTGGTTTTCGCCGATGGTGGCGATGTTGCTGGTCAGCTTGTCGCCCAGCGTGCCGCCATCGGCGTGGGAGGCCTTCGCCAGCGCGTCCATATCGTCGCCGGTCTGAAGCGCCGCTTCCGCCGCCGCCTTGACGAAGCTCTGGAACTGCTCGTTCTTGGCGACGAAATCGGTTTCGGAGTTCACCTCGACGACCGCGCCCTTCGTGCCCTGCACCGCGACGCCGACGAGACCCTCGGCCGCCTGACGGCCCGCCTTCTTGGCGGCCGCGGCAAGGCCCTTGGTACGCAGCCAGTCGACCGCCGCCTCGATATCGCCGTTCGTTTCGTTCAGCGCCTTCTTGCAATCCATCATGCCCGCGCCGCTCATGTCGCGCAGCTGCTTCACCGTGGCCGCCGTCACTTCCGCCATGTCCTATTCCTCGAATTATGGGTGTCGCTCCATCGGCCGGCAGCGTTGCGCGGGCATGACGGAGGCTCGAAATGCGACGGGGCGACTCTCGCCGCCCCGTCCGTCGTCAGGTGGGAACGCCGGTCAGGCGCTCAGCGCTTCCTCGGCCGGCGGCTCGATCATCGCGCCGAGATCCTCGCCGCGCGCCGCGCGCCCGCCGGTATTGCCGCGCGTCGCCGCCTCGGCCACCGCATCGCAATAGAGACGGATGGCGCGGGCCGCATCGTCGTTCGCCGGGATCGGAAAGGCGATGCCGTCGGGGCTGACGTTCGAGTCGAGGATCGCGACGACCGGAATGCCGAGCGTGTTGGCTTCCTTGATCGCCAGCTCTTCCTTGTTGGCGTCGATCACGAACATCACGTCGGGAATGCCGCCCATGTCGCGGATGCCGCCGAGCGACATCTCGAACTTGTCGCGCTCACGGGTGAGCTGAAGGACTTCCTTCTTGGTGAGACCGGCGGTGTCGCCCGACAGCTGCTCCTCAAGCGCCTTGTACCGCTTGATCGAGCCGGAAATGGTCTTCCAGTTGGTCAGCATGCCGCCGAGCCAGCGGTGGTTGACGTAATGCTGGCCGGACTGACGCGCCGCCTCGGCGATCGGCTCCTGCGCCTGGCGCTTGGTGCCGACGAACAGCACCTTGCCGCCATGCGCCACCGACTGCGCCACGAAATCGAGCGCGCGCGCCATCAGCGGCACGGTCTGCGAAAGATCGATGATGTGGACGCCGTTCCGCTCGCCGAAGATGTACGGCTTCATCTTGGGGTTCCAGCGGTGGGTCTGATGGCCGAAATGCGCGCCGGCATCCAGCAATTCGTGCATCGAGACGGTAGGGGCCGCCATGGGATATCTCCTCCGGTTGAACCTCTCCGGGACAGTGACCGCCTGATGGCGGCACCGGTCTATGCGCCCCGGATGTGGAATGGGCGGGCCTATAGCGGAGGCACCAAAAAAGATCAAGGCTTGACGAAGTTCGCCGACCTGGAACATAAAGAGAACACGGAACTGGCGACGGTAACGGTTGTTTAATCCTCACTTAGGCCGGTCCGCCCGGCAGCCTCGTGACGGAGGCGGAAGGGGTTGATGATGCTCCATATTCTCACGACGATGCTGTTTCTCGGCGCTGGCGCCGTTTCTCTCGCGATGATCGCGGCGATGTTGATCGATAACGCCGCCGCGATTGCGGTCGCGCTGCGCATCCGTCAGCCTCTTCCCGCCCTGCCGGCGCGGGTCAGCCGGGTGCGGGTGATACGCAGCCCGCGCCTTGCGCCTATGTCGCCCGTGCAGTCGCGCGCTGCCGCTTGACCTTCGCATAGTTTCGTATGCCGAACGGGATGGCGATCAGATAGGCAATGCCAGCAAGGCTGAGCGTTGTCCAAGGTGCGACGATCAAGGCACTCCCGACGATCGCTACACCTGCCAGCAGGCCGATCCTGATGCCATGGCGCGGCCTGAGCGCCGTCCAGCTCAGGGTCGCCACGCTCGACACCAGCAAGAAGGCGACCAGGGCGGCCCAGGGTGCGACAAACCATGTTTCGCGGAACAGTGGTTGCCCCGTCCAGAGCCAGAGATAGACTGGCAGCAGTAACAGGCCAGCCCCGGCAGGCGCGGGAACGCCGGTCAGAAACCCTGCCGACTTATGGGGTTGGTCGCTGACATCGATATTGGCGTTGAATCGTGCGAGGCGCAGCGCGCAGCATACCGCGTGCGCCAGTGCGAACAGCCAGCCATATTGCGGCAGGTTCTGGAGCGACCACAGATAGAGGATGATCGCCGGCGATACGCCGAACGCGATCACGTCGGAAAGTGAATCGAGCTCTGCGCCAAACCGGCTCGCGCCGTTCAGCATGCGTGCGATGCGTCCGTCCAACCCATCCAGCACCGCGGCGATCACGATCGCGGCGATCGCGCGCTCCCAATCGCTGGCGATGGCGAATCGGATGCCGGTAAGGCCGAAACATAAAGCCATCGCCGTCACCGCATTGGGCGCCAGCGCCCGCAACGGCAGGCCGCGTCGGTCTCCCCGCTCCGGTCGGATCACAGCGCCATGCCCTCCACCCGCTCCGTCTCGCCGATCCGGGCAAGGATCGTCTCCCCGGCGATCGTCCGCTGGCCGAGCGCGATGCGGGGGGCGGTGCCCGCGGGGAGATAGACATCAACCCTGCTGCCGAACCGGATGAGGCCGACTCGCTGGCCGCCCGCCACCATGTCTCCGGGTTTCACGAACGGCACGATCCGCCGGGCGACCAGCCCGGCGATCTGGGTGAAGCCGATTCGCGTCCCGTCGTTCGCCTCGACCAGGATATGCTGTCGCTCATTCTCCTCGCTGGCCTTGTCCAGATCGGCGTTGAGGAACTTGCCCGAGATATAGACGACGCGGCGAATCGTGCCGGCGATCGGCGTGCGGTTGATGTGCACGTCGAACACCGACATGAAGATGGAGACGCGGGTCATCGCGGCATCGCCCAATCCGTCCGGTCCGGCCATCTCGCGCGGGGGCGGCACGGTGACGATCATTGTGACGAGGCCGTCCGCCGGCGCCACGATATAGCCGTTCCCGCGCGGAAAGGTGCGGATCGGATCGCGGAAGAAAGCGAGCACCCAGATCGTCACCGCGCCCATCGGCCAGGCCAGCGTTTCCCACGCCATCCAGGCGAAGAAGGCGGTGATGGCTGCCGCGATCAGTGCGAACTTGCGGCCTTCCGGATGCACGGAGGGAAAGCGCCACTTGACGGTGGAGGTCCCGACGTCTGGTTTTTCGAGCGAGGTCATGCCGGCCTGTGTAGGGTCGTGGAGGAACGCTGACAATCGCGCCGGCCGGTCCATGTTCCGGCGTTGATCCCCGCGCCCGCTTTCCTTAGGACGCCTCGCAACATCCACTCCTCTCGGAGGCGCCCTTTCCATGGCCAAGATCAAGGTGACCACCCCCCTCGTCGAGCTCGACGGCGACGAGATGACCCGGATCATCTGGCAGTGGATCCGCGAGAAGCTGATCCTCCCCTATCTCGATATCGATCTGAAATATTACGATCTCTCGGTCGAGAAGCGTGACGAGACCGGCGATCAGATCACGATCGATTCGGCCAAGGCGATCCAGCAATATGGCGTCGGCGTGAAATGCGCGACGATCACGCCGGACGAGCAGCGGGTCGAGGAATTCAAGCTCAAGAAGATGTGGAAGTCGCCGAACGGCACGATCCGCAACATCCTGGGCGGCGTCGTCTTCCGCGAGCCGATCGTCATCAAGAACGTTCCCCGCCTGGTGCCCGGCTGGACCGACCCGATCGTCGTCGGCCGCCACGCCTTCGGCGATCAGTATCGCGCGACCGACTTCCTCGTCCCCGGCCCCGGCAAGCTGCGCATGGTGTGGGAAGGCGAGGACGGGCAGGTCATCGAGCAGGAGGTGTTCAACTACCCCGACGCGGGCGTCGCGATGGGCATGTACAATCTCGACGAGTCGATCCGTGACTTCGCCCGCGCCAGCATGAACTACGCCTATGATCGCGGCTGGCCGCTGTACCTTTCCACGAAGAACACCATCCTCAAGGCCTATGACGGCCGCTTCAAGGATCTGTTCCAGGAGATCTTCGACAAGGAGTTCAAGGACAAGTTCAAGGCGCGCAACATCGTCTACGAGCATCGCCTGATCGACGACATGGTCGCCTCCGCCCTCAAGTGGAGCGGCAAGTTCGTCTGGGCCTGCAAGAATTACGATGGCGACGTGCAGTCGGATACGGTGGCGCAAGGGTTCGGTTCGCTCGGCCTGATGACCTCGGTGCTGATGTCGCCGGACGGCAAGACGATCGAGGCGGAGGCGGCGCATGGCACCGTGACGCGCCACTATCGCATGCACCAGCAGGGCAAGGCGACCTCCACCAACCCGATCGCATCGATCTTCGCCTGGACCCAGGGTTTGCAGTTCCGCGGCAAGTTCGACGGCACGCCGGACGTGGTGAAATTCGCCGAGACGCTGGAGCAGGTCTGCATCGAGACGGTCGAGCAGGGCGGCATGACCAAGGATCTGGCGATCCTGATCGGCCCGGATCAGCCGTGGATGACGACGGAGCAGTTCTTCGAGCAGATCCGCGTCAATCTTGAGAAGAAGATGGCCAACTGGCAGTAAGCCGCCTCCCCCGCGCCGCCGCCATCGGCCGGCGGCGCGGGGAACCCTGTTGCCCGCGTTCCGTTCGTTTCGGGAACGTAGTTGCAGGGATCCACGATGTCAGAAAAGAAGCGCGCCAGCCTTGGGGTGCGCCCCGCCGAACCTGGCGATGCCGCGCAGATCGTCGCGCTGGTGGATCGCGTCTATCCTGAGATGACGCATTACAGCCCCGGCATGATCCGCGGGCAGATCAACAATTTTCCCGATGGCCAGTTCGTCGCCGTCTTCGAGGATCGGGTCGTCGGCTATTGCGCCTCCTCGCGCATAGACGAGGGGATCGCCTTCGCCCCCCATGATTGGGAGCAGATCAGCGGCAACGGCTTCGGCAGCCGGCATGACGCGACCGGCGACTGGCTCTATGGCTTCGAGATGTGCATTGACCCCTCGTTGCGCGGCCTCAGGATCGGCAAGCGACTGTACGAGGCGCGTCGCGCGCTCGCCGAGCGGCTGGAGCTGAAGGGCATCGTCTTCGGCGGCCGGATGCCGAACTACGCCAAGATTCGGCGCAAGGTAAAAACGCCCGAAGCCTATCTGGAACAGGTGAAGGACGGCAAGATCAAGGACCCGGTGATCGGCTTCCAGATTGCAAACGGGTTCGAGCCGGTCGGCGTGCTCCCCAAATATCTGCCGGAGGATAAGGGGTCGGCCGGCTACGCCGCGCTCATGGTCTGGCGTAACCCCTATGTCGACCCCGATGAAGCGAGCGAATTTCGCGTGCCCCGCGGGATCGAGAGCGTGCGGCTGGCGACCGTCCAGTTGCAGGCCCGCGCGGTGAGCGATTTTGCTGAATTCGTGCGGAATGTGGAATATTTCGTCGATGTCGCCTCGGACTATCGTGCCGATTTCGTCGTCTTCCCCGAATTGTTCACCCTCTCCCTGCTTTCCTTCGAAAAAGAGCATCTGAGCCCGATGGAGGCGATCGATCGGCTGACCGATCATCGCCAGCCGCTGGTAGACGAACTCAGCCGCATGGCGCTGCGCTACAACATCAACATCATCGGCGGATCGCACCCTACCCGCACCGAGGACGGCGAAATCCAGAATGTCGCCTACGTCTGCCTGCGCGACGGATCGGTGCACGCGCAGGAGAAGATCCACCCCACGCCGAACGAGCGCTACTGGTGGAAGATCAAGGGTGGCGACACGGTGGAGGCGATCCAGACGGATTGCGGGCCGATCGGCGTGCTGATCTGCTATGATTCCGAGTTTCCCGAACTCGCCCGCCGGCTGGTGGACGAAGGCGCGCGAATCCTGTTCGTGCCCTTCTGCACCGATAGCCGGCAGGGTTATTTGCGCGTGCGCTACTGTTGCCAGGCGCGCGCGATCGAAAATCAATGCTTCGTCGTCATGTCCGGCAACGTCGGCAACCTGCCGAAGGTCGAGAATATGGATATCCAATATGCGCAAAGCTGCATCCTGACGCCCTGCGACTTTCCTTTCGCGCGGGACGGGATCGCGGCGGAGGCGAGCGAGAATGTCGAGACGCTGACGATCAGCGACGTGAACCTCGCCGATCTCACCTGGGCACGGGCGGAGGGCACGGTGCGCAACCTGGCGGACCGCCGGTTCGATCTCTACCAGATCGACTGGAACCACGGCCCCCATGGCGACGCCACGCAGCCGGTCGCCCAGCCGATGGGCACCCGCGCGCCGGGCGGCGGCTGACCGGTTACGGAGGACGGCGGACGCCATTGCCACCCCCGTTCCCCCGACATCCCCTGCGTGATCCAAGCGCGCATTTGCCCCGACTGACAGGTCAGCCGGGAATTATTGCCGGTCGGGTGGCGTCACGCGATCCGGTCTGCAAGGTTGGCCTTGGCGCCCCGACTCCGTAACAAGGGGGGAATGGCGTTACCGATTCAATCCACGGCGTTCAGCGACTCGCTTGTCATCCTCGGGGCCGCCGGGCTCGTGATCCCGGCCTTCGCGCGGTTCCGGGTGAACCCGGTGATCGGCTTCATCCTCGTCGGCATCGCGGTGGGGCCGTTCGGGCTGGGCTCGATGGTCGCGCAATGGCCGTGGTTGTTCCATGTCACGATCACCGACACCCATTCGATCGAGCCGTTCGCCGAGATGGGCATCGTGCTGCTGCTGTTCTCGATCGGGCTGGAGCTGTCCTTCAAACGGCTATGGTCGATGCGGCGCGCGGTGTTCGGGCTGGGCGCGGCCGAACTGATCGGTTCGGCACTGCTGATCGGGGTGGCGTTACACCTGATCGGGCAAGGCTGGGCCGGGGCGATCGGTATGGGGCTGGCGCTGGCGCTGTCCTCCACCGCGCTGGTGCTGCCGATGGCGGGCACCGCCAGCCCGGTGGGTCGCGCCGCCTTCGCCATGCTGCTGTTCGAGGATCTGGCGCTGGTGCCGATCGTGTTCGCGCTGGGCGCGTTCGCCCCCAACGCCGCCGATGCCGGGTGGGACGGGCTGATCCGCACACTGTGGCAGGGGGGCCTTACCATCGCGGTGATGCTGGTGCTGGGGCGGCTGGTGCTGCCCCGCCTGTTCGCCCAGGCCGCCCGTACCAAAAGCCCGGAATTGTTCCTTGCCGCCAGCCTGCTCGTCGTCATCCTCTCCAGCGTCGCGACGACGGCGGTGGGGCTGTCGCCGATCGTCGGCGCGCTGCTGGCCGGGCTGCTGATCGCCGAGACCGATTATCACACCGAGGTCGAGGTCATCACCGCGCCGTTCAAGGGGCTGGCGCTCGGCGTGTTCCTCATCACCGTCGGCATGAGCCTCGATCTGCGGGTGATCGCGGGGAACTGGCAATCGCTGCTGATGGCGGTGGCGGGGGTGGTGGCGGCGAAAACGGTCGTCACCGCCGGCCTGCTGCGATTGAGCGGCACCGGGATCGGCGTATCGGCGGAGACCGGACTTCTCATGTCCTCGCCCTCCGAAACGACGTTGATCGTGTTGGCGACGGCGGCGCAGGCGCAACTGATCCTGCCGAGCACCGCCGCCTTCTGGCAGATCGTGACCGCCATCGGCCTTACCATCACGCCGCTGCTCGCGCTGGCCGGCCGGCATATCGCCCGGCGTGTCGATCTGGCCGGCGAGGGCGAGGACGTGGCGGGCAGCACGGAGGAGCGCACCGTGATCGTCGGGCTCGGCCGTGTGGGGCGGCTGGTGGCGCAAGTGCTTGACGCCCATGACCGCCCCTATATCGGGATCGACGCCGACATCGATACGCTGCGCCACGCACGGCGGCGCGGCTATAAGGTGATGTTCGGCGATGTCACGCGCCCCGGCATGCTCGAACGGCTCGATCTCGCCCGCGCATCCGCGCTGGTGCTGACGATGGACGATCGCGTGCAGCTCGTCCGCACGACGGCGCAGGTGCGCGCGCTCTACCCCGAACTCACCATCGTGGCGCGCGCACGCGATCCGAAACATGCCGCCGAACTCTATCGGGCGGGCGCGAGCGATGCGGTGCCCGAGACGCTGGAATCGTCGCTCCAACTGTCGGAGGCGGTGCTGGTCGATCTCGGCGTGCCGATGGGGCCGGTGATCGCCTCGATCCACGAGAAGCGGGCGGAGCTGCGCGCCAAGATCATGCAGATGGCGAATACCGCGCGGGAGCCGCCGATCCGCCGCCGCACGCTCAGGGACGCCGCGCCTAAATAGCGCCGGTTGCCACGACGCCCGAAGCGGGCGCATGATCGGGCATGGTCATGCGTAACACCGACCCGCCTTCGATCGACCCCGCGGTCGCCCCAATCCTCGACCGCGCCGCCGCCGCGCCGATGCTGGATCAGGCGCGGGCATGGGCGGCGGTGAACAGCGGCAGCGCCAATCTGCCCGGCCTCGCGACCATGGCGGGGCTGCTGGCGGACGCCTTCTCCCTATTGCCCGGCCGTCTGACGCTGGAAGACCCCGCCCCGGCGGATCGGATCGCGGCGGACGGCGGGCGCGTGCCGATCGATCATGGCCGTAACATCCATCTGGTCGTGCGGCCGGAGGCACCGGTGCAGCTGCTGCTGACCGGCCATATGGACACGGTGTTCGCGCCCGATCATCCATTCCAGACGATCGTCGACCGTGCGGACGGCACGATCAACGGCCCCGGCGTGGCGGACATGAAGGGCGGGCTGGCGATCATGCTCGCCGCCCTCTCCGCCGTGGAGGCGTCTCCGCTGGCGACGCGCCTGGGCTATGCGGTCGTCATCAACAGCGATGAGGAGGTGGGCTCGCCCGGCTCCGCCCCGCTGATCGCGCGCGCGGCGGCAGGCAAGGCAGCGGCCCTCACCTATGAACCGGCGGCGCTG
>CAJYJW010000075.1 GCA_913775025.1 uncultured Sphingomonas sp. | reverse complement strand
CACGCCTAGAAAGGGGCGGCCGTGGGTCCGCACCGCCTCGCCCATCGCCCCCGTCATGCCGGGGATGGCGGAAAGGGCGGCCATGCAGGCGGCAAAGGCGCCGACGCCTGGCAGCACGATGCGATCCGCCGTCAGCACGGCCTGCGGATCGGCGGTGACGACGACATCCGCCGCGCCCGCCGCGCGCAGCGCATTCTCGACCGAGCGCAGATTGCCCGCGCCGTAATCGATCAGCGCGAGCCGTTCAGCCATGGGCGGGCGGCGGGCCGCCGAGCGTGCCCTTGGTGGAGGGGATGGCATCCGCCTTGCGCGGATCGGTCTCGATCGCGGCGCGCAGCGCGCGGGCGGCGGCCTTGAAGCAGCTTTCCACGATGTGATGATTGTTGCGGCCGTACAACGTTTCGACATGCACGGTGATGCCGGCGGCCTGCGCGAAGCTGTGGAACCAATGCTCGAACAACTCGGTATCAAAATCGCCGAGCTTGCTCTGCGTGAAGGCGACGCGCCACACCGAATAGGGGCGGCCCGATATGTCGATCGCGCAGCGTGTGAGCGTTTCGTCCATCGGGGCATAGGCATGGCCGAAGCGGGCGATGCCGCGCCTGTCCCCCAGCGCGCGGGCGAACGCCTCGCCCAGCGCGATCGCCGAATCCTCGGTGGTGTGGTGCTGGTCGATGTGCAGGTCGCCCTTGGCGGTCAGTTCGATATCGATCAGCGAGTGGCGGGACAGTTGCTCCAGCATATGATCGAGAAAGCCGATGCCGGTCGCGATGCTGTAGGTGCCGGTGCCGTCGAGATCGACCGCGACCGTGATATCGGTCTCGCTCGTGCGGCGGCTGATCGAGGCGGTGCGGGCGGCCTGTGACATGGGCGCGGCTATAGCGGCCCCGACGCTTGGCGCAACGCACGTCTTGACCGGCTACCCCCAAGCGTCCACCAAGCGGCGATGAGCGACACCGCGCCCGACAGCCTGATTCCCTACGACGAGATCGTGCAGGAGGCCTTGCGCGCGGTCGTCGGCCGCGTGCTGGGGGAGGTGGAGCGCAACGGCGGCCTGCCGGGCGAGCATCATTTCTACATCACCTTCAAGACGGGTGCGGCCGGCGTCGACATTCCCCGGCACCTGACGGAACGCTTCCCGGACGAGATGACCATCGTCATCCAGAACCGCTTCTGGGATTTGAAGGTGACGGCGGACGGGTTCGAAGTGGGGCTTAGCTTCAATCAAGTCGCCTCCAAGCTGGTCGTGCCTTTTTCGGCGGTGACGGGTTTCGTCGATCCGGCCGTGAATTTCGCGCTCCAGTTCCAGGCGCAGGGCGAGGACGATTCGCCCGAGGCGAGCAGCGCCGGGAACGACGCGCCCGTCGCCGAACCGATCGAGGACGGCTCGAACGTCGTCTCGGTCGATTTCACGCGCAAGAAATAGCGGTCGCGCCGCATGGTCGGGGGCAATGCCGGCCTGTTCATGGGGATGGCGATGCTCGCCGTCTTCGCGCTGATGGCGGGCGGCATCTATCTGATCCGGCGATCACCGGTCGATCGCACGCGGGGCCGGCTGATGCTGGTGGCCGCCGTCGTGCTGCTGGCGAACATCCTGATAGTAAGCTGGCCGATGCCTGCCTGACGCCGCGTGTGGCGATCGAGTAAAGTGCGGCAAGCAGGAGCGCCCGGACGATGACGGTCCGTCGATCCATATCGTCCGAACAAAGCAGCGGAGGCTGTCGGCCGCCGACCGACACCCCCCGCTGCAGCATCGCAAACGCAGGTTAGGCGAAGCGGATCGCCGTCCGCCTGGCCCGGCGGCGCATGGTTCCGCCGATCAGGCCGAGCCCGCCGATCATCATGCCCCAGGTCGCCGTCTCGGGCACCGCATCCACCACGGCGGAGAAAGTGCCGGTGGATTGGCCGGTCAGGACGATGTTGCCGCGATCGGTGGTGAAGGTGGCGTTCGTGAAGAAGGGCAGCGTGGTGGTGCTGATGCTGCTTCGCCCGTCGTATCCGACAAGGCCAGGCGCGAGAAAGGCGAACGCGTTGCTGGTGGCAATATCGGCGACGAAGCCGGCGCCGCCGGAGAAGGCACCGGTGCCCGCCCCGAAGAAGAAGGGGGTGGTGATGACGTATGGGCCATCGGCCTGCGCCACGAACGACGAGAGCGGTGTCAGCGAAAACCCGAAGGAGGTTGTGCTGACATCCGTATCGCCGATGCCGGTAAATGTGGCGGCGGTGACGAAGGGGTTGCCGTCCCGCGTGCCGGTGAACGTGCTGGAATAGGTATAGACGACTTTCGCGGCAGACGCCGGGGCGGTCGACAACAAGGCGGCGGCAGATGCCGCCAGTATCGCGAAAAGCTTCATGGAAATTCCCTCCCGAACTTTCGGACCCATGCGCCGGCGGCGTTTAGGAAGGAGCTAAGGGAAGGTTAAACGCGATCGCACAATCCAGGCGGCCCCCCGTCCGATCACGACCGGAAGGGCCGATGCCCCGTGACGAATACCGGCCTTTGTGCCGGGGCCGTTCGTCAGCGATCCTTGGCGAGGCGCATGTCGAGGTAATTGTCCACCGAACGCATCAGATCGGGCATCTCATGCTCGAAGAAGTGGTTCGCCTTGGGGATGGTATCGTGGTGGATGGTGATGTGCTTCTGCGTGCGTAGCTTGTCGACCAGCTTCTGCGTCGCGCTTGGCGTCACCACCTCGTCCCCCTCACCCTGAATGATGATGCCCGATGAGGGGCAGGGGGCGAGGAAGGTGAAATCATACATGTTGGCGGGCGGCGCGATCGAAATGAAGCCCTTGATCTCAGGCCGGCGCATCAGCAGCTGCATGCCGATCCACGCACCGAACGAAAAGCCGGCGATCCAGGTCGTCTGCGCCTCCGGGTGGATCGACTGCACCCAATCGAGCGCGGAGGCCGCATCCGACAGCTCGCCCACGCCATTGTCGAACACGCCCTGGCTTTTACCCACGCCGCGGAAATTAAAGCGCAACGTGGCGAAGCCGCGCCGCACGAACGTCTGGTACAAGGCCTGCACGATGCGGTTGTTCATCGTGCCGCCGCCCTGCGGATGCGGATGGAGGATCATGGCAACCGGCGCACGCGGGCGCGGGCCGGGGTTGAAGCGGCCCTCCAGCCGTCCTTCGGGTCCGGGGAAGATGACTTCGGGCATCGCAACCTGCTTGACTGGCGGGGGCATCGCAGGGAATGCGACGCGGGAAGGGGCCGCCTATATATAAAGCGGGATACTTTCCGCAATCGTTCCGGAGGCATGGGCTTTGGCCACCCGCATCTATCTCGACCATGCCGCGACGACGCCGGTGCTGCCCGCCGCGCGCGAGGCGATGGCGGCGGCGATGGCGTCGTGGGCCAACCCCTCCTCTCCCCATGCCGAGGGGCGGGCGGCGCGAGCCGTGCTGGAACGGGCGCGCGGGCAGATCGCACAGGGGCTCGGCTGGGGCGGCGCGGTGGTGCTGACCGGCGGGGCGACCGAGGCCATCGCGATCGCCGCCAATCGCGCGCGCGCGGGCACGCGGCTGGCCTCCACCGTGGAGCATGATGCGGTGCGCCGCCAGGTGCCGCCGACGATACCGGTGGATGCGAACGGCATGATCGATCTGCCTGCGCTGCAACAGGCATTGACGGCGGCCGGGCCGGCACCGCTGGTCGTCGCGCAGTCGGTCAATAATGAGACGGGGGTGATTCAGCCACTGGCCGATGTGCTGCGGCTGGTGCGCGGGGCAGGCGGGCTGCTGCTGGCGGATTGCGCGCAGTCGGCCGGCAAGCTGCCGTTGCCGGAGGCGGATTTCATCGCCGTTTCCGCGCACAAGCTGGGCGGGCCGCCGGGCATCGGCGCGCTCCTGGTGCGGGATCCCGCGATGCTCGAGCCGACCGGCGGGCAGGAGCAGGGCTATCGCGCCGGCACCGAGAACGTGCCCGCCGCCGCCGGCTTCGCCGCCGCCCTCCAGACTCCGCGCCAGTGGATGACGCGGGCGGCGGAACTGCGCGCGCAATTGGATCGCGCCGTCACTGCAATTGGCGGGCAGATCGTGGCGGCGGGGGCGGCGCGGATGCCGTCGATCGCAAGCTACCGTATGCCCGGAGTGCCGGCGGCGGCGGCACTGATCCGCTTCGATCTGGCGGGGATCGCCATCTCCTCCGGCTCCGCCTGCTCCTCCGGCAGCGTCAGCCCCAGCCACGTGCTGGCCGCGATGGGCTGGCCCGAGGTGGACGCGCGTGAGGTGGTGCGGATCAGCTTCGGCCCCGCCACCAGCCGCACCGACATCTACCGCGCCTGCGAGGCATGGACCGCGCTTGCGGCGGGGCGGGCATGATCTACCTCGACTATCAGGCGACCACCCCGCTCGCGCCGGAAGCCGAGGCGGCGATGTTGCCGTGGCTTGAGCAGTTCGGCAATCCGCACTCCCCCCATCGGATGGGGCGCGAGGCGGCGGCGGCGGTCGAGGCGGCGCGCGTGCGGGTGCTGGCGGCGCTGGTGGCGGATGCCGCGTCAGCCCCGAACGGTCGCCTGCTGTTCACCGGCGGCGCGACGGAGGCGCTGAACTGGGCGATCAAGGGGGCGTGGGCGCGGCGGCCGGCCGGGCGAAATCGTATCGTCACGATCGTCACGGAGCATTCCGCCGTGCTGGATACCGTGCGTTCACTGGCGATGGACGGGGCCGATGTGGTCGTGCTGCCGGTCGACGATCGCGGGCGGGTCGACCCGGACGACGCGCGTGCCGCGATTGACGAACGGACCCTGCTCGCCGCGGCGATGCTGGTGAACAACGAGATCGGCGTGATCCACGACATCGCCGTCATCGGCCAGATGGCGCGGGCGGCAGACGCACTTATGCTATGCGATGCCGTCCAGGGGTTCGGCCGGGTGCCCGTGCCGGTTGCGGCGTGCGATCTGATCGCCATCTCCGCGCACAAGATCTACGGGCCAAAGGGCATCGGCGCGTTGTGGCTGCGCGAGGGGGTGGAACTGGCCCCGCTTCTCCATGGCGGCGGGCAGGAGGGGGGCGTGCGGTCCGGCACGCTCAGCCCGATGCTGTGCGCGGGCTTCGGCGCGGCGGCGGCGGTGGCGCGCGAATGGATGGCGGAGGATGCCGCGCATGTCGATACGCTCTGGCGGCGACTGCGCGAGGCGCTCGGGCCGGACTGGCACGTCAACGGCGATGAGGGCGCGCGCTGGCGTGGCAACCTTAACGTCCGGCGTGACGGGGTGGATGCGGCGCGGTTGATATCCGGATTGCGCGATATCGCCTTCTCGGCCGGATCGGCCTGCGCCAGCGGATCGGGCCGGCCGAGCCACGTGCTGAAGGCGATCGGCCTGACCGACCGGCAGGCACGCAGCAGCATCAGGCTCGGCTTCGGCCGCTTCACCACCGGGGATGAGATCGACCAGGCGGCGGAGCGCATCACCGCCGCCGCGCAGCCGATGACAGGATATGCCGCATGACCCGCGTCCGTTTCATCTCCGCCGATGGCCGCGAGGAGCGGGAGGTGAGGGCATCGCCCGGCGAACGGCTGCTGGAGGTCGCGCAGGCGGACGGCCAGCCGCTGGAGGGTACGTGCGAGGGGCAGATGGCCTGCTCGACCTGCCACGTGATCGTCGCGGCGGAGGATTTCGCCAAGCTTCCGCAAGCGAGCGAGATGGAGGAGGATCTGCTCGACCTTGCGACCGGCGTGACGCGCTATTCGCGCCTTGCCTGCCAGATCCGGCTGGACGAGACCATCGACACGCTCACCGTGCGCATCCCGCCGGAAAGCCGCGACATGCAGGGGCGTTGATTCACCGCGCAGCTTGCGCCATATGCAGGCGTGGAAGTCGGGCGGACGGTGCCGTCGCCAACTTGGTCAGGTCCGGAAGGAAGCAGCCACAACGATTTCGTACCGGGTCGTTCCGGCTTCCACCTTCCCTTACACGTGCATCCTGACGGCCCGCCTGCCCAAGGCGGATGACGCGCCCGCGATGCGCGCCTACATTCCCGCCATGGCCGAATCGCAGACCCCCTATCGCGTTCTCGCGCGCAAATATCGTCCGCAGCGATTTTCCGAACTGATCGGGCAGGCGGCGATGGTGACGACGCTGGGCAACGCGATCAAGCGCGACCGGCTGGCCCATGCCTTCCTGCTCACCGGCGTGCGCGGGGTGGGCAAGACATCGACCGCGCGGCTGATCGCCAAGGCGCTCAACTGCATCGGGGTGGACGGGCAGGGCGGCCCCACGATCGATCCGTGCGGGCAATGCGAGCCGTGCCGCGCGATCGCGGAGGGCCGCCATATCGACGTGGTGGAGATGGACGCCGCCAGCCACACCGGCGTGGACGACGTGCGCGAGATCATCGAGGCGGTACGCTATTCCGCCGTCTCCGCGCGCTACAAGGTCTATATCGTCGACGAGGTGCACATGCTCAGCAAGAACGCGTTCAACGCGCTCTTGAAGACGCTGGAGGAGCCGCCGCCGCACGTGAAGTTCCTGTTCGCCACGACCGAGGTGAACAAGGTGCCCGTCACCGTCCTCTCACGCTGTCAGCGGTTCGACCTGCGCCGGATTTCCGCCGAGACGCTGGCCGACCATTTCGCCCATGTGATCGCCGCCGAGCAGGTGGAGGCCGAGCCCGAGGCGCTGGCGCTGATCGCGCGCGCGGCGGAAGGGTCGGCGCGTGACGGCCTCTCGATCCTCGATCAGGCGATCGCGCACGGCACCGGCCTCGTCACCGCCGATCAGGTGCGCGACATGCTCGGCCTGTCGGACCGGGGGGCGATCCGCACGCTGTTCGGCGATTTGCTGGCGGGCGATTCGCGCGCGGTGCTGGCGGGCGTCCGGCGGCAGCATGATCTGGGGGTGGAGCCGGCGGCGCTTCTCCACGGCCTGCTCGAGGTGACGCACGGCGTGACGCGGGCGAAGGTGGGCGGCAACGACGACCCCGCCCTCTCCATCGAGGAGCGGGATGCGCTGGCCGACTGGGCGAGCCGATTGGGTTTCGCCACGCTCCATCGCCTGTGGCAGCTGCTGCTGAAAGGGCATGGCGAGGTGCAATCGGCGGCGCTGCCGCTGGAGGCGGCGGAGATGGCGCTGCTGCGCGTCGTCCATGCCAGCACCATGCCCGATCCCGGCGAACTGGCGCGGCGGATCGCGGGGGGCGAGGCGATCATGCCTGCCGCCACGATGCCCGCCCCCGCCGCCGCGCCGGCGCCCGTACAGCGCCTGCCGCAGGATGTGGCGGCGGTGGAGGCGCTGCTCGAACGGGCAGGCTCCGCGCTGCTCGCCCAGCAGTTGCACGATTACGGCCGGGTGCTGGCGTTCCAGGCGCCGCGCATCACGCTCGCCACCGGCACGCGGCTGGATACGGCCTTCGCGCGCGACCTTAGCGAAAGGCTCAAGCGGGAGACCGGTCAGCCTTGGGAGATCGCGTTCGACGATCCGCCCGCCGATACCGGTCCCACTCTTTCGCTGCGCGAACGCCAGCTTGCGGCGGAGGCGGACGAGGAGGCGCGGGTGCGTGCGTTGCCGGTGGTGGTCGCCGCGCTCAAGGCCTTTCCCGGCGCGGAACTGACCGGCTATACCCTGACCGACGAAGCGATACGGAGCGCGCGCGCATGAAGAATCTCGACGATATCCTCAACATGGCCAAGAATGTGCAGGACGAGCTTTCCAAGGCGCAGGCCGGCCTCGACAACATCGAGGTGGAGGGCGTCTCCGGCGGCGGCCTGGTGAAGATCAAGGCGACCGCCAAGGGCCGCATCGTGAACGTGGCGATCGACGATTCGCTGCTCAACGTCTCTGAAAAGCAGATGCTGGAGGATCTGATCGCCGCCGCGCTGAACGATGCGCGCGGCAAGGCGGACGCGGCGTCGAACAGCGAGATGAGCAAGATGACGGCTGGCCTTCCCCTGCCGCCGGGCTTCAAGCTGCCGTTCTGATCACGGGCTGACCGCCGCCGCTCAATCCCGGCTGAGCGGCGGCAGGGTCGCGCCAAACAGCAGCACGCCCGTTTCCGGCTGATCCACCATCACGCCGCCGCCGGCCTCGGTCACGAGGTTATGCACCAGCCAGGCCGCCGCAGCGCGCGGAGTCAGGGCGGCGGGCGGCGTTTCCCCCAGCAAAGCGGTGCGCAGTTCATTGTCGAGGACGAGGCGCGGCCCTTCCGCGCGGATGACCAGCTCGCCGCCTTCCGCGCCGACGTGGAGGTCGCCGCCGCGCACCAGCGCATCGCCCGCGATCAGCGCGAGGTTGAGCAGCACCTTGATCGCCGTCTTGGCAAGCGCGGGTTCGGCCACCATCCAATGCACCCGCACCTTGCTGTCTGGGCCGAACAGCCCCTCGATCGCGGCGCGCGCCTCGCGCGTGTCCACCGCTTCGCCGAAACCGCCCGCCGCGCCGAAGGCCAGCCGGAAGAATTTCAGCTTGTTGGCGGAGGCGAGCGCACTTTCGCCGAGGAGGGCCAGCACGCGCTGGCGCATCTGCGGATCCTGCTCGTCCGCCATCAATTCGATGCCATTGTTCAGCGCCCCGACCGGGCTCAGCAGATCATGGCATAGCCGCGAGCAGAGCAGGCTGGCAAAATCGACGGCGCTCGTCATGTCGAATACCCTTGGGGCGGGGAGAACGGCCTTTCTGGCGGGCGCGGGCCGGGGATGCAAGCGGCGACGCCGGACACGACCAGCGACACGGGGCGGAAGGCGTGGTGGACCGGCCCGCCGGGCTCCTCACGGAAGCAGGCGGCGCGGCCCGCCGCCGTGATCAGCCACAGCCGCCCCGGCAGGTTCGCGGCCGCGGCGTCGCGGACGGAGGGCGAGGCATCGCCGTTCGGGTGCGAGTGATAATGGCCGATAAGGCGCGGGCCGCCAGTCCGCTCCGCCCGGATCGCGGCGAACAGGGCGGCCGGATCGATCTCGAAGGCGATGGCGGTGTCGGCGGCGAGGTTGGCGGCGGGCGAGATGGCAACGATTTCATCCGCCGCGCCGAACAGCAGGCCGCATGCCTCGCGCGCCGGATCGACGGCGGCGTGCGCCAGTATGTTGGCCAGCAGAGCGCTTGAAATCCGCACGGTCATTCCCATGTCGCCTACTGGATGGACGCGGGGGTGTCGACATTACAGGCGATCGTGCCGGACGCTGCTGCGGGCTGGCGGCTTGATCGTGCACTGGCGGCAGCGTTGCCCACCCTTTCGCGCGAGCGGCTGAAGGTGCTGATCTCCGCCGGCAAGGTCGTGGCCGGCGATGGGGGGGCGGTTCGCGATCCGGCGGTGAAGGTGGCGGGCGGCGCTGCCTTTTCGGTCAGTATTCCCGCCCCCGCGCCGGCGCACAACGTGGCGCAGGATATCCCGCTCGTCATCGCTTATGAGGACGAGCATCTGATCGTGATCGACAAGCCGGCGGGGCTGGTGGTGCACCCCGCCGCCGGCAATCTGGACGGCACGCTGGTGAATGCGCTGCTGCATCATTGTCAGGGCAGTCTTTCCGGCATCGGCGGGGTTGCAAGGCCGGGGATCGTCCACCGGATCGACAAGGATACGTCGGGCCTGATCGTCGCGGCGAAGACCGATCGCACGCATGAGGGGCTGGCCGCGCAATTCGCGAAACATAGCATCGACCGACGCTATCGCGCGATCGTGGCCGGCGTTCCCAACCCCTCCGCCGGGCGGGTCGAGGCGTCCCTCGCGCGATCGTCCGCCAATCGGCAGAAGATGGCGATCGTGGAGCCGGGGCGTGGCAAGCATGCGATCACCCACTTCGCCCTCGTCACGCCATTGCGTAAGGCGGCGATGGTCGAATGCCGGCTGGAAACGGGGCGGACGCATCAGGTCCGCGTCCACATGGCCTCAATCGGGCACCCGTTGTTGGGCGACCCGGTTTATGGACGGACGCGGCCGGAACATCGCGAGATGCTCGACCGTTTGGACTTCAAGCGTCAGGCGCTTCACGCGGCACATTTGGGTTTCGTGCATCCGATTACAACCGCAGCTATGGCGTTCGAAAGTAATATACCGGCGGATATGCAGGCGTTGTTCACCGAACTCGCGCTATAAGGTCGGCAAAATCAGCGGGGCGGCCCGCTGTTCGTGCGTAACACTCCATCGCGGCCTTGTACGCGTGGTAGAAGGGAGCAAGTGATCATGGCTGGTGGCAAGAATGTGCCCGCTACGATCCCCGCGCTGGGCGGGGAGCAGAGCCTCAACCGCTATCTGGCGGAAATCCGCAAATTTCCCCTCCTGACCCCGGAGGAGGAATATATGCTGGCGAAACGGTTTCAGGAGCATCAGGATCCGGAGGCGGCGGCGCGGCTCGTGACTTCGCACCTGCGGCTCGTCGCCAAGATCGCGATGGGCTATCGCGGCTATGGCCTGCCGACCTCGGAGCTTATCTCCGAGGGCAATATCGGCCTCATGCAGGGCGTGAAGAAGTTCGAGGCGGATCGCGGTTTCCGCTTGGCGACCTATGCCATGTGGTGGATCCGCGCCTCGATCCAGGAATATATCTTGCGGTCCTGGAGCCTCGTGAAGATGGGCACCACCGCAGCGCAGAAGAAGCTGTTCTTCAATCTGCGCCGGATGAAGTCCAAGCTCGACGCGTTCGAGGATGGCGATCTGAAACCTGAGGATCTGGCCAAGATCGCCACTGACCTGGGTGTATCCGAAGACGATGTGACCTCGATGAACCGGCGCATGGCGATGGGCGGCGATACGTCGCTCAACGTCGCGATGCGCGAGGATGGCGAGGGGCAGTGGCAGGACTGGCTGGTCGATACCGATCCGCTTCAGGACGAGCGACTGGCCGAGTCGGAGGAGAAGGACGTACGCCACGGCATGCTGCTTGAGGCGATGACCGCGCTGAACGACCGCGAGAAGCACATTCTCGCCGAACGTCGCTTGGCCGAGGATCCCAAGACGCTGGAGGAACTATCGCAGGTCTATGGCGTCAGCCGGGAGCGTGTGCGCCAGATCGAGGTGCGCGCCTTCGACAAGCTGCAAAAGGCGATGATGCGGATCGCCGGTGAAAAACGGCTGCTTCCGGCTCTGGCGTAAACGCCGCCTCCGCGTCATAGCGACAGCGATGACGCGGAGGCCCGGATGCTGATAAAATACGCCACGCTGCCGGTGGACGATGCCGAGCGGGCTATTGCCTTCTACACCGCCAAGCTTCGCCTGACCCTTGTTTCCGACGTAGGCTGGGAGGGGCATCGAAGGCTGGAACTGGCCTTCCCGAACGGGGAGGTCGGCCTGCTGCTGGAGCAGCGAACCCAACCATCCGCCGGCCAGGTGCCAGCGCTAGTGGTAAGCGTTCCTGATCTGGAGGCCGCCTGTGAAAGGCTGGAGAGCCTGGGCGTGGAATTCGTGACGCCTCCCCGCGATTCGCCGCGCCGGGCGAATGTGC
Source organism: uncultured Sphingomonas sp. (assembly GCA_913775025.1). Lineage (GTDB taxonomy): Bacteria > Pseudomonadota > Alphaproteobacteria > Sphingomonadales > Sphingomonadaceae > Alterirhizorhabdus. The sequence goes on along the minus strand of CAJYJW010000075.1, from coordinate 130 downwards.
GATTCGCTATCTTTCGCGATAGCGAAGGCAACCTCATCCGGATCGAGACGGCGCTCTAGCCCGCCCTGTGGGGTGACGAACGCTGTATCGGGCGGTACGGCGGGGCCATGCCTGCCCGCCCGCCCCGCCG
>CAJYJW010000074.1 GCA_913775025.1 uncultured Sphingomonas sp. | reverse complement strand
CTGGGTGGCGGCGGTGGCGACGAACTGGTGGGCGGCCGATCGCGCGGCGGATGCGCTCGTCCCGCGCTTCGCGAAGGCCAGCGCGCTGCCCGACGATGCAAGCATCGCCGCCGCACTGGATAAGGCGATGGCGGCGGGGGAAGGGCGGCGTTTCGCCGCCTTCGGCGATCTGTCGGCGGCGTTTGCCGGGGGCGGCTTGCGGCGAGAATATTCGGTGCCCTTCGCCGCGCACGCCGCAATCGAGCCGCTGGCCGCCACCGCGCGCATCACCGGCGACCGGCTGGATCTATGGCTGCCGACCCAGGCCCCCGGCCTCGCCCGCGACGCGGCGGCGAAGGCGGTGGGCTTCGACGCGGGGCGGGTGACGATCTATCCGATGCCGGTCGGCGGCGGGTTCGGCCGCAAGATCGAGCATGTGGCGGGCGTGCAGGCGGCGCTGTGCGCGCAGGCGATGAAGCGGCCGGTGCAACTCACGTGGTCCCGCGCGGAGGAGACGATGTTCGATGCGATGCGCCCGCCTGCCCGCGCGCGGATGGCGGCATCGCTGGGGGCGGGCGGGCGCATCACCGGCTGGCAGGCGGAGATCGCAGCCCCGGCGACGATGGCGTCGCTGATGAGCCGGCTTATCCCCGGATCAGGCGGCGGCACTACCGAGGCGGCGGCGGTGGAGGGGGCGGTGCCGCCCTATGCGGTGGGCGCGCTGGCCATCGATCATTTCCCGGCGGATATCGGCGTGGCGACCGGCATCTGGCGCGGCGTGGCGCACAGCTACACCGCCTTCTTCACCGAATGCTTCATGGACGAGCTGGCGGCGCAAGCGGGAATCGAGCCTCTCTCCTTCCGCATGGCCCTGCTGGGGGACAATCCCCGGCTGGCGCATTGTCTCGTCACCGCCACCGCGCTTGGCCAATGGGATGGCGGGGTGGCGGGCAGCGGGCAGGGGATCGCGTGCCATTCCTGCTTCGGCAGCCATGTCGCGATGCTCGTGGAAGCCCATCTTGGCGAGGGGCAGCGCGTTGTGGTCGATCGGGTGGTGGCGGCGGTCGATTGCGGGCGGGTCATCAACCCCGATATCGTGCGGCAGCAGATAGAGGGCGGCATCCTGTGGGGCATGGCGGCGGCCCTCGGCGCGACGACCGGCTATACAGCGGGGCGAACGGCGGCCCGCAATTTCGATGCGCTGGCTCTCCCCCGCCTCGCCGATACGCCGGACATTCGCGTGGTGCTGATCCCGAGCAGGGAGGCGCCCGGCGGCGTGGGCGAGATCGCGGTACCGCCGGTGGCACCCGCCATCGCCAACGCGCTGTTCTCCGCCACCGGCCGCCGTTTGCGTACGCTTCCTTTGGTGCCCGGCGGGCGTTAGACGGCGGGTGCCGGCTTTGCGGCACGACCGTATGGAAGGCATGCATGACGATCCCGGCGGACCACCCGAGCATCCCTGCGCCGCGCACCGGCGTGCTGCTGGTCAATCTCGGCACGCCGGACGCGCCCGATGCAAGATCGGTACGGCGCTATCTGGCGGAGTTCCTGTCCGACCGGCGGGTGGTGGAGATACCGCCGCTGATCTGGCAGCCGATCCTGCGCGGCGCCGTGCTGACGACGCGGCCGAAGAAGTCCGCGCATGCCTATCGCCAGGTCTGGCGGGAGGATGGGTCCCCGCTCGCCGCGATCACGCGGGCGCAGGCGGCGGCGCTGAAGGATGCGTTTCCCGGCGTGATCGTCGATCATGCGATGCGCTACGGCAATCCGGGCATCGCCGCGCGGCTCGACGCGCTGAAGGCGCAAGGGTGCGAGCGCATCCTGATCGCCCCGCTCTATCCGCAATATTGCGCCGCGACGACGGCGACCGCTAACGACGCGGCCTTCGCAGCGCTGGCGGGGATGCGCTGGCAGCCGGCCATCCGCACCCTGCCGCCCTATCATGACGACCCAGCCTATATCGCCGCGCTCGCCGGATCGATCGAGGAGGGGCTGGCGACGCTGGATTTCGTGCCCGATGCGATCGTAGCAAGCTTCCACGGGATGCCCCAACGGACGCTCGAACTCGGCGATCCCTACCACTGCCACTGCCGCAAGACCGCGCGGTTGCTGGGCGAGGCTTTGGGTCGCGATCTGACGGTCGCCTTTCAATCCCGCTTCGGGCGTGCAAAATGGCTGACGCCGGCGACCGATGAAACCTTGGCCGCGCTGCCCGCGAAGAACTGTCGCCGCATCGCAATAGTATCACCGGGATTTTCGGCTGATTGCCTTGAAACCCTCGAAGAAATTGCCATTCGCGGCCGCGAAACGTTTCTTTCGGCAGGCGGCACCGACTTCGCCTATCTTCCCTGTCTCAACGATAGCCCGGCAAGTATCGAAATGCTGCGCATTCTTCTTGCGCGCGAACTGCAAGGTTGGTTAACCTGACATCTCCGAAGCCACGATATCTGCCGGGAGAGAGACTATGGCGCGCGTTGCGATCGTTACTGGGGGGACGCGTGGTATCGGCGAGGCGATCAGCCTTGCGCTGCAGGAGGCGGGCTGCACCGTCGCGGCCAATTATGCGGGTAACGCGGAGCGGGCGAAGGCATTCACAGATCGCACCGGGATCGCCACCTATCGCTGGGACGTATCCGATCACGAGGCCTGCGCCGAGGGCGTCAAGCAGGTCGAGGCGGATCTTGGCCCGATCGATATCGTCGTGAACAACGCCGGCATCACGCGCGACGGCGTATTGGCGAAGATGACCTATGCCGACTGGAAGGATGTGATCGATACCAACCTGGGCGGCTGCTTCAATATGGCGCAGGCGACGTTCGGCGGCATGGTGAAGCGCGGCTGGGGGCGCATCGTCAATATCGGGTCGATCAACGGTCAGGCCGGGCAATATGGCCAGGTGAACTATGCCGCCGCGAAATCCGGTATCCACGGCTTCACCAAGGCGCTGGCGCAGGAGGGCGCCAAGAAGGGCGTTACCGTGAACGCGATCGCGCCTGGCTATATCGATACGGACATGGTGGCCGCCGTGCCGCAGGACGTACTCGCCAAGATCGTCGCCAAGATTCCAGTCGGGCGGCTCGGCCAAGCCAACGAGATCGCCCGCGCCGTCGCATTCCTCTGCTCGGAGGACGCGGGTTTCGTCACCGGCTCCACCCTGTCTGGAAACGGCGGCCCGCACATGTATTGATCTACCCCGGGCGCAGACCGGCACGGACCGATGGCCGGGCCGGTCAAGCGTTCGGTGATGGTGGCGGGCCACGCTACCTCGATCAGTCTCGAACCGATTTTCTGGAATGCCCTGTCAGCGGCGGCCGCAGAGGAGCGGCTGCCGCTGAGCGCGCTGGTGGCGCGGATAGACGCCGAACGTATCGAGGAGGCAGAGCCGCCAAATCTCGCGAGCGCGGTTCGCGTGTGGCTGTTTCACCGCGCGCAAAGCCGTTCCGCTACGAATGCCAGATGACAATGACTCTCATTGACTCTGCGAATTCCTCGCAATAGCAGATGCCCCCGAGGCCTCGCCAGGCCAGTCACGAATGGGGGGTCCTATGTCCGTATCCGATCGCGCGCCGCAGGGCGCGATCAGCCTTATCGCGCTTTCGTGCGTCGGCTTCATCGCCACCGCCACGCCGGCGGCGGCGCAGACCAGCGTGACCGCGTCGGAAGCGACGGACGGGCAGATGCTGGGTGGAATGACGGTGACGGACAGCGCCATCGTGGATGCGGTGAAGGTGGACCGGGTGGAGAGCCCGAAGGCTACCCGCGCGCTGATCGATACGCCGCAAACGATCACGGTTGTCGGCGAGCAAACGATCCGCCAGCAAAATCTGCTGACTTTGCGCGACGTGCTGACGACGATACCCGGCATCACCTTCGGCGCGGGCGAGGGCGGCGGCGGCTTCGGCGACAGCATCAACCTGCGCGGCTATTCGGCCAACAATGACATCACTATGGACGGCGTGCGGGACAGTGCGCAGTATAGCCGCACCGAGGTCTTCAACCTTGAGCAGGTGGAGGTCTATAACGGCGCCAACAGCGTCTTCAA
>CAJYJW010000073.1 GCA_913775025.1 uncultured Sphingomonas sp. | reverse complement strand
CCCCGGGGGCCGCCATGCCGGCCAGACCCAGCCCGAGAACGATCGAGAGGATGGGGTAACGCATCGAGTCCCTCCTTGCAGTGGCGGCGGCAGGCTATGCCTTTATCGCCGCACCGCAAGACCGGATCAGAGCGCCGCCTTCAGCCTGTCGACCAGATCGGTCTTTTCCCAGCTGAAGAAGTCGCCATCGGCCGCGCGACCGAAATGGCCGTAGCTCGCGGTGCGCTGATAGATCGGCTTATTGAGCGACAGATGCTCGCGGATGCCCTTCGGCGTCAGCTTGACGAGGGTCGGCAGCACCGCCTCGATCTTTGCTTCCTCGACGGTGCCGGTGCCGTGCGTATCAACGTACAGCGACAGCGGCTCGGCGATGCCGATCGCATAGCTGAGCTGGATCGTGCAGCGCTTGGCGAGGCCGGCGGCGACGATGTTCTTCGCCATGTAGCGCGCGATATAGGCGGCGGAGCGATCGACCTTTGTCGGATCCTTGCCGCTGAACGCGCCGCCGCCGTGCGGGGCCGCACCGCCATAGGTATCGACGATGATCTTGCGCCCGGTCAGCCCGGCGTCGCCATCGGGCCCGCCGATCTCGAACCGGCCGGTCGGGTTCACGTAGATCGCCGTATCGTCGGTGATGAAGCCATCGGGCAGCACCTCGTTGAATACGCCGATCACATAGTCACGCAGCTTGGCATATTTGGCCGGATCGGAACCTTCCTGCCCGTCATCGCAATAGCTGGCGGCATGCTGGGTCGAGACGACCAGCGCCGTCGCCGCGACAGGCTTGCCCCCCTCGTACCGCAGCGTCACCTGGCTCTTCGCGTCGGGCTCCAGAAAATCGACCGCCTTGCCGTGGCGATCGGCCGCCATCTTTTCGAGGATGCGGTGCGAATAATAGAGGGTGGCGGGCAGCAGCTCGGGCGTCTCGTCGGTCGCATAGCCGAACATGATGCCCTGATCGCCGGCGCCCTCGTCCTTGTTGCCGCTCTCGTCCACGCCCTGCGCGATGTGGGCGGACTGCGCGTGCAGGTTGTTCTCGAACCGGAAGGTCTTCCAGTGGAAGCCGTCCTGCTCATAGCCGATGCGCTTCACCGTCTCGCGTACGGTGCGCTCGATCTCCTCCTGTGCGCCATCGGCCCAGGCCCCGTTCTCGTATACGCCCTTGCAGCGGATCTCGCCCGCCAGAACGACGAGCTGCGTCGTCGTCATGGTCTCGCAGGCGATGCGGGCCTGCGGATCCTTCGAGAGGAACAGATCGACCACCGCATCGGAGATCTGGTCGGCCACCTTGTCGGGATGCCCCTCGGACACTGATTCGGACGTGAAGAGATAATCCTGACGCATCGCGTTACGTGCCTTTCGGAGACATGGCGGCGGATCCGCCAACCGGAGATATAAAGCTTTCCTTATGTCCCTTAGCGAGCGATGCGCCGGTGTGCAAATGCCGCGATCACCAGCAGCGTCGCAAACAGGAACGGCAGCAAGTTGCCGTAGCGGGCGAATGGCGTAGGCGGCAGCGGCCCGGCCAGCCGCGCCTCGATCGCCCCTGCCTTGCCTTGGGGGAGGTGAGCCACCAGACGCCCGTTGGGATCGATCACCGCTGAAATGCCGGTCGGCGTCGAGCGGACGACGGCGATCCCCTCCTCGATCGCGCGCAGCCGAGCCTGCGCCAGATGTTGCGGCGGGCCGGACGGGCCGAACCACGCGTCGTTCGACGGGTTGAACAGGAAGGCCGGTCGATTAGCACGGTCGAGCACTTGGCCCGAGAAGATGATCTCGTAACAAATCTGTACGCCCACCGCACCGAACCCGGGAAGGTCGAGCGTGCGTGGTCCCGGTCCCGGCCAAAAATCGAAGTCGCCGGGGGCAAGGCGGGACAGACCAATGGCGGACAGGATGGACCGCATCGGCAGATACTCGCCATAGGGCACCAGATGCGATTTGTCGTAGCGGGCAAGCAGCCGCGCCTTCGCATCCACCACATACAGGCTGTTGCGCGCGCCGATGGCGTTACCGCCCTTGTCCCACTCGATCGCGACGCCGCCCGTCAGCAACAGATCGCGAGGCCCGAGCAGCCGGGCGAGCCTGCGCGTAGCCACAGGTTCGTCTTCCAGATAATCGGGCACGGCGGCCTCTGGCCACAGGATGAGGCGCGGCTGCCGCTCGATCGGGCCGCTCAGCATTGCCAGCCGGCGGAAATTGCGGCGGGCGAGATCGGGCACCCACTTATCCTGTTGATTGATATCGGGCTGCACGATGCGGATGTTCGGCCCCGCCCCCGCCGCGCCGTCCGGGGCCAGCATCGTCGGTACGGTCGCCAGCAGCAGCAGCACGGTAATACCGGCCGCCGGCAGTCGACGACGCGCCGCCAGCAACAGCGGCAGCCCCGCCGCAAGCACGAACAGGCCCGACAGGCCGTAGGTGCCGATCCATCGCGCCGCCCCCGCGATCGACCGCACCGGCACCCAAAGCACGCCCAGGGGATTCCACGCGAAGCCGGTGAACAGCGTCGCGCGCAGCCATTCGGTCACAATCCAGGCAGCGGCGAAAATCAGCACCAGCCTCAGCCGGTCGCCCCGACCGCAACGCCACGCAAGGCCCGCCGCCGCCGCCGGAAACAGCGCGAGATAAAGCGACAACAGCACCACGGCCACCCACCCCAGCCACGCGGGCATGGCCGCCTGATAGGTAAAAGCGGTCGCGATCCAGTCCAGCCCCATCACGAAATGGCCTAGGCCGAACCACCAGCCGATCGCCAGTGCCGCGCGCAATCGCGCGGCGCGCGCGATCCCGACCATCAGCAAAGCAAAGGCGGCGAGCGCCAGCGGCCACAGGTTCCAGGGTGCAAAGCCAAAGGCAGATATCACGCCAAGCCCCGCCCAGCCCGGCCGGTTCAGGATCCAGGAGCGCGTCGCGCGTCGTGTCATCCCCGCACCTGGCGGCCCTCATAGGCTTCGAACGTGGCGATCAGGCGATCCGGCACCGGGGCAGGCCGGCCACCCTCGACATGCACCACTATGGTTTTGCCCTTGCAGCGCAGGTCCTCGCCGCCGCCAGCACCATGAAATTCCCAGGCCAGGGTGAATGAGGTTCGACCGATATGGTCACACGCCATGCAAAGATCGATCACTTCATCGACATGGCATGGCGCGCGATAATCAATCTCCGAACGGACGAAGCGACTATCCACGTCGAGCATCGCGACACCAAAGACCGCGCGGTAATATTCGGACAGGGCGATATCCAGATAGTCGAAATATCGCGAATTGAAGACGATGGAGGCCGGATCCACCTCCGACATCCGGACACGTTTCGGAAATGAAAAACGAAAATCACAGCGTGCCATCGGATCCCTCGACCGGCGCCTGCCGCCGCCACACGCTGCTAGAGCGGATTGCCGATGGAAGGAAGCCGCAGGATGCCCGCCTCGGCAGGCATGTGCAGATCGCGGCCGGTCTCGGCTAGCCTGCCGTCACGCGCCAGATCACGTTGCCCACGGCGTCCGCCACCAGCAGCCCACCAGCCCGATCGACCACGACGCCAACCGGGCGGCCTCGCGCGGCTTCGTTCGCATCGAGGAAGCCGGTGAGGACGTCAATCGGCTTCCCCACCGGTTTGCCCTTGGCGAAGGGCACGAAAATCACCTTGTATCCAGACTTCGGCTTGCGATTCCACGATCCGTGCTGGCCGATGAAGGCCCCGTCGGCGAAGCGCGCGCCGAGCCTCGCACCCTTGGCGAAGGTGAGCCCCAGCGAGGCGGTATGCGCCCCCAGCGCATAATCGGGGCGGCGGACATATTGCTGCTGCATATCGTCCCGCCCGTCCACGCGCTTGTCGACATATCCGCCCCAATACCACCACGGCCATCCATAGAAGCCGCCGAAATCGATCGAGGTGAGATAATCGGGCACGATATCGGATCCGAGCCCGTCCCGCTCGTTCACGACGGTCCACAGCATGCCGTCGTCCGGCTGGAAGGCCAGGCCGTTCGGATTGCGCAGGCCATAGGCGTAGATGCGGTGGTCGCCGGTCTTAACGTCCACCTCCCAGATCGCCGCGCGCCCTTCCTCGGCGGCCATGCCGTTTTCGCCGATGTTCGAGTTGGAGCCGACAGTGACGTACAGCTTGGCCCCGTCCGGGCTGGCGATCACGTTCTTGGTCCAGTGGTGGTTGATCGGCCCGCCCGGCAGATCGAGAACCTTGACCGGATCGGCCACGCGCGTCTGGCCGGGGCGGAAGGCGAAGCGGACGAGCTTGTCCGCCTCCGCCACGTAAAGCTGATCCCCCACCAAGGCCATGCCGAACGGGGAGACGAGCCCGGTGGCCAGCACCGTTCGCGTCTCTGCCACGCCGTCGCCGTCCGCATCGCGCAGCAGGACGATCCGGTTAGGGCTTTCCACCCCCGCCCCGGCGCGCCTCATCACCAGTGACCGGATGCGCTCATAGAGGGTCGGCGTCTTCTGCTTGGGCGGTGCATTCGATTCCGCCACGAGCACGTCGCCGTTCGGCAGCGGCAGCAGCCAGCGCGGATGATCCAGCCCGCGCGCGAATGCGGCAACCTTCAAGCCGGCCGCCGGCGTCGGCGCCTCGCCCGCTTTCCAGCCGACAGCAGAGGCGACCGCCACCACGGGGACGAGCGGCGCATCGGGTTCGGGCAGCACGCGGATTGGCCCCTGCATCGCCTCGATCGGCAGCTTCGCCCGTCCGCTCGCCCGCGTGACGAACACCGCCGCGACGACAAGCGCCACGACAGCCAGCAGGATCAGGATGCGCTTGCGTGTCATGCCGGCCTCATTCGTCCTCGATCGCTTGGTCGCGCGACGGAGGGTGGAGCCGCAGGCGGGCAACGCGCTTGGCGTCTCCGTCCGTCACCTCAAGCCGCCAGCCGCTCGGATGCTCCACGACTTCGCCGATTTGCGGAACGTGCCCCGCCAGCACAGAGGCTAGGCCGCCCAGCGTCTCCACATCCTCCTCGATCTCGCCCAGCCGGGCGTCGATCAGCTCGGCCGCGTCTTCCAGCTCGGCGCGGGCATCGGCGTCCCACATGCCGCCCTCCAGCGGGGAGAGCAGCGCGCAGGCCTCCTCATCATGCTCATCCTCAATCTCGCCGACGATCTCCTCGACGATATCCTCGATCGTGACGAGCCCTTCCGTGCCGGAATATTCATCGAACACGATCGCCAGATGGGTGCGTGTCGCCCGCATCTCCGCCAGCAGATCGAGCACGCCCATCGATTCGGGCACATAGCGCGGTTGGCGGATCAGCCCTTCCAGCGTATCCGGATGCGGCGCGCCCGACGCGAGGATCGCGAACACATCCTTGACGTGGATCATGCCGATCACGCTATCCAGGCTGTCCTTATACACCGGCAGGCGGCTGTGCCCGGCATCGGCGAAGGCGGCGACGAGGGCGGCAAAACCGATCGTTTCCGGCACCGCGATGATGTCTGCCCGGGGCACGCCGATGTCCCCTACCGTCCGCTCTCCGAAATGCAGCAGGTTGCGGAGCATGGTGCGCTCGACCGGGCTCAAATCACCCTTGGCCGGGGCATCCCCCTCATGCTCCTCGATCGCTTCCTCGATCTGGTCGCGGAGCGAGGGCTCGTTTTCCTCACCGAAGAGCAGGCCGCGCAGGCCCGCCCACAATCGCCCGCCGGTTTCGCCGCTACTGGAATCGTCTGGCATGGTCTCGCGTTTTGCTGCCCCTGATCCCGGCAATGTAGGCAAGCCGATGGCCGCCGTCCATGCGGCGCGAACAGCTATCGGACACGACCTGTCTGGTCAGGCTTCCTCCACCGCATAGGGATCGGCGATGCCGATCGAGGCGAGGGCGGCGCGCTCGATCGCCTCCATCGCCTCCGCCTCGCTCTCGCCCTCCTCATGATCGAAACCGAGCAGGTGGAGCGTGCCGTGGACGATCAGGTGCGTCGCATGGACCTCTGCGCTCGCACCCTTCTCCGCCGCCTCGCGCGTGCAGACGCCGTGCGCCAGGATGATATCACCCAGCAGCACCTCGCCGTCGTCCGTGTTGGACAGGCCGGTCAACAGGTCGCGCTGCACCATGGGGAAGGAGAGGACGTTCGTCGGCCTGTCCTTCCCGCGATAGGCGGAGTTCAGCGCCTGCACCTCGGCATCGTCGGCAAGTTTCACCGAAACTTCGATCGTTTCCTGCGAGTCGACGAGATCGCCATAGGGGCTGTGGCGGAACGCGGCGATCACCGCCCCCTGCGCCAGAGCCTCCCACGTCTCCTCCGTCCCGGCCCATGGTGGACCGGCCAGCACAGCCACATCGATCATGCGATCACCCCCCGTAACGCCTCAGGCATCCTGCCCCTCATAGGCTTCCACGATACGGCCGACGATCGGATGACGCACGACGTCGGCGCTATTGAAGCGGATAGTCGCCATGCCCTCCACACCCTCCAGCCGGCCGACCGCATCGGCGAGGCCGGAGGCGCCGGGCAGCGGTAGATCGACCTGCTTCGGATCGCCGCACACCACCATCCGGCTGTTCATGCCGAAGCGGGTGAGGAACATCTTCATCTGCGCGGTGGTGGTGTTCTGAGCTTCATCGAGAATGATGAAGGCATCCGAGAGCGTGCGCCCGCGCATGAAGGCAAGCGGCGCGATCTCGATCTCGCCCGACGTGATCCGCCGCTCCACCTGCTCGGCGGGCAGCAGGTCATAGAGCGCGTCGTAAAGCGGACGCAGATAGGGATCGACCTTCTCCTTCATGTCACCAGGCAAAAAGCCCAGCCGCTCCCCCGCCTCGACGGCGGGGCGGGAGAGGATCAGGCGATCGACCTGCCCCTGGATCAGCATCTGTACCGCCTGCGCCACCGCCAGATAGGTCTTGCCCGTACCCGCCGGCCCGAGCGCGAAGATGATATCCGCGTGCGCCAGCGCCTCCATATAGCGGATCTGGGTGGCGGATCGCGGTACGATGGTCTTCTTGCGGGTGCGGATCATCACCGCCGGCGGCTGGCTCACATCCGAACGGATGATGCCGTCCAGAACAGGTTCCGCCGACATGGCGATCACCGCCTCAACGGCGCCGCTGTCGATCTCCTGCCCTTGTACGAGGCGGTTATAGAGGCCGGTCAGCACATCGCGCGCACGCCCCGTCTGTTCGGCCGCGCCCTCTATCTGGATCTTGTTGCCACGGGCCGAGACATAGACGCCGAGACGATTTTCAATCGCCACCAGATTGCGATCATATTCGCCAAACAGACGCCCCAGCAGTTGAGGCTTGTCGAAGATGATCTCCAGCCGGGCGCGATCTCCGGCCTGCGCGGGCACTGGCTTACGCGACATAATCCTCCGTCGTTGCGATCCCCGTTGGATACGGGGATTCGCTAGGGAGAAGGTGGGCGCTCGGCGACGGCAGGGCAATATCCCCGCGCACGAAGATTTCGCGCCCGTATCGGTGTTTCAGGCCGCCTTCTGCGCCGCCGCCACGCCCTGAAGGCTGTTCGGCCCGCCCGATATAATCGCCACGTCAAGGATCGTGCCGTGCGGCACGTCGTTGTCTACCAGCACCGATTGCAACCAGGGCGATTTTCCCAATCGCTGCCCGGGCTTCTTGCCATCCCGCTCGATCAGCACCGGCATCACCAGCCCCTCGCTCGCGCGATTGAACGCCAGCGCTTGCGACGACAGGAGCGCCTGCAAACGCTGGAGCCGTTCGTCCATCACCGCCGTCGGCACCTGATCCGCCATCGTCGCGGCGGGGGTGCCGGGGCGCGGCGAATATTTGAAGCTGAACGCCTGCGCGTGGCCGACCTGCTCCACCAGCGCGAGCGTCTGCGCGAAATCGGCCTCGGTCTCGCCGGGGAAACCGACGATGAAATCGCCCGAGATCGCGATGTCGGGGCGCGCGGCCCGTACCCGCTCGATCAGGCGCAGATATCCTTCGGCGGTATGGCTGCGGTTCATCGCCTTCAGGATGCGGTCGCTGCCGGCCTGCACCGGCAGATGCAGGAACGGCATCAGGCTGGCCACCTCGGCATGGGCGGCGATCAGGCCGTCCCGCATGTCGTTCGGATGGCTCGTCATGTAGCGGATGCGCGCGATGCCGGGGATGCGATCAATCGCACGGATCAGACCGTCCAGGCCCTGCGCGCGCCCCGCCTCGTCCTCGCCCTCCCACGCGTTCACGTTCTGGCCGAGCAATGTGATCTCACGCGCCCCGGCATCGGCCAGCGCGCGTGCTTCTTCGATGATCTGGCGCCAGGGCCGCGACACCTCGGCCCCGCGTGTATAGGGAACGACGCAATAAGTGCAGAATTTGTCGCACCCCTCCTGCACGGTCAGGAAGGCGCTTGCCCCCTGCGCGCGGCGGCGCGGCAGGTGCGCGAATTTCGACTCGACCGGCATGTCGGTATCCAGCGCGCGACGCCCCTGCGACGCCTCCGCCACCAAGGCCGGCAGATTATGATAGGCCTGCGGGCCGACGACGATATCCACTGCCGGCGCGCGTCGGGGTATCTCCGCCCCTTCCGCCTGCGCGACGCAGCCCGCCACCGCGATCATCGGGCGGCTGCCGTCCGCGCGCTTCAGTCGGCCGATATCGGAATACACCTTTTCAGCCGCCTTTTCGCGGATATGGCAGGTGTTGAGCACGACGAGGTCCGCTGCCTCGCCGGAGGCCGCCGCCATCCCCTGCCCTTCGAGCAATTCCGCCATGCGCGCGCCGTCATAGGCGTTCATCTGGCAGCCGAAGGACTTGACGTGAAATGTCTTGGGGGCGGGCCGGGTCATGGCGCGGCGCTATAGCGAATGGTGCCGCTGGCGGAAAGCGCTGCCTCAATCGCCGTCCTCGCCGCCGCCGCGATGGCCTTGCGCCCCGTCGTTTCGGCAGGATCGATCGGCGGCAAAAAGTACAACGTCACCGGCAACGGCGCAGCCGACCCGCCGACGCGCTTCACGTTGCCTCCCGTCCCCTCGCCACCTGTCCAGGCGATGCGCGCGGCCGCCGCGCCATAGTCGATCGCCACCGGCTGCACGCGGATACCAGGGCGCGCGACATCCAGCGCGGCGAGCAGAGAGGTGCGGAAGGGCAACAGCGTCCGCCCGTCGCTCGTAGTGCCTTCGGGGAACAGCGCAACGGGCCGCCCGCCGGCCAATGCCGCTGCCAGCGCATCGGCCTGCCCCTGCACCTCGACCCGGCTCTGCCGATGGATGAACACGGTGCCGGCCTGCCGTGCGAGCCAGCCCACCACCGGCCACCGCGCCACATCGTCCTTCGAAACGAAGGCCGCGCCGGTCACCCCACCGAGCGTGACGATATCCAGCCACGAGACATGGTTGGCGAGATACA
>CAJYJW010000072.1 GCA_913775025.1 uncultured Sphingomonas sp. | reverse complement strand
GCGCGGATCAACGCCTCGCCGCAGGAGATGAGCCTGCGCCGCGATCCGTGCCGGATTGTTGACGATGCCGCTCAGCATCGGCCCCATCTCACCCAGATACTCGTCGACGCTGGCGAGGCCGGCGCGGCGGATCGACAGCGGGCCGTAATAGCTGGTGAAGCCCTCGGCCAGCCACAGCGACGGCGTCGGGTTCGCGCGGGTGAAGTCGAACGGTTCGAGTTCGGCGGGGCGGATGCGCTCGACGTTCCAGCTGTGGAAGAATTCATGCGCCAGCGTGCCCAGCTGGTCGTCCTTCGCCTCCGCCAGCGATTGCGTGCTGGTGATGATCGTCGAGTTGCGATGCTCCATACCGTCGCCCACCACCGACGCCCGATAATCGGCGATGAAGGTATAGCGGCCGAAATCATAGGGGGCGGGCGCGCCGAAGATGCGGATCTGTTCGCGCACCACCCGCTTCGCCTTTTCGGTGAAGCGGTCCATGTCGGCGGCGCTGCCGTCATGATGCAGCGCCAGGCGATAGGTCTTGCCGCCCTCCTGCCATTCGCGGACCATGTGGTTCGACAGTTCGGTCGGGCTGTCCATGAAATATTGCAGGTTGGGCGCCCAATAGGTGTCCGTCGCATCGCTTTCCGGCAACTGGGTCGCGACTTTCCACGTGGGGTCAGGGCGCTGGAAGCGGACGCGGATCGGCTGCGCGTCGTAACCGCTCGCCCACATAAAGGTGGCGGGCATGTTCAGATGCGCGTGGCTGGTATCGATCTGCGCATAGGTGCCGTCGCCATGATCGGCGAACAGCGTGTAGGTGATAGTGACCGTGCCGTCATGCCCGGCGACGCTCCAGCCATAGGGATCGCTGCGCGTCAGCTTGAGCGGGCGCCCGGCGCCGTCGGTGGCGCTGACGTCATAGACGTTCTTGGCGAATTCATGGATCGCATAGCGCCCCGGCGACGAGCGCGACATCTGCACGCGCAAGGGGCCGGCGGGCACCCCGGTCCAGGTCGCGGTGATCCGCGCGCGGTGATGCGCGACCTGCGGGAACGACACGTCGTAGCGCACCTTCGCCGCGGTGCCGGGATCGCGGGGGGCGGGCGCCGTCTGCGCCAGTGCGGGAAGCGCGATCGTGGAAGCGAGCAGGGCGGCGGCGAACAGCGAACGGACCATGGAGGCTCCCGGAAAGACTATCGGCTGCCTTGTAGCGGCGCCCAGCGCGCTTTTGAAAGCGGCTTTCCCGCCGCGTGGCTGCGCCCGCCCGTTGCCCCCCGGCGCGCCGCGGCCTACACGGCGGGCATGGCCCATATTCTCCTAACCGGCGGATCGCGCGGGATCGGTGCGGCGATCGCCGACCGGCTGCGCGACGCCCATACCCTTGCCGTCCAGTCGACGGGCGGCGACCTGCCCGCCGATTTCGCCGATCCCGCCGCGCCCGCCGATCTGTGGGGCCGCGCGCTCGACCGGCTCGATGGGCGGATCGATGTGCTCGTCAACAATGCCGGCGTGTTCGAGGCGAACCCGATCGACCGGCCCGACGACGAATGGGTCGCGGGCTGGGAGCGCACGCTGCGCATCAACCTGACTGCGGCTGCCGAACTCAGCCGGCTGGCGGTGCGCCACTGGCAGGAACAGGGCATGCCGGGGCGGATCGTCAACATCGCCAGCCGCGCCGCGCATCGCGGCGATTCGCCCGCGCACTGGCATTATGCCGCAGCCAAGGCGGGCATGGTGGCGATGACCAAGACCATCGCCCGCGCCTATGCCAGGGACCGCATCCTCGCCTTTGCCATCTGTCCCGGCTTCACCATGACCGGCATGGCCGAGGACTATGTGGCGAGCCGAGGGGGCGACAAGCTGCTCGCCGACATTCCGCTCGGCCGGGTGGCGATGCCCGACGAGGTGGCGGTGATGGCGGCCTTTTGCGCGACCGAGGCGCCCGAATCGATGACCGGCGCGGTGCTCGACGTCAACGGCGCGAGCTATGTCCGATGAGCTGGAAACTGACCCTGCCCTGCACCCGCGCCGAGGCCGAGGCGATCGATGCGGCGGAGGATTTCGGCATCGATCCCGCACCCGTGCTGATGACGACCGAGACGGTCGAGGACGATACCGAGACGTGGCGGCTCGATGCCTATTTCGAGGCCGAACCGGACGAAGCTGCCATCGCCGCGATCACCGCACTGGTGCCGAGTGCCGCCGGACAGGCGCCGCGGATCGAGGCGCTGGGCGACGAGGACTGGGTGACGATGAGCCAGGCGGGTTTGGAGCCGCTGTCGGTCGGGCGATTCTATGTCCATACCGCCGCGCAGGCGGGCGCGGTGCCGGCGGGCAAGCGGGCGTTCCTGATCGATGCCGGGCGGGCGTTCGGGACGGGGCATCACGAGACGACCAGCGGCTGTCTGGCGATGCTCGACCGGCTGGCGGGCGAGACGTTCGCCAATGCGATCGATCTGGGCACCGGTACGGGATTGCTGGCCTTCGCCGCGCGCGAATTGTGGCCGCAGGCGCGGGTGATCGCGACCGATATCGATCCGGTGGCGATCGATGTCACGGCGGAGAATGCACGGCTGAACGGGGTAGAGCGGGTCGAGCTGGTGGTCGCGGACGGCGCCTTGTCCG
>CAJYJW010000071.1 GCA_913775025.1 uncultured Sphingomonas sp. | reverse complement strand
GGTCACCCCGGCCGGTTGAGCGGCATCTAGCGTCAAGGATCTGATATGGCCGAAGTCGACGGTACTTGGGATTGCTCCACCGCCTCGCCGATGGGTGAGCAGAAGATGGCGTTGACCGTAAAGCGGGACGGCGACCGCTTCACCGGCGACATGTCCGGCGCGCTCGGCGCCCTGCCGGTGACGGACGGGCGGGTCGAGGGCGATACGCTCAGCTGGACGATGGAGGTGACGATGCCCTTCCCGATCCGCATCGGCTGCCAGGCGACGATCAGCGGCGACACGCTGAACGGCACCGCCACGGTCGGCGCGTTCGGCGCCTATCCGATTACCGGCACGCGGCGCGCCTGACCCGGCGCACCCGCTATGCCGGCAGGATAAACGGTCGAGGCACCGGCAAAGGGTCTGGTCGGATTTGCGAATATCCCCGCCCGTCACCCCATCGTGGCGGCGGGGTATGACCGTGCGCCAGCGGGCGTGGTCAGGGCAGCCGCGACGGCCCGTTCCAGCCCGGCGATCGTGAAGGGCTTGCGCAGCACCTCCTGGCCCGCGAACTCGGCGGCGTCGGCAGCCTCGCCGACATAGCCGGTGACGTACAGGACCGGCAGGCCCGGATGCAGTTCGGTGACGGCGGCGACCAATTCCGGACCGGTCATTCCGGGCATCACCACATCGGTGATGAGCAAGGCCACCTCCGGGCGCGCGGCCAGAATTTCGATCGCCTGCGTTCCGCCCGTGCAGGCGATAGGCATATGCCCGAGCTCGGACAGCGCCTCGACCGTCGCATGACGCACGCGGGCATCATCCTCCACGACGAGGATCGTCGCTCCGGCCACACATCCGTCCGCCTGTCGAGGCGGCGACGCAAGATCGGCGGGCATGACGGTGGAGCCCGCCGACGCCCCTGCGAAGCGGGGGAGATAGAGCGATACGGTCGTACCCTCGCCCACCACCGACTCGATCGCGACTTCGCCGCCCGATTGGCGGACGAAGCCGAAGATCTGGCTGAGCCCGAGGCCCGTGCCCTTGCCGGTCGGCTTCGTCGTGAAGAACGGCTCGAACACCCGATCGATGACCGCGCGGGTCATGCCGGATCCCTCATCGGTCACGCTGATGCGAACATGGTCGCCGACCCGCGCCTCGCCGATCTGCCCCGCGCGGAGCGTGACGTTGTCCGTGGCGATGACGAGGCGGCCTTCCCCCTCCATCGCATCGCGCGCGTTGACCGCAAGGTTCAGAAGCGCGTTTTCAAGCTGATGCGGATCGCACCAGACGTTCCATCCCTCGGCCGTGAGCGCCGTTTCCACCCGTATGCGTTCGCCAAGCGTGCGATCGAGCAGATCGGACATGCCGGCGATCAGCGTGCTCGGCGCGATCCCCTCGGGCAGCAGCGGTTCGGCGCGCGCGAAGGTGAGGAGGCGGCGGGTGAGGGCGGCGGCGCGGTTGGCGCCTTCCATCGCATTGTCGATGTGGCGTCCGACCTCCTCCGTTTCCTGCTCCAGCCGCCGCCGCGCGAGATCGAGGCCACCGATGACGACCGCGAGCATATTATTGAAGTCATGCGCGATGCCGCCGGTCAACTGGCCCACCGCCTCCATCTTCTGCACCTGCCGCAACTGTGCCTCGGCGGCCTCGCGCGTTTCCGCTTCAGCCTGTAGCAGCATGTTGGCCTCCCGCAGTTCCCGCGTGCGGGTCGCGACGGCGGCTTCCAGCGAAGCGGCGCGATCGGCCTCGGCCCTCGCATCGAGCCGCGCGCGGGCGCGCTGGGCGAGCGCCTGCACCGTCGTCCAGCCAAGCGCCGTCGCGCAGAGCACCAGCAGCAGCCCGATGCCGGACAGAAGCGCCGTCAGATAGTTGGAGCGGTTCACCGTTACCGCGGCGCGATCCGCCCGCACGCCCAGCAGGCTGCGTTCGCTCACGGCGATCTGCGTCAACAGCGTGTCTATGCGTACAATGCTGGTCGCCTTGCCGGCGCGGTAGTACATCGACAGCGCGGTCCAGCCCTGCTTGTAGGCGGTGCGCGTGGCGGGTTCCGCCAGTTCCTGGCCGCGCTGCAGATAGAGGCGCCGCAGCGCCTCCACCAGCGGCCTTTGCGCCGGATTCTCATGGGTCAGGCGGGTCAGCAGGCGCAGTTGCTGGCCCGCCTTTCGCCATTCCTCATAGTAGATCATGCCGAGCTGCCGGTCGCCGCTGATGACGAAGCGGCCGAGCATCGCCTCCGATCGCGCGATCGAAGCGTCAAGCTGGCGGGTGACGAGCATCACGTCATAGCTGTGCCGTTCGCGCAGCAGCGCCCTGTCCCGCTCCTTGTTGGATGTCGCGACGAGAATGACGAGGGCGATCAGCAGCACCGGCGCGATCAGCGCGGCGATGCTGGCCAGCCGCCGCTGCCACGCGCCGGGCGGCGTGCCCTCGATCACGGCGTCGTCGCCGGACTCACGCTCACTAGCCGACATGGCGGAAGATTAGCGCAGCCATGGCGGGGCCGGAAGAGCGATGCCGGGCGGTGGCCGCAGCCGGGCCACCGTCTGGGTCAGATGCAGCCGATCGCGCGGCCGGCTTGCTCGAACATCGCCAAGATCTCGCCCACCTGCGCGTCGCTATGTTCGGCGCAGAGCGAGCAGCGCAGCAGATACATGCCGGCGGGCGTGGCGGGCGGGCGTGCCATGTTGACGTAGAGACCAAGCTCCAGCAGCGCCTGCCACATGCCGACGGCGGTTTCCTGATCGGGGAAGATCACCGCGATGATCGCGGACTGCGCGCTTTCGGTGCCGAGCTTGAAGCCGAGATCGCGCAGGCCCTGATGCAGACGGCGGCTGTTCTTCCACAGATGCGCGCGCTTTTCGCCCGCATGCATCAGCTTTCGGATCGAGGCGGCGGCGGTGGCGACGACCGAGGGCGGCAGCGAGGCGGTGAACACATAGGGGCGGCAGACGAGGCGCAGCACCTCGAATTTCGGGTGGTTGGAGACGCAGAAGCCGCCCACCGTGCCGACCGATTTGGAGAAGGTGCCGACGACGAAATCCACATCGTCCGAAACGCCCGCCTCCTCGAACACGCCGCGGCCATGCTCGCCGAAGAAGCCCATGCCGTGCGCCTCGTCGCACAGGATCATCGCGCCGTGCTTCTTGGCGACGGCGACCATCTCCTTGAGCGGGGCGATATCGCCGAGCATCGAATAGACGCCCTCCAATATCACCAGCTTGCCCGCCTCCTTCGGCAGACGGCCGAGCCTTTTGTCGAGATCCTCGACAGAATTGTGGCGGAAGCGGACGATCTCCGCATTGCCCAGCCAACAGCCGTCGTAGATCGAGGCGTGGCTGTCGGCATCGAGGATGATGTAGTCGCCCTTGCCGGCCAGCGTGGAAATGACGCCGAGGTTCGCCTGATAGCCGGTGGAGAAGACGATCGCGGAGGACGTGCCGTAGAAGTCCTTCAGCGCCTCCTCGCATTCGCGATGGCCCTGGTAGGTGCCGTTCAGCACGCGGCTGCCGGTGGTGCCGGAACCATAATCGTCCAACGCCTGCTTGCCGGCGGCCACCACGTCCGGATCGAACGTCATGCCCATATAGTTGTAGGTGCCGAGCAGGATGGTCCGCCGGCCGGAGATGATCGCCTCGGTCGGCGAGGTCACCTTCTCCATCACGATGGCGAAGGGATCGCGCACGCCGGTATCGAGCAGCGCCTGGCGCTCGGCGATCAGCGCGTCGAACTTGCTCAGCAGATCGGGCGCGCCACCCGCGTCGCCCAGCCGCGCATCGTCGGGGGTGATGGCCGCGTCCGTCATGCGCGCAACTTTTCCACGGCATCGACGAGCTGGCCGACCGTCTCGATCTCGGCCTGCATGTTCATCGTGATGAGGATGTCGAACTCGTCCTCGATCGCCGCCACGAAATCCATGACGGTCAGGCTGTCCCATTCGAGATCGCGGGCGAAGCTGGTGTCTTCGGTCAGCGCCACGCCCTTCTTGTTGAAGGGCTCGATCGCCTGGCTCACCTTGGCGAAGGTTTCATTACGGTCGCTCATGCGCTGGCCTTTAATCGCGGGTGATGCCCCTTGCCAAGCGATTGCGGCGGCATCGCGGCGGACCTGTCGGGACGGACTGGCCAACGCGCCCGCGACCGTGGCATGATCGTGCCCAAGAGGGGGGAGGACAATTTGCCCGACGCGCACGACGACCCGCATCGCCATATTCCGAAGCCCTATACGGCCAACGCGATCGACATGCTAGTGGCGGTGCATCGCGCGCATGTGACGCTCAGCCAGATGGCGGACCAGAAGGCGAGCATCCTGATGGGCGCCACCTTCGTGATCTTCACGATCACGATAGGCCAGGCGAAGGGATCGGGCGCGCCGCTGCCGTTGCTGATCTTGGGCGGCTTCGCTTTCTTCGCCGCCGTGCTGGCGGTGCTGGCGATCCTGCCGCACGTCCACACCATCCGCATGGCGCGGCCGAACCTGCTGTTCTTCGGCAGCTTCACCCAGCTTTCGGAAGACGAATATATAGATCGCCTGTGCGAGCAGATGCAGAGTGACGATACGATCTTCGCCACCATGGCGCGGGACATCTACCAGAACGGCCAGGTGCTGGAGCATAAGAAATATCGCATGCTCGGCTATGCCTATCGCATCTTCCTGGTCGGCCTGACGGTGAGTTTCCTGACCTTCGCCACCCAATATGTGATGGGGCATGAGCGCGCTGCGTCGCCCGCGCGCGTGATCGCTAACTGATCCTGTTACTTCGATCGATATCGTGCGTTGGGCGTGACCGGCGACGGCCCCACATCCGGCGTCATAGCGCAACACGAGGAACACCCCATGTCAGTCGATGTCATCTACAAGACCAGCGCCACCGCGACCGGCGGACGCGACGGCGCCGCCCGCTCGGACGACGGATCGGTCGATGTGAAGCTGGTCGTGCCGAAGGAGATGGGCGGCCCGGGGGGCGACGGCGCCAACCCCGAAAAGCTGTTCGCGGCGGGCTATTCGGCATGCTTCCTGGGGGCGATGAAAGCGGTGTCGGGCAAGCAGGGGGTGAAGGTGCCCGCCGAGGCCACAGTGACGGCCGAGATCGGTTTCGGCCCGCGTTCGGAAGGTGGCTACGGCATCACCGCCGACCTCACCGTCTCGCTGCCGGGGGTGGATCGCGAGGCGGGCGAACGGCTGATCGCGGCCGCGCACGAAGTATGCCCCTATTCGAACGCCACGCGCGGCAACGTAGATGTGGGCCTTACGCTCGCCTGATGGGATTGCGGC
>CAJYJW010000070.1 GCA_913775025.1 uncultured Sphingomonas sp. | reverse complement strand
CGACCAGCCGATGCCCCCGCCGCCGTCTTCTCGGCCGGGCGGGCGATGGCGGATGTGCGCGCGATCGGGCGGGTGCCGCATCCGGTCGGCTCGCGCGCGCATCAGGACGTGCGCGATCACCTGGTGGCGCGCATGGCGGCGCTGGGGCTCTCCCCCCGTGTGGTGACGGGTGACGGCGTCCGGATTGAGGCGAAGCCGGCGGAAGTGTCCGTCACGGGCGCGAGGGTGGAGAATATCGTCGGCACCCTGCGCGGGCGGAATGGCCGGCTGCCGGCGGTGTTGCTGATGGCGCATTACGATTCCGTCCCCGCCTCCCCCGGCGCGGCAGACGACGGGGCCGGGATCGCTGCTGCGCTGGAGATCGTCCGCGCGTTGCGCACGACCGGCGTGGGGGCGCGCGATCTGATCCTTCTCTTTAGCGATGCCGAGGAGAAGGGCCTGCTCGGCGCGCGTGCCTTCTTCGCAGGCGACCCGGCGGCACGGCGGATCGGCTTCGTCGTCAATATGGATATGCGCGGCGGCGGCGGGCGGGCGATCATGCATGAGACCGGGCGGGAGGCCGGCGGCGCGATCGCCCTGTTTAAGCATACGGCAGTGCATCCGACGACCGATTCCATAGCCGCTTGGGTGGAACGGCTGATCCGCAACAGCAGCGATTTTCGCGTGGCGGTGGATCGCGGCCTGCCGGGGCTGAACTATGCGATCCTCGACAGGCAGTTCGATTATCACGCGGCAAGCTCCACGCCCGAACGGCTCGATTCCCGCTCGCTCCAGCATCTGGGGGAGCAGGCGCTGGCGGTGACGCGCGCGGCGGTGGACGCAGCGGCGCTGCCTTCCCCCTCGGCCGATCCCGCTTATGCCAGCATGCTGGGGCTGTTCGTCCTCATCTGGCCGACATGGGCAGGGTGGATCGTGATCGCCGCGGCGCTGACGCTTGCCGGGTTCGCCTGGCGGCGCGATCGGCCGGCGCATGTCGGCCAGGCGGCCTTGGCGGCGCTTCATCTGCTGCTAACGCTGGCGCTGGCCCTGATGGCGGTACGGGCAGGGACGGGGATCGCATTCGGCTTTACCGCAGGGCGGCCGTTGCTGGCGTGGTGGCCGGTCTATGAAACAGCGATCGGCCTTATCTGCGTCGCCGGCGTGTTATCGTGGCAGGGCGCGGCATCGGCGGGGCATCGCGCCGGCGCGGTCGTCATCCCGGTCGTGCTTGGGCTGATCCTGCTTGGGCTGGGCGCGGGGGGCTGGATCGTCCTTGTGATGGCGGGTCTGGCAGCGTTGATCGCGCTGCCGGCCTTCGCCGCCCGCTTGCCGGAACGCACGACGGGATACGGCCTGTTCGCCCTGGTGGCGCTGATGGCGATCGCGGCCCAAGCGCTGGCGCCGGTGGCCACGCCATCTGTACTGGTGGCGCTGCTCGGCGGCGGCCTGATGCTGCTGGCGGGGGGCGGTGGCGGCGCGATCCTGCCGTGGTTCGCCGCCCTGTTGGCGGGCCTGCTGATCGCGCAGCAGGCGGCCACCGCGCATCTGCTGCTGTTGGCTGTCGGTGAGACGATCGCGGCGATCGCGACGCCGTTCGCCCTGTTCGTTGCCCTCACCCTTTCCCCCTTCCTTGCCCGGGCCGTTCGCCCGCGCCTCGCGATAGCGGCCGGGGGGCTTCTGGCCGTGGTGGCGATCGGTCTTGTCGCGCTGATGCGGTTCGTCGATCCCGCCTCGCCTCAGACGCCCGCCGTTTCGCAGATCATCCATGTCGACGATCGCGCCGCGGGACGGTCCTACCGCGTCACCAGCCTGCTCGCCCCCGATCGCTGGACCCGCGCCGCGCTTGGCCCGGCGGGGGAAGCGCCGCTGCCGCCCTTATTCGATCGGGTGCTGGCGGCGCGGGGGGAGGCGGTGCGGCAACCGCCGCCGCAGGTTCGACTGGCGCGGCTGGCGGACGGCCGCCTGCTGCTGACCGCCGAGGGGCCGCCCGGCACGCGGGAGGTGCGGGTAGCGCTGGCGGCCACGGTAGCGATGACGGCGGCGCGGGTGAACGGCGTCGAGGCACCGTTGCTCGACAGGCCCGGACGGGTCGACCGGCTCGCCTGGTCCGGTCGGGCGCCGTCCGTTTCGCTGCTTCTCACGCCGCGCGGGCGGGGGCGGCTGGTGGCGCGACTCTCGTTCCTGATGGACGGCTGGCCGCCGGGCGCTCGCTCCCTACCGCGCCGACCATCCATCGTGATGCCGTGGTATGATAGCGACACGCACGCCATGCTCGATACCGCGCAAATCGCATGGTGACGACGGAACACGAACCTTTTCCGTAACTTAACGGTTGAACACGCGAGCATGGTCCCCATGCCAGAGGAGATTAGCGTGGCCACCGATCCAACCCCTTATGAGACGACCACCGGCCCTGGCGGGGAATTGCACCAGCAAACGACGGCGGACGGCGCGCACCTGACGACCAATCAGGGCATCGTGATCGCCGACAATCAGAACAGCCTGAAGGCCGGTGCGCGCGGCCCGACGTTGCTGGAAGACTTCATCCTGCGGGAGAAGATCTTTCATTTCGATCATGAGCGGATCCCCGAGCGGGTCGTCCATGCGCGCGGCACGGGCGCGCACGGCTATTTTGAGCCGTACCCGGCGGCGGCGCATTATTCCAAGGCGGCGCTGTTTCAGGATCCGTCGGTGCAGACGCCGGTGTTCGTGCGCTTCTCCACGGTGGCCGGCGGCGCCGGGTCCGTCGATACGCCGCGCGACGTGCGCGGTTTCGCCGTGAAATTCTACACGTCCGAGGGGATCTGGGATTTCGTCGGCAACAACATCCCGGTGTTCTTCATCCAGGACGCGATCAAGTTTCCCGATCTCGTCCATGCGGTGAAAATGGAGGCCGACAAGGGCTATCCGCAGGCCGCCAGCGCGCACGACACCTTCTGGGACTGGATCGGCCTGATGCCGGAGGCCATGCATATGGTGATGTGGCAGATGAGCGACCGCACGCTCCCCCGTTCCTTCGCGACGATGCAGGGGTTCGGCATCCATACCTTCCGCCTGATCGATGCGGACGGCCAGAACACCTTCGTGAAATTCCACTGGAAGCCGAAAGCGGGCCTGCAATCGCAGATTTGGGATGAGGCGGTGAAGACGGCGGGTGCCGACCCCGATTTCCAGCGGCGCGACCTGTTCGAGCGGATCGACCGGGGCGATTACCCCGAGTGGGAGCTTGGCGTGCAGGCGTTCGACGAGGAGACCGCGAACGGTTTCGACTTCGACGTGCTTGATTCGACCAAGATCATTCCGGAAGAAATCGTGCCCGTCACCCCGATCGGCCGGATGGTGCTGGATCGCTACCCGGACAACTTCTTTGCCGAGACCGAGCAGGTCGCCTTCTGCCCCGGCAACATCGTGCCCGGCATCGATTTCACCAATGATCCGCTGTTGCAGGGTCGGCTGTTCAGCTATCTCGACACGCAGTTGAAGCGGCTCGGTTCGACCAATTTTCACCAGCTTCCAATCAATGCCTCCCGGTCGCCGGTGAACAACTTCCAGCGTGACGGCCATATGCAGCGTAATGTGCCCAAGGGCCGCGCCAACTATGAGCCGAACAGCCTGAACAGGATCGGCGAGGAAGCAGGGCCGCGCGAATGCCCGGTGAGAGGTTATAGCACCTACGTCGCGCAGGATGTGGGCGCGGAGCAGGGCGACAAGCTACGGATGCGGCCCGAGAGCTTTGCGGATCACTATAGCCAGGCCCGGCTGTTCTTCCGCTCGCTTGACAAGGCGGAGCAGGCGCATCTTGCCTCCGCGCTGGTGTTCGAATTGTCGAAGGTCGGCGTGGAGCATGTCCGCGTGCAGGTGCTGGCCAATCTCATCAACGTCGATCCGGAACTAGCGGGCCGCGTGGCGGACGGGCTGAACATGGATGTGCCGCCGGCGTCACCCACGGCCGCCCCGGTCAGGGATCTCGACCTCTCACCGGCGGTGCGGATCATCAACGGTCCGCTCGACGAGCCGACGCTGGAAGGTCGTGCGGTCGGCATCCTGATCGCCGATGGCAGCGATGGCGATGCGATCGAAGCGCTCACCAGCAAGATCGGCGATGCCGGTGGCAAGCCGATCCTGATCGCGCCGAAGGTCGGCGGCGCGAAACTGAAGGATGGCAGTCTGTTGAAGGCGGACGCACAACTGGCGGGCTTCCCGTCCGTCTTCGTCGACTCTATCGCACTCATTCTCTCGGAAGAGGGTGCGAGTATGTTGGCGAAGGAAGCGGCGGCCGTTCAGTTCGTGATGGACGCGTTCGGTCATCTCAAGGCGATCGGCGCGACGGAGGCCGCACAACCGCTGCTGGACAAGGCCGGGGTGGAAAAGGACGAGGGTATCACCGATCTTGGCGACCGATTCCTGGCCGCCGCCGGCAGCCGCCGTTATTTCGACCGCGAGCCTTCACTACGCATGCTCGCCTGAGGCTGGAACCAATATCTTTAGCTGATCGGAAAGAGAAACCCGGTCCACGCAGGTGGGGCGGGTTTCTTTCACGCGGAGGTAAACGGATAGGAGCCTGCGCCGCCCCCCCGATTATCAGATGGCGGGGCCGCCGAGCGCCGCGGCCATCGCCGCTACGGTATCCGTCGCATGCCGCGCGAGCACGGCGGGCGCGCCACCCTGGGGATGGGCGGTATCATGCCCGACGAGCAGATTGAGGAACATCAGCGCGCACAACATGATTCGCGTCTGCGCGATGTCAGCCGGCAGGTCCGTCAGCCGCGCCTGGATGAGATCGAGCAGGCGGACCATGGCGGGTGCGCCGAGGAACGCGCAGGAAAGCCCGCGGCCCGTACCGTCCGGCGTGCGCCGCGTCAGATAATGCACCAGAAAGCCCGCATGCGGATGATGGCCCTTGGCGTCGCACAGCGACAGGTGCGGCAGCGACAGGATCGCCAGCAAGGTGGGCAGGTCCTCCAGCTTGCCGTCCCGTTCGGCGGCGGCGAGCATGGCGGTCCGCTCCGCTTCCATCTCGGCCACGCGTTCGTCGAAGATCGCCTCGATCAGCCGGTCCCGGCTGCCGAAGTGATATTGCACGGCGTTGTTATTGCCCTGATTGGCGGCGATCGCGATTTCCCGCAGCGACGCACCATCGAAACCGCGTTCCGCATAGAGCCGTTCGGCCGCGCGCAGGATGCGGATGCGCGTCGCCTCCACCTCGGGGCGTTGGCTGCGGCGTCGACCCTTCCGGTCTTCCTCGCCACCCAATAGCATCACGCCGTCCATGCGATGTCCCCAGATCATGCTCAGGCCGTTACTAGCCACAACTGTACGGACAATCGCGTGACTATATACGATTTCTTATCCAATTATGGGACGCACTCGACAAATCCGTCGATCGCGACCGGATTGGCGGGCGGTTCGGCTGCACCGTCCCTTACATGTCCCCCATCGTGGCGACGATGGCCGTGGCGAAACCGTCGCATGGCCAGCGGGCCTGCTCGCAACTAGGTTCCGCATCGTTAAGCAACGGCTAGTTTCTGAGACCCGCCACCGCCCTTGGAGATAGGCCCAACCGCGTCAGGCCGGAGGACGCAGCCCGATCGTGATGGCGTGGGTGACATCGCTGCCCGGCGGGATGGCGACGATACCGGGTTTGGCGAAGAGGTCGCCATCGAACCCTTGTGGATCGGCGACGCCCGCCCACGGCTCGATGCAGATGTAGCCCGCGCCGGGTTTCGTCCACAGGCCCAGCATCGGCATGTCGGGATAGCCGACGGCAATCTGCGGCCCCTCGGGCGCGCCATACAGCACCCCTTCGCTCGCCGGGCGATCAAGGATTATGGCGTCGTCGACGAAAAGGTCGTCCACCAGGTGCAGCACGTCGCCCTCGATCGGGGTGGGGTGCCGCACCGGGGTGAGCAGGCCGCTGGCATCGATGCGCCGGATCGGGGCGGGCTCCGGCCGGTCGAAGCGCAGGCGATGGGCGTCGCGCGGCTGGCCATAGGGCAAAGGCCAGCGCAGGGCGGGGTGAAAGCCGAAGCTGGCGGGCATCGGCGTCGCGCCGCGATTGGCGATCATCGCGGCGATGGCCAATTCGCCACCATTGATGGTGAAGCGCACATCCAGCCGGAAATCAAAGGGATAGACGGCCCGTGTCTCGTCATTCGCCTCCAGCCGAAAGGTCACGCTGTCCGTCGCCTGGGCTACCGGGGTGAAGCTGCTGCGGCGGGCGAAGCCATGTTTGTGAAGCGTGTAGGTCGATCCATCGAGCCGGTATTGGTCATTGCGCAACGCGCCGACGATCGGGAACAGCAGCGGCGCGCGCCCGCGCCAGACGGCTGGGTCGCCATCCCACAAAAGGTCGCGCCCGTCCGCGTCGCGCAGATATTGCAGTTCCGCGCCGAGCGAAGAAATACCGGCGGATAGCGCATCGCTGGCGATAGAAATGATCTTCTCGGTCATGTGCCCGTTCCTAATCCCTGGCGGCGGCGGTGTCGGCCATGGTCGCGCCGCGGGTTCCCATCGGCCGGGGGCGGCCCGTGGTGCTGTCGGTCGCGGTCTGCCGCTCCACCTCGGCATTGACCGCGGCGCCGACGAGGATGGCGTAGGAGGAGACGAACAACCACATCAGCAACACCACGACCGCGCCGAGCGATCCATAGGTCGCGTTATAGTCGCCGAAGCGTGCGGCATAGAAGCCGAAGCCCAGCGTCGCCGCCAGCCACAAGACGGTCGCCAGCAGGGATCCGAACGACAGCCAGCGCCAGCGCGCATTGGCGCGATCGGGGGCGTAGCGATAGGTTGCGGCGATCGCCATGCTGGCAAGCGTGCCCGCGACCAGCCACGTCGCGATCTTGATGAGAGTGGCCGCTATCGGGCCGATGCCGCCGATCAGCGTTTGCAGATAGCCGAGGATCGAGGCGGAAAGCAGGCCGGTAATGCCGACGAAGACGGCGGCGATGATGATCGCGAACGAGATGAGCGTCGTCTTCACGAAGCTGCGCCGCTCCACCTGCTCGTAGATCACGTTCAGCGCGGCCATGATCGCGCCCGATGCCCGCGT
>CAJYJW010000069.1 GCA_913775025.1 uncultured Sphingomonas sp. | reverse complement strand
GGGGAGACCCGCTACGTCGCCCGCGATGTGGATACGCTGTACAACGGCGCGCGCGACCGGCTGGATCGCGGCCAGTATAAGATCGCAGCGCAGCTGTTCGACGAGGTGGAGCGCCAGCATCCCTATTCACCCTGGGCGCGCCGCGCACAGTTGATGAGCGCGTTCAGCTATTATCTGGCGCGCGATTATCCCACGTCGATTTCCTCAGCGCAGCGGTTCCTGTCGATCCATCCCGGCAACAAGGATGCGCCTTACGCCCTCTATCTGATCGCGGTGGATTATTACGAGCAGATCCAGGACGTGACCCGCGACCAGCGGATCACCCAACAGGCGCTCGACGCGATGGGTGAGCTGATCCGGCGCTATCCCGACTCCGCCTATGCCGCCGATGGCCGGCTGAAGGTCGATCTGATCCGCGATCACCTCGCCGGCAAGGAGATGGAGATCGGTCGCTTCTACCAGCGCCGTGGCGAATGGCTGGCCTCCGTCCTCCGGTTCCGCAACGTGGTCGATACCTATCAGACGACGACGCACACGCCCGAGGCGCTGATGCGGCTGACAGAATCCTATCTGGCGCTGGGCGTGCCGGAGGAAGCGAAAAAGTCCGCGGCGGTGCTGGGCGCCAACTATCCCGGCACGAAATGGTATGAGCACGCTTACGAATTGATCACGAAGAAGGCATCGTAAGGGCGGTTCCAACCGGGGCCGGCGCGGCCTACATGAGGCCAGCATGCTGACCCGCCTTTCCATTCGCGACGTGGTGCTAATCGAGGCGCTCGACCTCCGGTTCGAGCATGGCCTCGGCGCGCTGACGGGGGAGACGGGCGCGGGCAAATCCATCCTGCTCGATTCGCTCGGTCTGGCTCTCGGCATGCGTGCCGATAGTGGCCTGGTACGGAACGGGGCCGCGCAGGCTGTCGTCACGGCCAGTTTCGATCTTCCGGCCGATCACCCGGCGATGGCGCTCCTGATCGAGAACGGACTGGATGCCGAACCTGGCGAGCCGCTGACCATCCGCCGCATCGTGAAGGCCGATGGCGGCAGCCGCGCGACCGTGAACGATCAGGCCGCCTCCGCGACGTTCCTGCGGGAAATCGGCGCGCACCTCGTCGAGATCCACGGGCAGCATGACGATCGCGGCTTGCTCAACGCACGCGGGCACCGCGCCCTGCTCGACAGCTTCGGGCGCATCGACACCGCGCCGGTCGCGGCCGCCTATCGCGCATGGGCTACGGCCGAAGCCAGGCTGGCCGATGCCGCCGCCGAACTGGAGACGGCGGCGCGCGATCGCGAATGGCTGGAACATGCCGTCAAGGAACTCACCGCGCTCGGCCCCGAGGAGGGCGAGGAGGAGGCGCTGGCCGAGGAGCGCGCGGGGATGCAGAAGGGTGCGCGCCTCGCCGACGACCTGACCGCCGTCAACGCCCATATCGATGGGTCCGATGGCGGCTCCGCCCAGTTGCGACAAGCCGCCCGCCGGCTGGAGCGGCTGGCGGGCGAGCATCCCGCTTTGGCCGAGGCGATGGAATCGCTCGATCGCGCGTTGATCGAACTGGGCGAGGTGGAGGACAGGCTCGCCGCCGCCAACGACGCGCTGCTGTTCGACCCCGCGCGGCTGGACGCGGTGGAGACGCGGCTGTTCGAATTGCGTGGGCTCGCACGCAAGCACCGGATCGAGCCGGTCGGCCTGCCGGCGCTGGCGGCGGAGCTTTCGGACCGGCTGGCGCGGATCGATGCCGGCGACGCGGGCATCGCCAAGCTGGAGGCAGCCGTGGCGGACGCGCGTGCCGCCTATGAGGATGCCGCCGCCACCGTCACCGCCAAGCGACAGATGGCCGCCGCCCGGCTCGACACGGCGGTGGCGACCGAGCTTGCGCCGCTGCGGCTGGAGGCGGCGCGGTTCCGCACCGTCGTCGATCCGCTGGCGCAAGGGCAATGGTCGGCGGCGGGCCGGGATCGGGTGGAGTTCGAGATATCGACCAACCCCGGCGCGCCGTTCGCCCCCCTCGTCAAGATCGCCAGCGGCGGTGAGTTATCGCGCTTCATCCTCGCGCTGAAGGTGGCGCTGGCCGAGGAAGGCGGCGCCGGCACGATGATCTTCGACGAGATCGATCGCGGCGTCGGCGGCGCGGTGGCAAGCGCGATCGGCGAGCGCCTGTCCCGCCTAGCGGATCGCGCCCAGCTTCTCGTCGTCACCCATAGCCCGCAGGTGGCGGCACGGGCGGATCGCCACTGGCTGATCGCCAAGGCGCACGACGGGCTCGTCACCCGCACCAGCGTGCGCGCGCTGACCGAGGAGGAGCGGCGGGAGGAGATCGCCCGCATGCTGTCCGGCGCGGAGGTAACGGCGGAGGCGCGGGCGCAGGCCGCGCGGTTGCTCGCGGCATAGGCGGCCGTTGCCCAGCGAAATGTAAACCAATGCCGTTAAACTTTTGCTGGGGGAAAGGCGCGCATGGTCCCGCCGAACGGATTGCCGTTCCTGGGGGACAACATGGCGACCAAGCGGGCATTCGGAGTGTTTCTGGCATGCGTCGGGCTGTTCGCCGGATCGCCCGCCGTGGCCGGCTGCTGGACACCGCCCGAGCGCGAGGCGGCGCAGGTGCGCGAATTGCAGACGATGCTGATGGTCGCATCGCTCCGCTGTCAGGCCGCCGGGATCGAGATCACCGGCGACTATAACGGCTTCGTCAAGGCCGCGCGTGAGACGCTGGAGACGGCCAACCTCCGGATCAAGACGCACTTCGCCGTCGGCGGCGGTGCGCAGGCCGATTATGATCGCTTCACCACTTTGCTCGCCAACGCTTATGGCGATGCACAGACCGACGCCGAAACCTGTGCCGAGGCGGCCGGTACCGCCCGCGCCGCTGCCGCCGCCGTCTCCGGTATCGCACGCCTGGCCGCCACGCGCCTGTTTCCGCGCGTTCTGCCGGGCGACACCTGCGCCGCCGCGCGCGACGCGGTAGCCCCGGCATCGCCGCCCGTGATCGTTGTGGCCGCCGCGCCGCCGCCCGCGGTC
This sequence comes from uncultured Sphingomonas sp., assembly GCA_913775025.1. Taxonomy (GTDB): domain Bacteria; phylum Pseudomonadota; class Alphaproteobacteria; order Sphingomonadales; family Sphingomonadaceae; genus Alterirhizorhabdus. The sequence continues at coordinate 7,546 of CAJYJW010000069.1, read as the reverse complement.
GTTACGCTGCCGGCCGAGGTGGTTTCGGCGCTGGCCGTGATGGCCCGCTATGACGCCCGCCCGATCCCCGCCGCCGCACCGGCAGCGCCGACGCAGCTTGCCGCCGTGGTGCACTAGACGGCATCGCATGCAGCGGCATTTCGCGCCGCGCGGTTTGGCTCTATCTCTGCGACATGACGAGCAGCGATACCCCCCTCCCCACCGATGACGCCACCGCCAAGGAAGCGCTGGAGAGGCTCGCGGCGGAGATCGCCCGCCACAATCGCCTCTATCACACCGACGATGCGCCGGAGATCAGCGACGCCGCCTATGACGCGCTCGTGCGCCGCAACAATGCGATAGAGGCGGCCTTCCCCGCCCTCGTCCGGCCGGATTCGCCCAGCCGCTTGGTGGGGGCAGCCCCGGCGGGGCACCTCGCCAAGGTGGCGCACGCAAAAGCGATGCTGAGCCTGGACAACGCCTTCGCCGACGAGGAGGTGATCGAGTTCGTCGCGCGCGTCCGCCGCTTTCTCAATCTGCCAGCGGACGAGCCGGTGGCGCTGACCGCCGAGCCGAAGATCGACGGCCTCTCCTGCTCGCTGCGCTACGAAGGCGGGCGGCTGGTGCAAGCGCTGACGCGCGGCGACGGGCAGACCGGCGAGAACGTCACCGCCAACGTCGCCACCATCGCGGACATTCCGCAGGCGCTGGCCGGCCCCGCGCCCGATGTGTTCGAGGTGCGCGGCGAGGTGTATATGGACAAGGCCGATTTCGCCGCACTGAACGCCCGCCTGCTGGCCGATGCGACGGATGCAGACAAGGCCCGCCAGTTCGCCAACCCGCGCAACGCGGCGGCGGGCTCGCTCCGCCAGAAGGATGCGAGCGTCACCGCCGCGCGCCCGTTGCGCTTCCTGGCACACGGCTGGGGCGAGGCGAGCGCACTGCCGGCGGATACGCAGACAGGCGTGATGGCGGCGATCGCCGGCTGGGGGCTGCCCGTCTCCGATCAGCTCGCGCGCGTCGACACCACCGATGGCGCGCTTGCCCGCTATCGCGCGATCGAAAGCGCGCGCGCCGATCTGCCGTTCGATATCGACGGGGTGGTCTATAAGGTCGATCGGCTCGACTGGCAGCAGCGGCTGGGGCAGGTCGCCAAGGCGCCGCGTTGGGCGATCGCGCACAAGTTTCCGGCCGAGCAGGCGCAGACCGTGCTGGAGGCGATCGACATTCAGGTCGGCCGCACCGGCGCGCTAACCCCGGTGGCCCGGCTCGCCCCCGTCACGGTCGGCGGCGTGGTGGTGACGAACGCGACCTTGCATAACGAGGATGAGATCGGCCGGCTGGGCGTGCGCCCAGGCGACCGGGTGGTGGTACAGCGCGCCGGCGACGTAATTCCGCAGATCGTCGAGAATCTGACTCTTGACGAGGATCGCCCCGCCTACGTTTTCCCGGACCATTGCCCGCGCTGCGGCTCCGCCGCCGAGCGGGACGAGGAGGCGGTGGTGCGGCGCTGCACCGGCGGCCTCATCTGCCCCGCGCAGCGGGTGGAGCGGCTGCGCCATTTTGTCGGCCGCTATGCGATGGACATCGAAGGCCTGGGCCTCACCCAGATCGAGGACTTCTTCGCCGATGGCCTGATCCACACCCCCGCCGACATCTATCGGCTGACCGCGGACCGGCTCGTCCAGCGCAAGAAGGACGGACGGGTATGGGCCGCGAACCTGATCGCCGGCATCGATGCCAGCCGCACGCCGCCGCTCGATCGCTTTCTGTTCGCGCTTGGCATCCGCCACGTCGGGCAGATCACCGCGCGCGATCTCGCCCGTCGCTATGTTTCGGTGAAAGGGCTGATGCGGATGCTGCACCATGCGCTGGCCGTGCGCCGCACGACCGTGCCCGCCCCCGCCGAGCCGGAGCGCAAGTTCGTGTTGCGGCGGCAGAAGGCGCTGGTCGCGGCGATCGAAACGCCCGGCATCGGACCTGAAGTGGCCGAGGCGCTGCTCGATTTCTTCGCCGAGCGGCACAATCGCGACGTCGTGTACGATCTGCTCCGGCAGGTACGACCGCAGGATGTGGTCCATCAGACCCGCGCTTCGGAAATCAGCGGCAAAACGGTGGTATTCACCGGCAAGCTCGAAACATTTTCACGGGATGAGGCGAAGGCGCAGGCCGAGGCTCTGGGCGCGAAAGTCGCCGCCTCCGTCTCCAAAAAGACCGATCTGGTCGTGGTCGGCGCGGATGCCGGCTCGAAACGGAAGAAGGCGGAGGATCTGGGGGTGCGCGTGATCGACGAGGCCGGCTGGGCAGAGATCGTCGCCGCGGCCTCCTAGTCGGCTTGCGCTTCGCCGCGCCCCATCGCACAAGACACCGTGCCTGCGGAGATGACCTTCCGGCGAATGCCGCTGTTGCCGCTTGCCGGGCTGCTCATGATCATCCTTGCGATCACGGGCGGCCTCTTCATGGCCCGCGTGCAGGCCCGCGCTAACGACTGGGCGCGCCACACCCTGGTGGTGGAGATGCGCGTCGGCGAGATGCTGGAACTGATCCGCAAGGTGGAATCGAGCCATCGCGGTTATCTGATCGGCGGCAATCGCGTTTTCCGCGAGGACATGGACGATGCCATCATCGACCTGAACGCCAGCATCGCCGGACTGCGCCGATTGACCGCCGACAATGCGGACCAGCAACGCGCGCTCTTGGCGCTGGACCGTCTGGCGGCGCTGAAGGTCGCTTTCGTCAGAAGTCGCGTCGCGCAGGCCGAAGGGGGCGACCGGGCAGGCGCCGTGCGGCGGGTGAACAGCGGCTATGGGCGCGATCTGCTCCGCGCGATCGAGCGCGGCGTCCGCACGATGAAGGCGAACGAAACCTATCTGCTGGAACGCCGGATCGCCAGGGTGCAGCAGGCGGTATGGTGGCTGATCGCCGGGCAGGTGATCGCGATCGGGCTCGTCCTGCTCGTCGCCATCCTGATGCTGCGCGACGCGCGTCATCGCTTCGAGATCGCGGAGGCCGCGCGGGACGATGCCACCGCCGCCGCCGAGCGCATCGGCCGGGAGATGGTGGCGCGGCAGGAGGCCGAGGGGCAGCTCCGCCAGATGCAGAAGATCGAGTCGATCGGTCAGCTGACCGGCGGCATCGCCCATGATTTCAACAATATGCTCGCCATCGTCATCGGCAGCCTGGATATGGCGCGGCGCCGACTGGAGGGTGACCCCGGCGGGATCAGGCGCTATATCGACAACGCGCGCGAGGGGGCGGAGCGTGCCTCGGCGCTGACCGCCCGCCTTCTCGCCTTCGCGCGGCAACAGCCGCTGGCGCCGGTCGGTCTGGACGCCAATCGGCTCGTATCGGGCATGTCCGACCTGCTGCGCCGCACGCTGGGCGAGCAGATTTCGGTCGAAACGGTGCTGGCGGGCGGATTGTGGCGCACCTTCGCCGATGCCTCGGAACTGGAGAATGCCGTTCTGAATCTCGCAGTCAACGCGCGGGATGCGATCGCCGCGACGGGCGCGGAGTCCGGCCGCCTGACGATCGAGACCGCCAACGCCCACCTCGACGACAATTATGCGCGCGCCCGCACCGAGGTGACCCCCGGACAATATGTCCAGATCTGCGTGAGCGACACCGGCGGCGGCATGCCGCCCGAAACGATCGAGCGCGCGTTCGAGCCGTTTTTCACCACCAAGGAGGTCGGCAAGGGGACCGGCCTCGGGCTCAGCCAGGTATTCGGCTTCGTCAAGCAGTCCGGCGGGCACGTCGCCATCTATTCGGAGGTGGGCAAGGGCACGACCGTCAAGCTGTATCTCCCCCGTCACATCGGCGCGGCCGAGGAACTGCGCCGCCCCGAGGCGGTCGAGACGATCCCCGAAGGCCGGGCGGAGGAGATCATCCTGGTGGTCGAGGACGAGCAACGCGTTCGCCACTATTCCGTCGATGCGCTGCGCGAGCTGGGCTACACCGCCCTCTCCGCCGCCGACGGGCGCGAGGCCCTGCGGCTGATCACGGAAACCCCGGCGGTGACATTGCTGTTCACCGATGTCGTGATGCCCGAGATGAACGGCCGGCGACTGGCGGAAAAGGTTCACGCGATCCGGCCGGCGCTGCCGGTGCTGTATACGACAGGCTATACGCGCAACGCCGTGGTGCATAACGGGATGCTGGATACGGGCGTGGCCTTCCTGCCCAAGCCGTTCACGATCGCGCAGCTGGCCCGCAAGATCCGCGATACGATCGACGGGGCGGGCGCCAACCGCTAGCCGCCGCCCGCCCCGTCAGGCGCGACGCCGGACCAGCCGCAGGGTCGGCCAGTCGCCGAGCTGGAGGGTTTCAGCGAGGTCGACTCCCCGCCGCGCATAGGCGGCGATCACCGCATCGGCCTGCGTGTCCAGCAGACCGGCGAGGATCAGCGAGCCGCCGGGGCGCAACGCCCTGCCCAGTACTGGCGCCAGTTCGATCAGCGGCCCCGCCAGAATATTGGCGATCAGCAGATCATAGGGGCCCCGCGCCCGCAGCCTGGGATGGGCGAGGCCCGGCGCGGTAACGAGTTCCGTCCGCCCGCGCCCGCGCCCGCGCGGCACGCCGTTCACGGCGCAATTCTCCGCCGTCACCTCGATCGAGACGGGATCGATATCGGATGCGATCACGCGGGCGCCCGGCCACAGGGCACGGGCGGCGAAGGCAAGCAGGCCGGTGCCGGTGCCGACATCGGCGATATTATCGAATCGCAGCCCTGCCGCCTCCATCCGGTCGAGCATCGTGAGGCAGCCGGTCGTCGTCTCGTGATGGCCGGTGCCGAAGGCGCGTCCCGCCTCGATGGTGAAAACTGTCGCATCGGGGGGCGGCGCATCCTCGCTGGCCGGCGTGCGGACGTAGAAGCGGCCAGCGCGGATCGGCTCAAGCCCGGCCTGGCTCAGCGTCACCCAATCCTCCTCGGGTATATGCGCGATCTCCGGCTCGACATGCTTTGCGCTCGGCACCAGATCGCGGATCAGATCGATGACCTCGGCGTCGGGCGGCGTTTCCATATAGGCGTCCAGCCGCCAGGCGTCGGGCTGCGTGGGGTCCGGCTCGCTCGTCATCAGCACGGGCGGCTCGTCCAGCAGCGCCAGTTGCGGTATGTCGCCCGCCAGTGCTTCGGCCTCGGCCTTGGTGCAAGGCAGGCTGAGTTTCCAGCTTCCCTCGCGCAGCGCGTCGAAGGGAAAGCCGGTGATGCCGTCGCCGCGCGGTTCCTCGCGGTTGCTCCTAGCGGACATAGCTCGCCCCATTGATGTCGAGCACGGCCCCGGTCATCGAGGCTGGCGCGGCGGTGGCGAGGAAACGCACCGTCTCGGCCACCTCATCCGGCATGGCGACACGGCCGAGCGGGATGTCGGCCAGCAGCTTGTCGCCGCCCCGGCTGGCAAGATAATCGTCCGCCATGCCGGTCATGGTGAAGCCGGGGCAGACCGCGAAGGCGAGGATGCCTTCGGCCGCATAGGCACGCGCGATCGTCTTGGTCATCGCCACCATGCCCGCCTTCGAGGCGGCGTAATGCCAGTGCGCCGGGCTGTCTCCGCGATAGGCGGCGCGGCTGGCGATGTTGACGATGCGCCCCCCGCCCCCGCGTACCTGGAAGTGCCGCACGGCGCGGCGGCAAAGCTCGGCGCTGGCCGTCAGGTTCACCTGCATCGTGCGGCCCCAGGCGGCGGTCCAAGCGGCGTCGTCCGCATCTAGCGGCGCGGCCTCGAAGACGCCCGCGTTGTTGACCAGCACGTCTACCCGCCCGCCGAGCCGCTCCAGCGCCTGCTCCCATATCTCAGCCGGCACTATCGGGTCCGCGAAGTCGGCGGCGAGCAAGCCCGCGTCGCCGCTTGTGGACTGGCCGACGACATGCGCGCCGTCGCTACTCAGGCTCGCGAAAATGGCGGCGCCGATGCCCCGGCTGGCACCCGTTACGAATATGGTCTGGCTCATCCCCGCGGCGATACGCCGCCCGCCCGCCGGAGGGAAGACGCCGCGATGTCGCAGGAGTGGTCAGCCTGATCAGGCCGGCGAGAGCGCCGCGACGGGACGCGGCAAACCCGCGACCGACGGTTGCATGGCCGGCGGGTTCGGCTAAAGACACGGGCCAAGAGCTATCAGGGGGACGCAGATGTCTCGTAACACCGCCCGTCCATTGTCGCCGCACCTGTCGATCTGGCGATGGGGGCCGCATATGCTGGTTTCCATCCTGCATCGCGCGACCGGCATCGCCAATGCGATCGGCGGCGGCGTGCTGTTCATCTGGTGGCTGGTGGCGGCGGCGAGCGGCCAGGCGGCGTACGAAACCTTCTACGGCATAGCCACCTCGTGGATCGGCTATCTGGTCGGCATCGGCCTCACCTACACCTTCTTCCAGCACATGTTTTCCGGCATCCGCCATTTCGTGCTGGATACCGGCGCGGGCTACGAGTTGCGGACGAACCGGACGATGGCGATCGCCACCATCGTGGCGGCGGCGGCGGTGACGCTGCTGTTCTGGGGCGCGGTCTATGCAAGGAGCATGCACTGATGGGTACGGGAACCGGTATCGGCCGCGTTCGCGGTCTGGGCTCGGCCAAGCATGGCGCGATGCACTGGTGGCGGCAGCGGGTCACCGCCGCGGGCAACCTCATTCTCGTGCTGTGGTTCGTGATCTCGCTGTTCCGCCTGCCGTTGCACGATTACGCCACGATCACCACATGGATGGCGTCGCCCTTGGTGGCGGTGGCGCTGATCCTGATGACGGTTTCGGTCTTCTGGCATCTGCGCCTGGGCATGCAGGTCTTCATCGAGGATTACGTCCACGAGGAAGGCGGCAAGGTCGCATCGATGCTGGCGCTCAATTTCTATGCGATTGCCGGCGGCGCGCTGGCGATCTTCTCGATTTTGAAGATCGCGCTTCTGGGGGTTAAGGGCTGATGGCCGAGGCGTACAAGATCATCGATCACGTTTACGACGCGGTCGTCGTGGGGGCCGGCGGCTCCGGCCTGCGCGCCACGATGGGCTGTGCCGAAAAGGGCCTGAAGACGGCCTGCATCACCAAGGTGTTCCCGACCCGCAGCCATACGGTGGCAGCGCAGGGCGGCATCGCCGCCTCGCTCGGCAACAACTCGCCGGACCACTGGAGCTGGCACATGTTCGACACCGTCAAGGGGTCGGACTGGCTGGGCGACCAAGACGCGATCGAATATATGGTGCGTGAGGCGCCGGCCGCGGTGATCGAGCTGGAACATGCCGGCGTGCCCTTCAGCCGCAACGACGACGGCACGATCTATCAGCGCCCCTTCGGCGGCCACATGCAGAATATGGGTGCCGGCCCGCCCGTGCAGCGCACCTGCGCCGCCGCCGACCGGACCGGCCACGCCATGCTTCACGCGCTCTATCAACAGAGCCTGAAGTATGACGCGGACTTTTACATCGAATATTTCGCGCTCGACCTCATCATGGAGGACGGGGCGTGCAAGGGCGTGATCGCGCTCTGCATGGACGATGGATCGATCCACCGCTTCCGTTCGCACGCCGTGGTGCTGGCGACTGGCGGCTCGGGCCGCACCTATTTCTCCGCGAC
>CAJYJW010000068.1 GCA_913775025.1 uncultured Sphingomonas sp. | reverse complement strand
CAGCCAGCCCGCCGACGGCGTAGCCGTCGAAGCCGATCTCCAGGAGGGCATCGGCGGAAGCCTTGCGCAGTCCCTCATCCAATGCCCCCTGCTGGATGCCGAACAGGGCCGCATCCGCACGGCCCTGGGCGTCAAACGCCGCACGGGATCGCACCGCCCAACGCATCGATCGCTCCATCGCGCGGGCCTGATCCTCCCGCGCCGCGGTGGTCGGCACCAACTCGTCAAAAGCCATGACGATGTTGCTGCCCAGCAGGGCCTGTATTTCCATCGATCGCTCCGGCCCCAGCATATGCCGCGAGCCGTCGAGATGGCTGCGAAAGGCGACGCCCTCTTCCGTAACCTTGGTCAGATCGGAGAGGGACATTACCTGATAGCCTCCGCTGTCCGTGAGGATCGGGCGCTCCCACCCCATGAATGCATGTAATCCACCCAGCCGCGCGACCCGCTCGGCGCCGGGGCGAAGCATCAGATGATAGGTATTGCCGAGGATGATGTCCGCGCCTGTCGCGCGAACATCGGCCGGCTTCATCGCCTTGACCGTGCCGGCCGTGCCGACCGGCATGAAGGCGGGCGTACGAATATCCCCCCGTCGGGTCGATATCGTTCCCAGCCGCGCGCGGCCATCGGTGGCCTGGATGCGAAAGTCGAAACGGGGGCCTGTCATTGTCTCCTACTGGCGTTCGGAAGCCCTCCTGTCGAGCAGCCAGTCAGGATGCCTTCCTTGGGCAGAGGGGCCTGAAACAGAAAAGGCGCCGGCATGCCTGCCAGCGCCCTCCCTGTTCGGACCGTTCGCCTTAGAAGTTGGCGAAAGCCTCGTTGCCGACGAAGCCCATCTTCTCGACCTGCGCCCGCTTGGTGACGGCGAGCACGTTATCCACGACGTTATAGCGCGCCTGCGGATCCGGCTGCAGATGAAGCTCCGGCACCGGGTTCATCGACTGGGTCAGATCGAGATACTGCTTGAGCACCGGCAGGGAGACGGGCGAACCGTTCCAGAAGACGGTGCCGGCGGGATCGATCGTGATCTTGTTCTTCACCGGGTCGATCGGCGGCGGCGTATTGTCGGAAGAATTCGCCGGCAGATCCAGCTTCACAGCGTGGGTCTGCACCGGGATCGTGATGATGAACATGATGAGCAGCACCAGCATGACGTCGATCAACGGCGTCGTGTTGATGTCCATCATCGGCTCACCTTCGGAGGTGCTTGCTGCCATGGCCATTGGAAATACTCCTGAAAGCGATCAAGCGACCAGCGACGTCAGAGACGCGCCGAGGTGTAGCCGGGCGGCGGGTTGGAGATGAAGCCCACACGGGAGAAGCCCGCGCGCTGCATCGTGAACACCGCGCCGCCAATGCAGCGATATGGCGTGTTGATGTCACCCCGGATATGCGCTTCCGGCAGCTCGAGGCCGGGTGCATTGACGCCGCCCTGCTTGTCGATCTCCGCCTTCAACTTCACGACCGCACGGTCGAGCAACTCCTGCGAGTTGACCTTGGTCAGGCCCCAATAGACATCGCATGTGCCACCCGGCCCGCCCTTGATGGACAGGGAGACGTTTTCGGGCTTCGTGGTCGTCGGCTCGAACGCGACCTTGGGGATTTCCACCGGAACCGTCTGAATGACGACGGGCACCGTGATGAGGAAGATGATGAGCAGAACCAGCATGACGTCGACGAGCGGCGTCGTGTTGATGTCCGACATCGGTGCGCCGTCGTCGGACGGACCCGCACTCATTGCCATGTTGTGATCCTATCCTGCGTCCCAGATGCCAGCCCGACGATACGGCTGTTTCCGTCGGGCCGGTAAGCCGGAGGCGGGCACGCCGCCCCCGGAGACATTATGTCTTAGTGCTTGGCGTTCGGCGTGATCGCGGCCGAACCCGTCTTTAGCGGCGGGGTCGGGGCGGAGGCGCGGCCGATGGCAACCGGCTTCAGCGCGCCGCCGGAGACCATATAGCCGTGCAGGTCGTTCGAGAAAGACGCCAGCTGCTCGGCGACGACCTTGTTGCGACGGATCAGCCAGTTGTAGCCGAGCACCGCAGGCACCGCCACGGCGAGACCGAGCGCGGTCATGATGAGCGCCTCACCGACCGGGCCGGCGACCGCGTCGATCGATGCCTGACCGGCCGAACCGATCTTGATGAGCGCGCGGTAGATACCGATCACCGTGCCGAACAGACCGACGAACGGCGAGGTCGAACCGACGGTCGCGAGAACGGCGAGGCCGTTGCCGAGGCGCGAGTTCACCATGCCCTGGCTGCGCGACAGCGAGGTCAGCAGCCAATCATGCTGATCGACCGGATCGAGCAGCTTGGTGTGCTCGTCCTGCGCGCGCAGGCCATCGTCCACCAGCTGGCGATACGCCGAGTTCTTGTCGAGCTTGGCGGCGCCTTCCTTGAGGGTGGGCGTGCCCCAGAACTGAGTGCGGGCGCGCTTGGCCTGGTTGAGGATCTTCTGCTGCTCGATCAGCTTGGTGAACATGATGTACCAGGAAGCGGCGGACATCACCACGAGGATGATGAACACGGCCCAGGCGATCGTGCCGCCCTGCTCGAGTGCGGCCATGAGGCCATACGGGTTCTCGCCGGCCGGCGCTGCGGGGGTTGCCATATTAAAGAAATCCTCTTTCTAACCGATGCTTTGGGGGGATGGGCCGGCCCGTTTCAGACGAACCGGCACTCGCTCATTCCTTCGGGATCTGCCAGCGTACTCGGCGGGTGAAACCGGTATCGCCGATGGGACTGCCGCTGGCGTCCTGCGCAGGCTTGTAGCGGCCACGGCGCGTAATGTTCTTGCAGGCCGCGTCGTCGAGGTCGGGCGAACCGCTCGACGCGGTGACACGACAGTTCACCACCTTACCCGTCGCGTCCACATCCCAGGCAACCGCAGTTACGCCTTCACGCTCTTCACGCAAGGCGCG
>CAJYJW010000067.1 GCA_913775025.1 uncultured Sphingomonas sp. | reverse complement strand
GAACGGCCTCAACCGCTCCATCTGCTCATCCGTAAGCCAAAACAGGTCCCTCATCCCAGTCTGCTTGTGGAGTCTGAATCAGATCGCGACGCTCACATCAATGGGTCCTGACCCTAACGGTGGCCGTTCCGCTTAGGCCGTCATGCGGCTAGGGCCATCGTATGGTCCCGCGCATCCTCCTCGATACCGCAGCCGTGCCCGGCGGGGAGGGTATGCTGAAGCTTTACCGCCGGGGCGGCGACTTTCAGATCATGCTGGGCGGCAACGAGCTGATGAGCAGCCGCCTGAGCGGATCGGAGGAGGCGCTGGCGACGCTGGCGGTCGATGCCTGCCCCGGCGATCGGCCGCCCCGCCTTTTGATCGGCGGGCTGGGGATGGGATTCACGCTGCGCGCGGCGCTAACGCGGTTGGGGCCGCAGGCGCGCGTGGAGGTGGCGGAGCTGGTGCCGGCGGTGATCGCCTGGGCGCGCGGGGCCATGGCGGAGTTTTTCGCCGGCTGTCTCGACGATCCGCGCGTGGCGCTGTTCGAAGGCGATGTCGCCGCGCCGATCGCGACGGCACGCGCCGACTATGACGCGATCCTGCTGGATGTGGACAATGGACCGGACGGGCTGACCCGCGCAGCCAATGATGGGCTTTATGGCACCGCCGGCCTTGCTGCCGCCCGCCTGGCGCTGCGGCCGGACGGCGTGTTGGCAATATGGTCCTCCGCGCCCGATCCGCGCTTCACCCGTCGGCTGAACGGCGCGGGTTTTGCGGTGCGCGAAGAGGTGGTGCGCGCCAATGGCGGACGTGGCGGCGCGCGTCACACGATCTGGCTGGCCACGCGGCGCAATTGATTACTCATCGGTCCGCTGCTTGATCTTGTTGGGCAGATCCTTGCCCTTCGTGCGGCGCGAGGGAAGCTGCACGGGGTTCTTCTTTTTCCAGTCCGCCCAGCGCATCGGGCCGTCCGGCGTATCCACCATCGTATCGTCCAGCGAATTCGCCATCGCCGCCTCCTGCTTTTGGGGTCTATGCTGATCGAATGTCCGAACCCGCGATCCGATCCGCCCACGCCGCCGATCTCGTCGGGCTTCATGCCCTTGTGGAAGGCGCCTATCGTGGTGAAAGCGCGCGCGCCGGCTGGACGCACGAGGCGGACCTGCTCGACGGGCAGCGCATCGATGCCGAAGCGCTGGCGGCGATTCTGGGGGATCCGACGCAGCGGCTGCTGGTGGCGGAGGATGCGGGCAGCCTCGTCGGCTGCGTGCAGGTGGGGCGGCCCACGGTGGACACGGCCTATCTCGGGCTGCTGACCGTCGCACCCGCGCGGCAGGCGAATGGCCTCGGCCGGCGGCTGATCGCGGCGGCGGAAGCGGCGGCGCGCGGTTGGGACGTGGCGAGGATGGAAATGACGGTGATCCGCCAACGGGCCGAACTGATCGCCTGGTATGCGCGGCGCGGCTATGCCCCCACAGGCGAGACGCGGCCCTTCCCGCTCGACGATCCACGGTTCGGTCTTCCGCGCACGCGCGCGCTGGCCTTTGTCGTGCTTGCCAAGCCGCTCTGACGCTAAAGCTCCGGGGCGGCGGACACCAAGGCGCGGCGCCGACGCTGCTCCCGCCAGAGCGTATAGAGGCCGCTCGCCACGATCAGCCCGCCGCCCGCGATCGTGGCGACGCCCGGAACCGCGTTCCACAAGGCCCAGCCCAGCAGCAGCGCCCAGAGCAGCTGGAAATAGTCGAACGGCACCACCACCGCGACCGGCGCCAGCCTGAGCGAGCCGGTATTGGCGATCTGACCCAGCCCGCCGGCCAGCCCCATGGCGATCAACAGCCCCCAGGTCTGCGAATCGTGCGCCTGCCAATAGAAGGGCGCGATCAGACCGCTGACGACGAGGCAGGCGATGGTGAACCAGAATACGGTGGCCGCCACGCCCTCGGTCGCGCCGATCTGGCGCAGCGTGACGGTCACGCCGCCCGCCAGAAAAGCGGCCGTCACGGCCACCGCCAGGCCCGCCGGGGGCAAGGCCGACCCGCCCGGTTGCATCGCGATGCCGACGCCCACGAAGCCGATCGCGACGCACAGCCAGCGATGCCGCCCGACCTGCTCGCGCAGAACGAGCGCGGATAGAAAGGTCGCGAACAAGGGCGCGGAAAAGCCTATCGTCGTGGCGTCCGCCAGCGGCAGCAGCGTGAGAGCGATGAAGGTGCAGCTCATCGAGACAAGCCCGAGCGCGGCGCGGGTGACATGCGCCGCCGGCCGGCTTGTCCGTACCGACCGCCAACCGGGGCCGGCGGTGATCCAGGCCGCCACCACGGGCAAGGCGAACAGGGTGCGTGCGAACACCAGCTCCACCAGCGAGACGCCGCGTTCCGCCGCCAGCTTGATGATCGCCGCCATCATGCCGAACGCCGTCACCGCCGTCAGGCGGAGCGCGATGCCTGCGAGACGACGCTCGGCGGGGCGGACGGGGGGATCGGGAAATACCATCGCGGTGTGATGCGGGGCATAGGCCGCATTCGCCCGGAACGGCAAGATACGGATGCTTCCCCCGGCTGCAAAGCTGCACTAATAGCGACGCGACGACACCATGCATATCTTTGCGAATCCCGCTCGTTTCCTGCAACTTGCGCGGCCGTTGACGCCGTGGCTGGGCTGGGCAGGCGTGGTCCTGATCGCAATGGCGGTGGGGGCGGGGCTTTTCATTACCCCGCGCGACTATCTGCAGGGCGAAAGCGTCAGGATCATGTACGTCCACGTGCCTGCCGCATGGCTGGGCATGGCGGGGTGGAGCGGCATTGCCGTCGCCAGCCTGATGCAGCTCGTATGGCGGCATCCGCTCGCCGCGATCGCGGCGCGAGCGATCGCGGTGCCGGGGGCGCTGTTCACCGCCGTCTGCCTCGCCACCGGATCGATCTGGGGCCGGCCGACGTGGGGCACATGGTGGGAGTGGGATGGCAGGCTCACCTCCATGCTGGTGCTGCTGTTCCTCTACATCGCCTATATCGCGCTGGCGGGGGCGAGTTCGGAACGGGGCGAATCCAGCCGGGTGGCGGCGATCTTCGGGCTGGTCGGCGCGGTGAACCTGCCGATCATCCATTATTCCGTGCTGTGGTGGCGTACGCTGCATCAGGGGCAGAGCATCACGCTGACCAAATCGAGCATCGATTCCTCGCTGCTGTGGCCGCTGCCGATCGCCTTGCTGGGGTTCACCCTGTTGTTCGCCGCGATCGTGTTGATGCGGATGCGCGCTCTGCTGGCGCAGGGCAAGGTGGAGGCGCGGCTGAAGCGGATGGCAGAAGCATGAATCACTGGCCGTTCATTTATGCCGCCTACGCCATCGCCATCGGCGGCACGGCCGGCCTCGCCGCGTGGAGCCTTGCTGCCATGCGCCGCGCCGAGGCGGCAGCGGACGCGCTGACCCGGCGGACGCGCGACCGCCCGTGAGGACAAACCTTTGAAAGCGAAACATCAGCGTCTCGTGCTGGCCCTGCTCGCCGTGGTGGCGATCGTCGGGGCGGGCCTGCTCGCCATGTCGGCGCTGAAGGATCAGGCGGCCTATTTCTACACCCCCGCCGATGCCAAGCGCGATCATGTGCAGCCGGGGCAGGCGGTGCGGCTGGGCGGCATGGTGGAGGGCGGATCGATCCGCCGCGCCGCCGACGGCGTGACGATCGATTTCACGGTGACGGACGGCAAGGACACGGTGCCCGTGGTGTTCCGCGGCATCACGCCCGATCTGTTCAAGGAGAACAGCGGCGTGGTGGCGGAAGGGCGGTTCGACGCCTCTGGCCGTTTCGTCGCCGACAATATCCTCGCCAAGCATGACGAGCGGTACATGCCGCCGCAGGTGGCGGGCGAGATGCATAAGAGCGAAAGCCTGGAGACGGGCGCGAAGGTAAAGGGTGGCCGGACATGATCGCGGAGCTGGGCCTTGCCGCGCTGTGGCTGGCGGCGGCGCTGGCCGCCCTGCAATTCGTGCTGGGCGCGGCGGCGCTGACGAAGGGGCGGGAGGCGCTGATGGCCCCGGTGCGCCCCGTCGCGCTGGTGCAGGCCGGGCTGACCGCGATCGCCTTTTTCTGCCTGATCCTGTTGTTCCTGCGGGTCGATCTGTCGGTGGCACTGGTCGCCGCCAACGATCATTCCGCCAAGCCCTGGCTCTACCGCTTCGCCGGCGCGTGGGGGAATCACGAAGGCTCGATGCTGATGTGGGTGACGATCCTGGGCGTGGCGGGCGGCGCGGTGGCGCTGTTCGAGCGGCGGATCGACGAGCGCACTTTGGTGGCGACGCTGGCGGCGCAGGCGTTCATCGGCCTCGGCTTCTATGCCTTCCTGCTGTTCGCCTCCAATCCGTTCAGCCGGCTGTTCCCGGTGCCGGCGGAGGGGCAAGGGCTCAACCCGCTGCTGCAGGATCCCGGCCTCGCCTTCCATCCCCCCACGCTTTACATCGGCTATGTCGGGCTTTCGGTCGCCTTCTCCTTCGCGGTCGGCGCGCTGGTGACGCGCGATGTTGGGCCGGCCTTTGCCCGCGCGATGCGGCCGTGGGTGCTGGGCGCGTGGATATTCCTCACGCTCGGCATCACCGCCGGCAGCTACTGGGCCTATTATGAGCTGGGCTGGGGCGGCTGGTGGTTCTGGGATCCGGTGGAGAACGCCTCGCTCATGCCGTGGCTGGCGGCGACCGCGCTGCTTCATTCGGTCACGGTGCTGGCGACGCGGGACGGCCTGCGCGCCTGGACGGTGATGCTGGCGGTGGTGGCCTTCTCGATGAGCATGGTGGGCACCTTCCTCGTCCGCTCGGGCATCCTGACGAGCGTGCACGCCTTCGCGGTCGATCCGCGCCGGGGCAGCTTCATTCTGGCGTTGCTGGTATTGTATATCGGCGGCGCGCTCGCGCTGTTCGGTCTGCGCGTCGGCACGGTGCGCGAGGGATCGCGCTTCGATGCGGTCAGCCGCGAAGGCGCGCTGGTGTTCAACAACCTGCTGCTCTCGGCCATCCTCGGCATCGTTCTGGTCGGCACGCTCTATCCGCTTGGCGCGGAGGCGGTGACGGGCGAGAAGCTGTCGGTCGGCCCGCCCTACTTCAATGCGGCGGCGGGGCCGCTGGCGCTGATACTGGTCGCTGTCATGGCGGCGGGGCCGCTGATGCGCTGGCGCAGGGACGATCTGCGCGCGGTGGTGGCGCGGGTGGCGCTGCCGGTGCTGCTCGTCGCGGTGGCGCTGCTTGCGCTGGTGCTGCTGGCGCCGCCGATCGGCATATTCCCCCTGCTGGGGCTGGTGCTGGCGGCAGGCGTCGCGGCGGCAAGCGTGGCGCCTCTGTGGAAGCGCAACCTGCGCCGCACGCCACTGTTCACCTACGGCATGGTCATCTCCCACCTCGGCATCGCGGTGGCGCTGGCGGGGATGGCCTCCGAAAGCGCGTTCATCAAGGAAACGCTGGTGGCCGCGCGGGTGGGCGACACGCATACGGTCGGCCCGTGGACGATACGGTTCGATGGGGTGAAGCCGGTCGCCGGGCCGAACTGGACGGCGATCGAGGCGGACCTCACCGCCACGCGCGGCGACGGCCGCCCCTATGCGCTGAAAAGCCAGGCCCGCGCCTTCTGGGCACCGCCGACCGAGACGAACGAGGCGGCGATTCAGACGGTGTGGGACGGGCAGCTCTACGTCGTGCTGGGCAAGGGTGACGAGGAGGGGCGCTGGCAGCTGCGGCTGTGGTGGAAGCCGTTCGTCACGCTGATCTGGGCGGGCGGCGCGATGGTGGCGTTCGGCGGGTTCCTCTCGCTTGTCGGCCGCGTACGGCGTGAGCGGCGCAGTGCCGAGCGGGAGGCATGGGCATGACCGTGCGTGGCGTACGCTGGCTGCTGTGGGCGCCGCTGATCCTGTTCCTGATCTTCCTCATTCTTTTCGCCAGCGGTCTCATCCGCCCGTCCAGCCATGACATCCCCTCGCAGATGATCGGCAAACCGGTGCCGGCCTTTTCGCTGCCGGAAGGCGCGCCGGGGCATGCCGCGCTATCCGATGCCGTATTTCGCAAGGGGCAGCCGCGCATTCTGAACGTCTTCGCCAGCTGGTGCGTGCCATGCGCCGCCGAGGCGCCGCAACTGCTGCAACTGGCGCAGGCCGGCGTGCCGATCGACGCGATCGCCATCCGGGACCGGCCGGAGGATGTCGCGGGCTTCCTTTCCAAATGGGGCGATCCTTATGGCGCGATCGGCAGCGACGTGGACTCCAGCGTGCAGATCGCGATGGGGTCGGCCGGCGTGCCGGAAAGCTTCGTGATCGACGGGAAGGGCATCGTGCGCCACCAGCATATCGGCGAGATCCGGCCGGAGGACGTGCCCGCGATCCTCGCCGCCGTGAGGAACGCCAAGTGAGGCGGGCGGCGCTCGCCTTACTGCTACTGACGGCGACCCCGGCCTATGCCGATTCGCTGCTGCCCTCCGCCGCCCTCGCCGACACGCAACTGCCCGATCCGCGGCAGGAGGCCGAGGCGACCAAGCTGATGGAGACTTTGCGCTGCCTCGTCTGCCAGGGGCAGTCCATCGCCGATTCGAATGCGGAGATGGCGGGCGACATGCGTGCGCTCGTCCGCCGCAAGATCGCGGCGGGTGAGAAGCCGGGCGACATCCGCGCATGGCTGGTGGCGCGCTACGGCAAATGGGTCAGCTACGATCCGCCGCTCGACGGCGTGACATGGCCGTTGTGGGCGATGCCGGTGCTGCTGATCGCCGCCGGCGTGGTCATCGCGCGCGGATCGTTCCGGCGGAGGCGCGGCTGATGGGGTGGCTGATCATGATCGGCCTCGCGGCGATCGCCGGTGGCCTGCTGTGGCGGTTCGCGAGCCTGCCCAAGGGCGCGCCGGAGCTGGTGGGTGCGGCGCTGCTGCTCGGCATTGCGGGCTATGCGTGGCAGGGCAGCCCCGGCATGGCCGGCAGCCCGACCCCGCCCAAGGCCGAATCGAAGCAGCCCGACAGCGCCTTCGCCACATCCCGCCCGGTGATGATGAGCATGATGGGCGGCGACGCGCAGGTGCTCGACATGGCGGATGCCTTCCACCGGCAGGGCTTGGATGCCTATTCGATCGCGGTGCTGCGGACGGGGCTGGAGAAGCGGCCGAACTCGGCGGACCTATGGGTCGGTCTTGGTAATGCGCTGGTGATCTATGGCGGCGGCCTGATGTCGCCCGCCGCGCGGCTGGCGTTCGATCGGGCCGCGGCGATCGCGCCCGACCATCCGGGGCCACCCTTCTTCCTCGGCCTCGCCTATGCGCAGGCAGGCCAGCTCGACCGGGCGGAGCAGACGTGGGCGGCGCTGCTGGCGAAGGCCCCGGCGAACGCCCCGTGGCGCGAGGATGTACAGGCGCGACTGACCCAGCTGCGCGCGCAACGCATGACCACGGGGCAGTAGCGACAGACAAAGCTTGATCGGGCGGGTCGCTGTGACGGCGTGCCATGCCCGTTACAGGCGACGCTGGGGCCCCTAGCATAAGCGCATGGCTGGTTTGTCGTCGGCCGGTGTCGTCCGGTGCGGAATGAGGCGGCGACGCTACCGCGTGGGCAATCGACTTGCCCGAGAGAACCGACACCTGGTCGATGCGGAACGCCATTAGCGTGCGACCCCGCATCGATGCCACTGGGGCTTCTCGGAATCACATCAAATTGTTCGTGGGGATGGTGGAGCCGTGGGGGATCGAACCCCAGACCTTCGCAATGCCATCGCGACGCTCTCCCAGCTGAGCTACGGCCCCGAACCCAGATCCCGATCGGCTGGAACGACCGGGGAGCGCGCCCTTTAGATCAGGCTTCGCGCCCCCGCAACCTGTTTTCGCGGGAAAATCGGCAGCGGCCGATTTTCCGCGCCGGCATCAATTCTCGTCGTCGTCACCCGGCGTCGCGACACCGATATCGTCGTCGCCGCCCAGATCGACGTCGTCGTCCGCGCTGGGCTCCTCATCCTCGTCGATGTCGAGATCCTCGGAGAGGTCGCTGTCGTCCTTCTCCTTCTCCACCTTCTTGGGCGCATCGTACGGCAGCGGCTGCTTGGACTTGAGCACGGGGTCCGGCTCCCAGGCGGTGTCGCACTCGATGCAATGCACCGGGTCGTCCTTGCCCAGATCGTAGAAGCGGGTGCCGCATTTCGGGCAGGTCCGCTTGGTGCCCCATTCAGGTTTCACCACGCGACAGTCTCCGGAATAAAAGTGGAAGGGCGCGGTTACCGCACAGGCGGCCCACGAACGCGCCGCGCCTTGCCATAGCGGGGGGCGACTGTCAAAAGCCGCTCCGGCCCCGCCACGTGCCTTAGGCGATCGGGGCCGTGAACCCAGACCGTTTCCAAGCGATAAGGCCTTCCCGCCGCATGTCCGCCGCGCCCTCCCGCTCCGCCACTTTCTCCGCGGCCGGCCCGCTTTCCGGCTGCGTGGCGGTGCCGGGCGACAAGTCGATCTCCCACCGGTCGCTGATGCTGGGCGCGATCGCGCTGGGCGAGACGGTGGTGGACGGCCTGCTGGAGGGCGAAGACGTGATCGCCACCGCGACGGCGATGCGGGCGATGGGCGCCACGATCGAGCGGGACGGGGCGGGGCGCTGGCATATCCACGGTGTCGGCGTCGGCGGACTGCTGCAGCCGGCGACCGCGCTGGATATGGGGAATTCCGGCACGTCCACGCGCCTGCTGATGGGGCTGGTGGCAAGCCATCCGATCACCGCGACCTTCATCGGCGATGCCTCCCTGTCGAAGCGGCCGATGGCGCGCGTCACCGTGCCGTTGTCGCTGATGGGGGCGGAATTCACCGCCAGTCCGGGCGATCGCCTGCCGCTGATGGTGCGGGGCCTGTGCCCGGCGGTGCCGATCGAATATCGCCTGCCGGTCGCCTCGGCGCAGGTGAAGTCGGCGGTGCTGCTTGCCGGGCTGAACGCCCCAGGCATCACCCGCGTGATCGAGCCCGTGCCGACGCGAGACCATAGCGAGCGGATGTTGCGCGGCTTCGGCGCGGACCTGGTCGTGGAGGAAGGGGCCGACGGCGCGCGCATCATCGCGCTGCACGGCGAGGCGGAGTTGCGCGGGCAGCCTATCGTCGTGCCGGGCGACCCCTCGTCGGCGGCGTTTCCGGTGGTGGCGGCGCTGCTGGTGCCGGGATCGGACGTGACGATCACGAACGTCGGCATGAACCCCACCCGCGCGGGCCTGTTCGATGTGTTGCGCGCGATGGGCGGCAGCATCGAGGCGTTGAACCCGCGCGAGGCGGGCGGCGAACCGGTGGCCGATCTGCGCGTACGCCATTCCGTGCTGCGCGGCATCGAGGTGCCGCCGGACGTCGTGCCGAGCATGGTGGACGAATTCCCCATCCTGTTCGTCGCCGCCGCGCTGGCCGAGGGCCGCACGGTGATGCGCGGTCTCGAGGAACTACGCGTCAAGGAATCAGATCGCATCGCCGTGATGGCGCGCGGCCTCGCGGCCTGCGGCGTGCGCCTGGAGGAACTGGAGGACGGGCTGATCATCGACGGCTCCGGCGGCGGGCCGATCGGCGGGGCGGGCGGCGTGCCGACGATCGCGGCGGAGCTCGACCACCGGATCGCGATGAGCTTCGCGGTGGCGGGTCTCGCCTCCCGCCATGGCGTGCGGATCGACGACATGGCGCCCGTGGCGACCAGCTTCCCGGGATTTTCGGCGCTGATGGCGTCGCTGGGCGCGATCGAGCGGGAGGACGCGGTATGATCATCGCCGTCGATGGGCCGGCCGCATCCGGCAAGGGTACGATCGCCCGCGCTTTGGCGCGCCATTACGGGCTGCCGCATCTCGACACCGGGTTGCTCTACCGGGCGGTGGGCCTCTGCGTGCTGCGGAACGGCGGCGATCCCGCCGACCCCGCCGATGCGCTGGCCGGGTGCGATTTCAGCGATGCGATGCTCGGCGACGAGCAGTTGCGCAGCGAAGCGGCGGGAGCGGCCGCCTCGCGCGTGTCGGCGCACCCCCGGGTCAGGGCCGCACTAATCGAGCGGCAGCGCGCATTCGCCGGCCAGCCCGGCGGTGCCGTGCTGGACGGGCGGGACATCGGCACCGTCATCGCGCCGCACGCCGATGCTAAGCTGTTCGTGAAGGCGGCCCCCGCCGTCCGCGCCCGTCGACGCCATGATGAGCTGAGCGCACGCGGGCTTGATACCAGCTACGATCGCGTCCTCGCCGACATTCGCGAACGGGACCGGCGGGACACCATGCGCGATCATGCACCGCTGGCGCAGGCGGACGACGCCGACTTGCTCGACACGACGTTCATGGGTATAGATGCCGCCGTCGATCGGGCGCTCTCGCTCGTGGAGGCCCGGATCAGGACAGCCGGAAGGGACTGAACGCCGATCGCGGCGGCGGTTTCGCGGCAGCCTGGCGGAAGCGGTGCGATGGGGATGCGGCGGTGGCCGTTGTCCCTGCGCGCCTTTTCGTCATTTCTGGCATTCGCGAATCGGGTGTTCATATCGGTGCCGTGGCCGGCATGGGGCCGCCGCGGCGTTACGGCCAAAAGACCTCCGGACCCAACCGGATGGCCGGAAACTAGACTGTCAGGAAACACAACCGCATGGCAACTGCCGCCAACCCCACTCGCGACGATTTCGCAGCATTGCTCAACCAGACCCTCGGCGAGGGTGAAGGTTTCGAGGGCCGCGTCGTCAAGGGCACCGTCACCGCGATCGAGAACGACATGGCCGTCATCGACGTCGGCCTGAAGTCCGAAGGCCGCGTGGCGCTTCGCGAATTCGCCGCCCCCGGCCAGAAGGCCGAGCTGCAGGTCGGCGACGAGGTCGAAGTCTATGTCGATCGCGTCGAGAATATGCATGGCGAGGCGATGCTCAGCCGCGATCGCGCCCGCCGTGAGGCCGCGTGGGACAAGCTTGAGGCCGAGTTCGGCCAGTCGACCCGCGTCGAGGGCGTGATCTTCGGTCGCGTGAAGGGCGGCTTCACCGTCGATCTTTCCGGCGCCGTGGCGTTCCTGCCGGGCAGCCAGGTCGATATCCGCCCCGTGCGCGACGTGACGCCGCTGATGGACATTCCGCAGCCCTTCCAGATCCTCAAGATGGACCGCCGTCGCGGCAACATCGTCGTCAGCCGCCGTGCCGTGCTGGAAGAGACCCGCGCCGAACAGCGCACCGGCCTGATCCAGAGCCTCGCCGAAGGCCAGGTTATCGAGGGTGTCGTCAAGAACATCACCGATTACGGCGCCTTCGTCGATCTGGGCGGCATCGACGGCCTGCTCCATGTCACTGATCTCAGCTACAAGCGTGTCGGCCACCCGTCCGAGATGATCAACATCGGCGATGTGGTGAAGGTGCAGATCATCCGCATCAACAAGGATACGCAGCGCATCTCGCTGGGCATGAAGCAGCTTGAGAGCGATCCGTGGGAAGGCGCGGCGGCGAAGTATCCGATCGACGGTAAGTTCACCGGCCGCGTGACCAACATCACCGAATATGGCGCCTTCGTGGAGCTGGAGCCGGGGATCGAGGGTCTCGTCCACGTCTCCGAAATGTCGTGGACCAAGAAGAACGTCCATCCGGGCAAGATCGTGTCGACGTCGCAGGAAGTGGACGTCGTCATCCTCGAGGTCGATCAGGACAAGCGCCGCATCTCGCTGGGCCTCAAGCAGGCACAGAACAACCCGTGGGATTCGTTCCTCGAACAGCATCCGGTGGGTTCGGTCGTCGAGGGTGAGGTCAAGAACGCGACCGAGTTCGGCCTGTTCATCGGTCTGGACGGCGACGTGGACGGCATGGTCCATATGTCCGACATCGCCTGGGGCATGTCGGGCGAGGAAGCCCTGGCGCTGCATCACAAGGGCGAGACGGTGAAGGCCGTCGTGCTCGACATCGATACCGAGAAGGAGCGCATCTCGCTCGGCATGAAGCAGCTTGAGCGTGGCGGCGTGTCCGGCGCGGCGGCTGCGGGCGCCGGTGCGGGCGGTAGTGAAGGTCGCGTCAACAAGAACACGATCGTCACCGTCACCGTGCTGAACGTCAGCGATGCCGGCCTCGACGTGCAGGCTGGCGACGACGGTGCGACCGGCTTCATCCGTCGCGGCGATCTCGGCCGCGATCGCGACGAGCAGCGTCCGGAGCGGTTCCAGGTCGGCCAGAAGTTCGACGCGATGGTGATCGGCTTCGATCGCTCGAAGAAGCCGAACTTCTCGATCAAGGCGATGCAGATGGCCGAGGAGAAGCAGGCTGTGGCGCAGTACGGTTCGTCCGACTCGGGGGCGTCGCTCGGCGACATTCTCGGCGCGGCGCTCAAGGCCCGTCGCGACGACAACTGATCCCGTCCATTTCAAACAGAGCGGGGGGCGCGAACCGAGAGGTTCGCGCCCCTTCTTTTTGTCGGGCTACGCGTTCCGGGAACGTTCGGGGAACCCTAGGTACAATCCTACGCCGAGCAGAAATTAACTTAGATAAAGATCGATCACTCGTGTAAGGGCGCGAGAAGCGGACCGTCGTGACACGAGGCGTAGGGCCGCCGGACATGCGACAGGAGCTTGGGGATGATCCGCTCGGAACTCGTACAGTTGCTCGCGAACGACAACCCCGACCTTTCCCCGCGTGAGGTCGAGCGGATCGTCGCGATCTTCTTCGATACGATCAGCCAGCATCTGGCCGAAGGGAAACGCGTGGAATTGCGCGGCTTCGGGGCCTTCTCCACCCGGGCGCGCGATGCCCGTATCGGTCGCAACCCGCGTACCGGCGATCCGGTGGACGTCGCAGCGAAGCAGGTGCCGTATTTCAAGCCGGGCAAGGAGATGCGTCAGCGCCTGAATGTCTGACGGACTTGGCTTGGGGCCCGGCGCCGCTTATGCAGCGAGACGCGCCGTGCGGGCGTGGCGAAACTGGTAGACGCAACGGACTTATAGATTGAGTGCTCGCGGGGAAACGCGCGATGCAGAACTGCTCAAATTCGGGGAACCCTGTCAGATGGCGATCCCGAGCCAAGCTCGCAGGCGGCCTGCCGCCGAAGAGAAGGTGTAGAGACTAGACGGGCAGCACCTGTACCCCGCCGGACCGGCCGGGGATGGTGAAGGGATAGTCCAGACCCCAAACGCATACGCCCCGGCGGTGCGGCGGCGAAAGCCGTGGCGGGTATGAAAATCCGTCGGCCGCAAGGCCTTGGGGGTTCGATTCCCCCCGCCCGCACCACATTCGCCTTCCCCTGCTAAAAGGCGTTTTCCAGCCGTGCGATCAACCGATGTGCCGGGCTGGCCGGAGCAAGTGGCCGGTTCAGCTTCTGCTGGAGGCGATAGGCCCGCGCATGCAGGGCCTCGCCGGCGGAAACCAGTGAACGCGCGCCGGAAGGCAGGCTCGCCATCACGGCGGGATCCGTCGCCTCGATCATAGCCAGCCGGCGGGCCGCACTGTTGGCCTCCCGCCAGCTGATCTCACCCGCTTCGAGGTCCTGCCGGGTCAGCAGCCAGGCGATGACGTGGGTCAGCCGGGTGGTCAGCCGCATCATCTCGCACGTGTAGGCGATGCGAGCGACCGCGGGCATCGCTTCGCGCTCGATTCGGCCTGCGGTCTGCCCGTAGGCACGCACGCTATCGGCCACCGCCGTCGCATCGATATAGAGCGCATCCACCAGACGCGCAGTCATGCCGTCGTCCCGCATCGGCAATTTCCCCCCGGAAACTGGACATGGATCTATCATATTTGGCGCGGGGCGAGAAGATTGTCGTGCGACGGAGAGGCTTGAAACGGGACATAAGGTTCCCATCTCGAAATCATCGGTCGGCGTCGCTTCGGGACGGCGGCCGATGTGCCCGGCGGCATATCCGCGGGCATCATACTCATCGCCATGTGAAAGGGTTGAGACCATGCGTACTGTTGATTTTGCCCCCCTTCTCCGGTCCTCGATCGGTTTCGAAAACCTCAATCGGCTCGTCGATTTCGCCACGCGCGGCGGGGATGAGGTCTACCCCCCTTACAATATTGAAAAGGTCGGTGACGGTAGCTACCGCATCTCGATGGCGGTCGCCGGCTTCTCGCAGGATGAGCTTGACCTGACAGTGCAGGAGAATGTGCTGATCGTGGTTGGCCGCGCGAGCGACAATGCCGATCAGGGGGATCGCCAGTTCATTCATCGCGGCATCGCCAAGCGTGCGTTCGAGCGTCGTTTCCAGCTTGCATATACCATCAAGGTGACGGGTGCGGGCTATGAGAATGGACTGCTCAACATCTCGCTCGTGCGGGAGGTGCCGGAGCACAAGAAGCCGCGCCGCATCTCGATCGACGGCGCCGCGCCGACGACGATCGCGGCGACACCGCAGCAGGACGAGCGCGAAGCCGCCTGATCTGATCGGTGACTGACAACGGGCCGGCCTCCTCGCGAAGCCGGCCCGTTTCGTTCAGGCGATGATGTCCGGTATCAACTGGTCTTCCAGCAGCGCGATCTCGTCGCGCAGCCGCAGCTTGCGCTTCTTGGCGCGTGCCAGGACAAGCTGATCCGATAGCGTTTGCTCCATCGCGGCGATCGCCAAGTCCAGATCCCGATGTTCCTCGCGGCGCTGCGCCAAGCGGGTGACGATCTCGTCCCTGTCCAAAGCTGTCGCTCCCGGTCGATGGCCTGGCCTGGCGATAGGGCCGATGGACCTGTTACTCAAGGCCGGGGGGCAGGCGTGCGATCCGGCGTGACGAACGTGGTAACCACCGCATTAAACATATTCTTCGGGAGACATGCGCGGCAGTTGGTGTTCTACTCCTCGTCCCAATCGGAGACGAAAGGAACGATCCTATGGAATCTGGCCATCTTTCCGCTCTTACCGCCAAGCATGCCGGGCTCGACGCGCGAATCGCCGCGGAGAATAACCGTCCCGCCCCCGACGGCACTCTCATCGCCCAGCTGAAAAAGCAGAAACTCCGAATCAAGGAAGTGTTGAACGGCCGCTGAGTCGGTCGCGTCACGCCCCGTACCATCGGGGCGTGACAATGCCGTGACGTCGATCAGATCCTTTTCGGACGCGCGGAACGCTCGCGGAGATCGGCGAGGCATCTGTCCGCCGTCTTTCCATCCCACAGATCGGGCCGTCGCCGCCCCGAGCGCGGCTCCTCCAAGGCGGCATTCAATGTATCCGCCAGCGTTTCGGCCCTGACCAGCCGACTGGTCCCCTGCGCGATCGTAATCGGTCGCTCGGTATTCTCCCGCAACGTGAGACAGGGAACGCCCAGATAGGTCGTCTCTTCCTGTATCCCGCCCGAGTCGGTGATGACTGCGGCTGCGTGCATTACGAGACTCATGAAACGAATGTAGGAGGCGGGTTCGACGAGGCGCACGCCCGCCCGTTCGAGCCGCTCCGTCAAACCCGAAGCCGCCAGTCGCCCTGCCGTGCGCGGGTGGACCGGGAACAAAAGCGGCAAGCGCGCCTGTACCTCGATCAGGGCCGCCACCAGCCGGGCCAGCTGCTCCGGGTCATCGACATTGGACGGGCGATGCAGCGTCACCAGCCCGTAGCCGCCGGGTATCAAGCCCAGCACCCCCGGTTGATCCGCTGCGAGAATCGCGGGGCGGCTAAGCTCGAAGGCATCCATCATGATGTTGCCCACCCGCGTGATCCGGGCGGGCGGGATGCCTTCCGCCAGCAAATTGGCGTCCGCATCGGGGGAGGGGGTCCAGAGCACGTCCGCCAGCACATCGGTGACGAGGCGGTTCAACTCTTCCGGCATCGCCCGATCACGGCTGCGCAGGCCCGCTTCCAGATGCACCGTCGGCACGCCGAGCTTGGTGCCGACGAGCGCGCAGGCGGCGGTGGAGTTGACGTCGCCGACGACGATCAGCCAGTCGGGCCGATCCGCCAACGCCACTCCCTCATAGGCGATCATCACGCGGCCAGTCTGTTCGGCATGGCTGCCCGACCCGACGCCGAGATGGTGATCGGGCGCGGGCAGACGCAGATCCGCGAAGATCGCATCGGACATGTTGGCGTCATAATGCTGGCCGGTATGGATCAGCACCGGCGTGAAATCAGGGGCCGCGGACAGCGCATGCCACAGCGGCGCGACCTTCATGAAGTTGGGCCGGGCGGCGGCGATAAGGTGGACGCGGGCGGGCATGGTCATCGGCGGGTTCCGGGCGGGCGGGCAGGCCCCGTCTAGCGGCAAGGCGTTGCCATGAGGTTGCCGTCAGGCGGCGGGGCAGGGGGCGGCGGCATCGGTGCCCCGCTCGACCTGAAAGGTGGCGTGGCCGATGCCGAAGCGATGCTCCATGCCGTGCGCGATCTCTTTCAGAAAGGCGTCGCCCGGCGGCCCCGCCGGCATCACCAGATGTGCGGTCAGCGCGGTCTCGGTGGTGCTCGTCGCCCAGATGTGGACGTGGTGGACACGGGTGACGCCGTCCACCTGCCCCAGCGCCGCCGTCACCTCGCTCACGTCGATGCCGGGGGGCACGCCATGCAGGGCAAGCGACAGCGACTCGCGGAGCAATCCCCACGTTCCCGCGACGATCACCGCGACGATGCCTATGCTGGTGACGGGATCGATCCAGCGCCAGCCGGTCAGCAGCGTCAATAGCCCGGCCACCACCACGCCTGCGGAAACAGCCGCGTCCGCCGCCATGTGCAGATAGGCGCCGCGCACGTTCACGTCGCCCTCGCGCCCTTTGGCGAACAGCAAGGCAGTGCCGAGATTCACCACGATGCCCGCCGCCGCGATCCCCATCACCGGCAGGCCGGGCACGGGCGGGGGCTCGGCGAAACGCTGGATCGCCTCCAGCAGGATCGCGCCCGATGCGACGAGCAGCAGCACTGCATTGGCGAGCGCCGCCAAGATGGTCGATCCGCCGAGGCCATAGGTGTAGCGCGCGTTCGGCGGGCGGCGGCCGAGTCGATACGCGCCCCACGCCATGACGAGCCCGAGCACGTCGGACAGATTGTGTCCCGCATCCGCCAGAAGCGCCATCGAGTTGACCAGCAGTCCCGCCGTCGCCTCCACCGCGACGAAACCGATATTGATGGCGATGCCGATCAGGAAGGCGCGGCCGAAATCGGCGGGCGCGTGGGAATGACCGGCATGGCCATGCGCGCCATGCCCATGAGCGTGCCCGTGATTATGCGAGTGGCCGTGCCCGGCATGGCCATGTCGATGCCCGTCGCTGATCGCCGCCTCCCGTCGCTTGCGCCGTATCGCTTAAGGCGACAGGGACGGGGTATGGTCAAGACCGTGCTGCTCTATCCGATCGCCGCCATTGCAGAGATTGGTGGGTGCTTCGCCTTGTGGGCAGTGATCCGGCTCGATCGATCGCCGCTCTGGCTCGTGGCCGGCATGGCCGCGCTGTTGCTGTTCGCGGTCCTGCTGGCCTTTACCCCGGCGGACAATGCCGGCCGGGCGTTCGCGGCCTATGGCGGCGTCTATATCGTCGCTTCTCTTGCCTGGCTTTGGGCGGTGGAGGGGGTGCGGCCCGACCGGTGGGATGCAAGCGGCGGCCTTCTGTGCCTGATCGGCGCGGGCGTGATCCTGCTCGGCCCGCGGGATTAAGGTCACTCCGCCCGCGCCCAGCCCTTGGCCGCCGGCTCCAGCGCATCGAGAAAGGCGGCGGCGCTTGAGCGATAGGCGTCGCGGGATGCCGGCGTCATGCGGTTCCATGTGGCATACATGGTCATCATCCGACGATTGCGTCCGAAGCGGCGTTCGTGGCGGGCGAGGAAATCCCAGTACAGCGCGTTGAACGGGCAGGCATCCGGCCCGGTCTTCTTCTTCACGTCGTAGCGGCATGGCCCGCAATGATCGGACATGCGGTTGATATAGGCCCCGCCGCCCGCATAAGGCTTGGTGGCAAGGCGCCCGCCGTCGGCATGCTGGCTCATGCCGATCACGTTGGGTAGCTCCACCCATTCGTAGGCGTCGGCATAGACGACGAGGAACCAGTCGGCCACCTCCTGCGGGCGGACACCAGCCAGCATCGCGAAATTGCCGAGCACCATCAGCCGTTGGATGTGATGGGCGTAGCCATGGTCGCGTGTGTTTCGCACGGCCTCCGCCAGGCACAGCATATCCGTCTCGCCCGTCCAGTAGAATTCGGGAAGCGGACGCGTCGCCTCCAGCGCATTGGCGTCGGCGACGTCGGGCATCTCCATCCAGTAATAGCCGCGCACATATTCGCGCCAGCCGATGATCTGACGGATGAACCCCTCCGCCGCATTCAACGGCACATCGCCGGTGGCGTAGGCCGCCGCCGCCGCCTGCGCCACCTCCAGCGGGGTCAGCAGGCCGAGATTCATCGCCGGGCTGAGCCAGCTGTGATAAAGCCAGTCCTGCCCCGTCACCATCGCATCCTGATAGGTGCCGAAATCGGGCAGAGCGGTGCGGATGAAATGGCGCAGCGCCTTTTGCGCCTGCTTGGCGGTGACGGGGAGGGCGAATTTCTCCAGCCGCCCGAAATGTTCGGCGAAACGGTCCTCCACCAGCGCCATCACATCCGTGGTGATCGCATCGGGGGCGAAATGCATCGGTTCGGGATAGTTGAGGCCGTGCTTGGGCGGCACGCGATTTTCTGCGTCCAGATTCCATTTGCCGCCCTCGGGCTTGCCGTCCGCCGTCATCAACAGCCCGGTCTTGCGGCGCATCTCGCGATAGAAAAATTCCATCACCAGATCGTTGCGTGACTGCGCCCAAGTCTGGAAATCGAGGATCGAGCAGAGGAAGCGATCGTCGGGCAGCACGTCCACCGGAAGGCCGAGGGTCTTTTCCCATCCATCGATCATCCGCTTCACGCGCCATTCGCCCGATTCGACGATACGGACGGCGGCCGCCCGGTGGCGTTTCGCGGCGCGCGCGACCTCGCCCGAAAAGCTGCCGCTGTTGCCCTTGTCGTCCAAGCGGATGTAGTCGACCGTCCAGCCGTCCGCCCGCAATTCCTCGGCGAAATGGCGCATGGCGGAGAAGATCAGCGCGATCTTGCGCTTGTGATGGCGAACGTAGGTCGTCTCCTCAGCCACCTCCATCAACAACAGCACCGCATTCTTGCGCTCGATGTCGCGCAGGGAGGCGAGGCCGTGCGACAGCTGGTCGCCAAGGATGGGGATGAGGATGGTCATGCCGGCGGAACGCGCCAGCGCGATTGCCGCTCCGAAGAGCCTAGAAGGCGATCCAGCAATCGAGCAGCGCCTTCGCCAGCCCCCTGTCGATCGCCTCGGCGGCTTCCTCCACGCCGTCTACCCAGCCGTCTACCTCGCCGGCGACGATCAGCGCGGCGGCGGCGTTGAACAGCACCGCATCGCGATAGGCCCCCGCCTCGCCCAGCAGCAGGCGTCGCAGCGCAGCGGCGTTGAAAGCGGCATCGCCGCCGCGCAACGCCTCGGCCGGATGCCGTGAAAGGCCGGCGTCCTCCGGGCTCACCCGCTCGGCGCCGTCGCCGCAGGCCCCCAGCCGGATGACCGTGGAGGGGCCGCCGACGGACAGTTCGTCCAGCGGCTCGTCGCCGGACACCATCATCGCCGATGTCGTGCCGAGCAACCGCAGCCCTTCGGCATAGGTGCTAAGGAAATCGGGCCGCGCCACGCCGACCAGCTGGCGGGTGACGCCCGCCGGATTGGCGATCGGGCCGATCAGATTGAAGATCGTCCGCCGCCCGATCGCGCGACGGATGGGCGCGAGCCGCCCGAGTGCGGGGTGGTGGGACTGGGCGAACAGGAAAGCGATGCCGAGATCGGCGAGGCTCTCTTGCGCGCGGGCGGCGGCGCGATCGAGGTTCAGGCCCAGCGCCTCCAGCGTATCCGCCGCCCCCGCCTTCGACGAGGCGGCGCGGTTGCCGTGCTTGGCGACAGGCACGCCGCAGGCCGCGACCACGATGGCGACGGCGGTCGAGACGTTGAGGCTGTGCGCCCCATCACCGCCGGTGCCGCACACGTCGATCGCATGGTCCGGGGCCTGCACCGGGATCATCCGTTCGCGCAGGGCGGCGGCGGCGGCGGCGATCTCGATGCTGGTCTCGTCCCGCTCGGCCATGACGGTGAGGAAGCGCGCCACGTGGGCATCGTCGGCCCGCCCGTCGAGGATGTCGTCGAAAGCGGCGCGCGCGGTGGTGTGATCCAGCGGGGAAGCCGCGTCCGGCAGGGGCACGAAGGTCGTCACGCGATCTCGCGTACGGGGATGCCCGCCACCTTCAGAAAGTTGGCGAGGAGGGCGTGGCCATGTTCGGTGGCGATGCTCTCCGGGTGGAACTGCACGCCGTGGATCGGCAGCGTGGCGTGGCGCAGGCCCATCACCACGCCATCGGCCGTGCGTGCGTTCACTCGCAACACCGGCGGCACCGACGCCTCGGGCACCGTCAGCGAATGATAACGGGTGGCGGTGAAGGGGGAGGGGAGGCCGGCGAACACGCCCGTCGCATCGTGCAGGATCGGACTGGTCTTGCCGTGCATCAGGCTCGGCGCGCGCTCTACCCGGCCGCCAAAATACTGGCCAATCGCCTGATGGCCGAGGCACACGCCGAGGAGCGGCCGCCCCGCATCGGCGGCGGCGGCGACCAGATCGAGCGATACGCCCGCCTCCGTCGGTGAACAGGGGCCGGGCGATATCAGGAACGCCTCCGCCCCGCTCGACAGCGCCTGACCGGCCGAGATGGCGTCGTTGCGCACCACCTCCACCTCCGCCCCCAGCTGCTGGAGATAGTGGACAAGGTTCCAGGTGAAGCTGTCGTAATTGTCGATGACGAGGATCATGGCCGGGATGTAGCGGATGCGCGGTCGCGCGCAAGCGGCTGGCGCCCGGCGGGCGGCTGGCAACGCCCGTGCGCCACGCTATCCTGCTTGGCCTTACGCCAGCAGGAGCGCGCGATGGATCTCGATTGCTTCGTGTATGAGACTTGGGCGCCGCGCATCCGCCCCGCCGACCCGCGCCGCGCGTGGATGGATGCGACACCCCAGCAATTCGCCTACCGCTGCCTGCCGCTCGCCATCGCCAATGCGCATGGGTGGGAGCTGTTGAGCCCGGTCGGCTTCCGCGCGCGCTGGCGGGGCGGCAGCGGCATCGATGCGGTGGAGATCCGGGTCGATCCCGGCGCGGACGGGCGGGAACGGCCGACATCGCTGTTTGGCCAGGGCACGATCACCTTTCACGTGGAGGGGTTGTTCCGCACCCCGCCGGGGTGGAACCTGTGGGTCGGCGGATCGCCCAACGCCGCCAAGGACGGCATCGCGCCCCTTTCCGGCGTGATCGAGACGGACTGGTCGCCTTATACCTTCACGATGAACTGGCGTTTCACCCGTCCAAACCACTGGGTCCGCTTCGAGGAAAATGAGCCGTTCTGCTTCTTCTTTCCGGTGCAGCGACAGGCGCTGACCGAATTCGCTCCCCGCATTCGGCCTGTGGAGGAAGCACCCGAGCTGAAGGCTGCGTTCGATGCGTGGAGCGGATCGCGCGCGGCCTTTCAGCGATGGGTGAAGGAGACGCAGCCACAGGCCCCGGCCGATCAGTGGCAGAAGCTCTATTTTCGCGGGCAGACGCCGGATGGCGTGCCGGGGCCGGAGGATCACCGCACCAAAATGCGCCCGCTACCGTTCGCGGGCGCGGAGGCGGCGGGATGCCCGGTGCCACACCGGCCGGTTACGCCCCCGCCCCCGCCGGGGGCGGCGCTGCTTTCCCCGACCGCAGCGCCGCTGCCGGACGATGTGCTGCGGATGACGCTGCAGCGGCTCGGGATGCCGCCGGACAAGGGGAAGCGCGGGCGATAGCGTAAAAGGGGCGAGGCTGGCCTACTGGCCGAAGCCGCTCGCACCTGCCTGCGCGATCGCCTCTCGGGCGGCGGCCAACAGCGCGCCGGATTTCGCCTCGCACTCGCGCTGTTCGGCGGCGGGGTCGCTGTCGGCGACGATGCCGGCGCCCGCCTGCACATGCATCACGCCGTCCTTCACCACCGCGGTCCGCAGCACGATGCAGGAATCCATCGATCCGTCGGGCGAGAAATAGCCGACGCCGCCGGCATAGGCCCCGCGCGTCTCCGGCTCCAGCTCGGCAATGATTTCGCACGCGCGGACCTTGGGTGCCCCCGATACGGTGCCGGCGGGGAAACCCGCGAACAATGCGTCCAGTGCGTCCTTGTCCGGGGAGAGGCGGCCGACCACGTTCGACACGATATGCATCACGTGGCTGTATTTCTCGATGCCGTAGCTGTCGGTCACGCGCACGCTGCCGGCCTCCGCCACGCGGCCCACATCGTTGCGGCCGAGATCGAGCAGCATGAGATGTTCGGCCCGCTCCTTGGGGTCGGCCAGCAGGCTTTCGCGATTCTCCTCGTCCGCCCGCGCGGTTCGGCCGCGCGGGCGGGTGCCGGCGATCGGGCGGATCGTCACCTCCCCGTCGCGCGCGCGCACGAGGATTTCGGGGCTTGACCCGATCAGCGCGAAGCCGGGCAGATCGAGATAATAGAGGAACGGCGACGGGTTGATCCGCCGAAGCGCGCGATAGAGATCGAACGGCGGCAGCGGAAACGGCGTGGAGAAACGCTGCGCCAGCACCACCTGAAAGATGTCGCCCGCCGCGATATACTCCTTGGCGGCCCGCACCATCTCACCATAGCGGCCGGGGGGCAGCGCGGATTGCGGCACCGCGTCGGGCAGCGCACCCGCATGACGCGCGGCGGCCGCTGCGGGGGCGGCGAGGCGCGCGGCCGTCGCGCCGATCCGCTCCACCGCGTCGGCCACCGCTGCCTCCGGCGCCCGCGCGCCTGGCCATAGCGGGGCGACGAGAAACAGTGCGTCGGCCAGGCGATCGAAGACGAGGATCATGGTCGGCCGCACGAATAGCATGTCCGGCAGATCGAGTGGATTGGGGGCGGGGCGGGGCAGCGCCTCCACCAGCCCAACCGTTTCATAGGCGAAATAGCCGACGAGGCAGGCGAGTGCCGGGGGCAGCCCCTCCGGCACGTCCATGCGGCATTGGCCGACGAGCGTCCGCAACGCGGCCAGCGTATCCGCCTCGCATGGCTGGAACGCCTCGCGATCCATCAGCCAACAGTTGTTGATCGCCGCCTCCCGCCCTTTGGCGCGAAAGACGAGATCGGGGGCCAGGCCGAGCAGGGTGTAGCGCCCGCGCGCGGCCCCGCCCTCCACCGACTCGAGCAGATAGTCGCCGCGTCCTGGCTCGATCAGCTTCAGCGCGGCGGAGACGGGCGTGTCGGTATCGGCGATCTGCCGCCGCCATATGAGCGTCGGTTGACCCGCCTCCAGCCGCGCGACGGCCTCCGCATCGTGCGCCGGCGTCACTGGGCGGCCGGGCCGCCGCCGGCAAGCTCGGTCCGCAGGCGGGCAAGCGCCGCGTCGTCGCGCGTGACGCCGATCTTGGCGGCCACGGCATTGGCGAACTGCTCGATATATTCCTCGCCCGTCAGCCGGTCGAACTGGGCCCGGGTCTGCTCGACCAGCCCCGGTGCCGTGGCCGCATTCCCCGGCGTGATGCCGGCGAGGTTGACGACGAACCAGCCGGCATCGTTTGGCGCGGCGATCGTGCGCGTCTGCCCCGCCCGCATCGTGAACATCAGCGCCAGTGGGGCGGGCACCGGCTCATTGGCCTGCGCCAGTTCGATCTGGCGACGGGAGACGCGCTCGGGCGCGGGCAGCTTCACGCCTGCGGCGGCGAAGGCGGCGGGCAATGTCGCGCCGGCCTTGACCTTCGCCGCGATCGCCTCGGCCACGGCCTTAGCCCGCGCGGCGCCCTTCGTGCGCTGTATCTCCGCGATGATCGCGGGGCGGACACTGGCCAGCGGGGCGGGGGTGGCGGGCACGACCTGGCCCACCTTCACCAGCGCATAGCGTTCGCCCTTGCCGATCGTCTCGACCACCGCATCGTCGTCCGCGCCCGCTTCGCCCAACTGGCGGAGCAGCAGCGGCAGTTCGGCCGGCGGCGCATAGCCGGCAACGCCGGGCGCGGTGCCGTTGGGG
>CAJYJW010000066.1 GCA_913775025.1 uncultured Sphingomonas sp. | reverse complement strand
GTCGCGCGGTGCGCTGGCCTTGGCTATATCGATGACAAGCAGTTCGCCATGTCGCGCGCGGCCTCGCTCGGGCGGCGGGGTTTCGGCGCCCGCCGGGTGGGGGACGCTTTGCGGGCAGCGGGCATCGCGGCAGACGATGCTATCGAGGCGAACGGTGCCGCCAGACGGTCGGCCTGGGAGACGGCGGTCGCCTTCGCGCGCCGCCGGCGAATCGGGCCTTTCGCCACGAATCCCCTCGATGAGGACAGGCGCCGCAAGGCGATGGGGGCGATGATGCGGGCAGGGCACAATTTCGAAATTTCACGCCGGCTCGTCGACGCGCCGCCCGGTGCGGACCCGGAACAGATTGCTTTGGCGGAAGGTTTAGAGCACCGCGAATTCGGGTAACATGCGTAATTATCTCAATGATGTCCCGCGGCATGCAGTCAAAAGACATCGAACCGGGGCATCAGGTTATTCAATGAAGACGAATCATGCCGGCCCCGAAGACGACGAAGGTCAATCGGTGGATGCCTGCGCCCTGCCGGAAGCAGCGTCGGAGACCGGGGGCGATGATGCGGGCATTGAGGCCAGCGGTACGGTAAAATGGTTCGACGCCACCCGGGGTTTCGGCTTTCTGGTGGATGACAGCGGGATAGGGGACGTGCTTTTGCATTTCTCCGTATTGCGCGAACACGGCCGGCGGACCCTGCCGGAAGGTGCTACCGTGCGTTGCATCGCCGTTCGGCGTGAGCGCGGCCTGCAAGCGCGGCGTGTCCTTCAAATTGATCTGAGCAGCGCCACCGGGCCGGATCCCGATCTTCTCGCCATTAAGCTTGCTGATCGCGTCGATCCGACGGGGCTGGTCGATGAGGCGGGGCCGTTCGAACCTGTCCGGGTCAAATGGTTCAATCGGCTGAAGGGGTACGGCTTTGTCGTGCGGCCGAACGATCCTCAGGATATCTTCGTCCATATGGAGACCGTGCGACGCGCCGGCTTTACGGAACTCATGCCCGAGCAGATGATGCAGGCGCGGGTGGCGCAAGGGCGAAAGGGGCCTCTTGCCGTCGTCCTGTCCGGCGAGGCATGAAGGTCGCCATGCGCCGTCATTCCATCATCGTCTTGGGCCTGCTTGCCGCCCTTTCCAGCCAAGCCATCGCCAAAGCCGCGCCAGAGGGTCCGCAGCGACGCGCCGCCCCTGCCGCAACCGTCCCCCTCACGATCCATACGGCCGAGGGCGTTCGCAAATTTCGGGTCGAGGTTGCGCGCACCGAAAGCGAACAGGCACGTGGCCTGATGTTTCGCGACCGACTGGATGCGAACGGCGGCATGATCTTCCCGTTCAAGCCGCCGCGACCTGCGTCCTTCTGGATGCGCAATACGCTCATCCCATTGGACCTTCTCTTCGTGCGGGCCGATGGTGTTATCGGCAGGATCGCCGCCAATGCCGTGCCCTACTCGCTCGATACGATCGACTCAGGGGAGCCCGTGGCGGCCGTCGTTGAGATAGCGGGAGGGCGGGCCGCCGCACTGGGCATCAGGAGCGGCGATCGTATCCGGTGGGGCGGGTAGGATGATCGTTCGGCAGTTGCACGTACCCCGGCATCCCGGCTAAGCGGCGGCATGGGCCTTTTGAAAAGCATCTTCACCTGGTGGGATGGCGCCACCATCGGCACCAGCCTGTTCAGCCGTCGCAACGGCGGGGAGGTCGGGCGCGATTCGCTCGGCAATCTTTATTTCGAGGGCAAGACGGCGGAGAATGGTTTTCGTCGGCGTTGGGTGATCTACAACGGCGCGAACGACGCGAGCCGCGTGCCGCCGGAATGGCATGGCTGGTTGCATCATACGGTCGATGCCCTTCCTGATCAGTCCCTGCCGCCGGCGCGATCGTGGGAAAAGCCCGCGCTCGCTAATCAGACCGGGCTGCCGACCGCCTATCGCCCGGCGGGCGCGATGGAGAAGGGTGGACGCCGCGCCGCCGCGACCGGCGATTATGAGGCGTGGAGCCCGGACGGGCTGTGAAAAGCGTGATTCGCGAGAACGGCGCCGAGGCGCTGGCCGGGCTGCTGGTCGTGTTGCTGGCGGTGTGGTTCGCATGGTTCGCGTGGGAGCGTACGGGGGGCGGCGGCGCTGCGAACGCCATTCGCGTCACCGCTATCTTCCCGAACGCGACAGGCATCAGCGTTGGTACCGATGTGCGGGTGGCGGGCCTTAAGGTCGGCACCGTCGCGGCGCAGATGCTCGACCCGCAGAGTTTTCAGGTGGACGTGACCCTTGCGATCGATCCTACGGTCAAGATTCCCAAGGATAGCAGCGCCGTTATCTCGTCCGAGGGCCTGCTTGGCAGTTCCTTCATCGCGCTTCAGCCCGGCGGGGACCCCGCTACGCTGAAGGATGGCGACACGATCGTCGATACGCAGGGCGCGATCGACATGATGAGCCTGATCGGCCAGTTCATCAATAAAAGCGGCAGCGATGCACCCGGCGCGGCAGGTGGCGCGGCGAGCGGAAAATGAGGCGTCGCGCGCTGGCGGCCGCCCTGGCGGCGCTGATCGGCGTGGGCGGTTGGCAGGCCGTTCAGGCGCTCCAGGTCGAGACGGGGGCGGACGCCGGACCGGAACAGGGTGAAACGGTCAACCGCCCCGTCACGAACAGACCTGATATCCCGGCGCCCCGTAACGGATCACCTCAAGCGCCACCCCTCGTAAAGGCGGCGACGCCAATGGCGCAGCGGGTCGCGACGCTCGGCTTGCTCAACAAGCGTAACGGTATTGCGCGGGATATTGTGCTTCGTCCCGGCCAAGCGGTGCGCGTCGGCGACGTGATCGTGCGCCTGCGCGCTTGCGAGACGACCGCGCCCTGGGAGAATGAACAGCTAACCGGCGCTTTCGTGCAGACCGATCTGCGCGGGCGCGACGCGCGGTGGCGACGAGTCTTTTCCGGCTGGCTCTACAAGGAGACGCCGTCGCTCAACGTCCTGGAAAATGCGCTCTACGATGTCTGGCCCAAGAGCTGCGTGATGAAGCATCCCGAAATTGGCCCCGATACCGTATCCGCCGGTGCATCCGGCGCACGCCCAAGGCGTTCGAGCGCGAAGAAGTCGCCCGACGCCGTGGCCGCGCCGGTCCCCACGCCCAGCGCCGAATCCAGCAGCCCGACGTAAGTCTTGCGAGCGATCTCCACCGCGCCGAGCGACGCGAGATGATCGGTGATGAACTGGCAGTCCAGCAGGAGAAAGCCGCCGACGCGCAGGCGTGCGACCAACCAGGCCAGCGCCACTTTCGATGCGTCCCGCTCGCGGCTGAACATGCTCTCACCAAAAAAGGCGGCGCCAAGTTTTACGCCGTATAGCCCGCCCACCAGCGCCCCGTCGCGCCAGCATTCGATCGAGTGGGCGTGGCCGCGTGCAAAGAGGTCGGCATAGGCCGCCTCGATCTGCGAGTTGATCCAGGTATCGGGCCGGTTGATGGTGGCCGCCGCACAGGTGGCGACGACATCACCGAACGCCCTGTCGGCGGTAACGGTGAAGCGATCCGACCGAATCGTTTTGGCGAGCGAACGGGAGAGGTGAAAACCGTCCAACGGCAGGATGCCGCGCTTCTTCGGCTCGACCCAGAAGACCTCGGACGCGACGCGACTATCCGCCATCGGAAAAACACCGACCGCATAGGCGCGCAGCAAAAGGTCGGGATCAAGCGTCGACATCGCCTTCCCAATGTACCGGCGATGTGTGGCGATTCAATGCAGGGCGCGCGCGGCCTACAGGATTTCGTGCACTCGCTCCGGCGGGCGACACAGGCGAACGCCTTTGTCAGTCTCTACCAGCGGCCGTTCGATCATCGCCGGATCGGCCGCCATCGCCATGATCGCGGCCTCGTCGCTGACCCGTGCAGCGGCGGGGGCATCCTTGCGCAACCCTTGCCGGGGAGTGACTCCGGCGCGTTCGAAAAGCGTCGTTAGTATTTCGGCGGACGGCGGGGTCTTGAGATATTCGACGATCGTTACGTCCGCCCCCGCGCTCTCCAGCAACGCGAGCGTCTCGCGCGATTTGGAGCAGCGCGGGTTATGCCAGATCGTCGCCTTCATTCCGCGGTATTCTCTGTCGCGGCCTGATCGGCCAGCCATTGTTCCAGCCACTTGATCGTATAATCGCCCGTTTGAAACTCGGGATCGTCAAGCAGCGCCTGATGAAGCGGGATCGTCGTCTTGACCCCTTCGATCACGAATTCTTCCAACGCGCGCCGCAAACGGCGCAGGGCACCCGCCCGTGTCGTGCCATAGACGATCAGCTTGGCGATCATGCTGTCGTAATAAGGCGGCACCCGGTAGCCGGCATACAGGCCACTATCCACCCGGACATGCATGCCGCCCGGCGCATGAAAGCCCTTCACCAATCCCGGGGAGGGAGCGAAGGTACGCGGATCCTCGGCATTGATGCGGCATTCGATCGCATGGCCGCGGAACTGCACATCCTCTTGGCGCAGTGTCAGCGGTTTGCCATCGGCGATGCGGATCTGCTCGCGGACCAGATCGAGGCCGGTGATCGCCTCGGTCACCGGATGCTCCACCTGCAGACGGGTATTCATCTCGATAAAATAGAAGCGACCGTCTTCGTACAGGAACTCGATCGTGCCCGCGCCGCGATAGCCCATGTCGGCCATCGCCTTCGCCACGATCCCGCCCATCTCGTCGCGCTGTTCGGCGGACAGGACGGGGGAGGGGGCTTCCTCCAGCACTTTCTGGTGGCGGCGCTGAAGCGAGCAATCGCGCTCGCCGAGATGGATGGCATTGCCTTCGCCGTCGCCGAACACCTGAAACTCGATATGGCGCGGGTCGCCGAGATATTTCTCGATATAGACCGTGGCATCCCCGAACGCGGCCTTCGCCTCATTGCCGGCCTGCGCCATCAGCGTTTCAAGTTGATCCTCGGTGGCGCATACCTTCATGCCGCGCCCGCCGCCGCCGGATGCGGCCTTGATGATGACGGGAAAGCCGATCCGGGCAGCGATCGCGCGCGCCTCGGCGACGTCGCTCACCGCGCCATCCGATCCGGGCACGAGCGGCAAACCGAGCGCGCCGGCGGTCCGCTTGGCCTCCACCTTGTCGCCCATCGTACGGATATGTTCGGGTTTCGGGCCGATCCAGATGATGCCGTGGCTCTCGACGATCTCGGCGAAGCGCGCATTCTCGCTGAGGAAGCCGTAGCCCGGATGGATCGCGTCCGCCCCGGTGATCTCGGCCGCCGCGATGATGTTCGGGATGTTGAGATAGCTGTCGGCCGCGGCCGGCGGGCCGATGCACACCGCCTGATCGGCCAGGCGCACGTGCATCGCATCGGCATCGGCGGTCGAATGGACCGCCACCGTCTCGATCCCCATCTCGTGGCAGGCGCGGTGGATGCGCAGCGCGATCTCGCCCCGGTTGGCGATCAATACCTTGCGAATGGGCACCCCGCCTACTCGACGATCACGAGCGGCTGATCAAATTCGACCGGCTGCCCGTTATCGACCAGCACGGCCTTGATGGTGCCGGCGCGTGGCGAGACGATCGGGTTCATCACCTTCATCGCCTCCACGATCAGCAGCGTATCACCGGCGGCGACCTGCCCGCCGACGGCCGCGAACGGCTTTGCACCCGGTTCGGCGGCGAGATAGACGGTGCCGACCATCGGCGACTTCACGCTGCCGGGATGATCGACGGGATCGACCTCGGGCGGAGACGCGGCGGGGGCCGCCGTGGCGGCGGATGGCGCGGGCGCAGCCGGCGGCGGCGGTGCATGGTAGGTCGCCGCGGCCTGCTGGACGGAGGCGGCCTTGCGGGCGACGCGGATGCGACGATCGCCGTCCTCCACCTCGATCTCGGTGAGGTTGGTGGCGTCGAGCAGTTCGGCAAGCTGGCGGACGAGTGCGGGATCGACCTGCATCGCGCCGTTGGTGTTGTCGGTCATATCTGACCCTCCCTGAATTGGTGGCGCTACTGTCAGAGCTTGGCGGCCGCGTCCAGCGCGAGCGCGTAGGACAATCTGCCGAAGCCGGCGATGGTTCCGGTGGCGGCCATGCCGATATAGCTGCGGTGGCGGAATTCCTCCCGCCGGTGTGGGTTCGACAGGTGCACCTCGATCACCGGCACCGTGATGGCCTTGATCGCATCGTGCAGCGCGATGGAGGTATGGGTAAAGCCACCGGCATTCAGCAGCACCGCCTTGGCGGGCATGGCGTTTGCCTCATGCAGCCAGTCGATAAGATGGCCCTCGTGGTTGGATTGGCGCATGTCGATCGTCAGGCCCAGTGCCAGCGCCTGATCGTGCAGACCGTCGGCGATGTCGTCCAGCGTGTCGTGGCCGTAGATCTCCGGCTCGCGCAGGCCGAGCAGGTTGAGGTTCGGGCCGTTGAGAACGAATATGGTGTCGGCCATCGCCGCGATGCTCCCGGAATATGCGTCGTCCGGTTAGGCCAAGCGCCGCGCCCGCGCAAATCGGTTGGCCCCGGCGGCGGGCGACCCTAGATGGGGCGCAGCGAACGGAGACCAGCATGACCACCGACGGCACCATCAGCATCCGCGTGAACGGCGAGCATCGCCGGGTGACGCAGGGGATCACGCTCGCGGGGCTTGCCGCCGAGCTGGGGCTGGATCCGAGCAAGGTGGCGGTGGAGCGGAATCTGGAGGTCGTGCCGCGCTCGACCCTGGCGGACGTTCCGGTCGAGGACGGAGACGAGCTGGAGATCGTCCATTTCGTCGGCGGCGGCGATCATCCGGGCCCGGCTGGTGATGTCGCCGATGATAGCTGGACGGTGGCGGGGCGGCGCTTCCGTTCCCGGCTGATCGTCGGCACCGGTAAATATAAGGACTTCGCGCAGAATGCGGCCGCCGTCGCCGCGTCGGGCGCCGAGATCGTCACGGTCGCCGTACGGCGGGTCAACATCGCCGATCCCAAGGCCCCGATGCTGACCGACTTCATCGATCCCAAGGTCATTACCTATCTGCCCAATACCGCCGGCTGCTTTACCGCCGACGATGCGATTCGCACCTTGCGGCTGGCGCGGGAGGCGGGCGGGTGGACGCTCGTGAAGCTTGAGGTGCTGGGGGAGGCCAAAACCCTCTATCCCGACATGATCGAGACGCTGCGCGCCACGGAGATCCTCGCCAAGGAAGGGTTCGAGCCGATGGTCTATTGCGCCGACGATCCGATCGCGGCGAAGCGGCTGGAGGATGCGGGCGCGGTGGCGATCATGCCGCTGGGCGCGCCGATCGGATCGGGGCTGGGCTTGCAG
This sequence comes from uncultured Sphingomonas sp., assembly GCA_913775025.1. GTDB lineage: Bacteria > Pseudomonadota > Alphaproteobacteria > Sphingomonadales > Sphingomonadaceae > Alterirhizorhabdus. Next base: position 3,051 of record CAJYJW010000066.1, on the reverse strand, counting down.
AACCCGGTGATGATTCGCCTGATCGTGGAGGGCGCGAAGGTGCCGGTGCTGGTCGATGCGGGGGTGGGCACCGCATCCGATGCCGCCGCCGCGATGGAATTGGGTTGCGACGGCGTGCTGATGAACACCGCCATCGCGGAGGCCAAGGATCCGGTGATGATGGCATCCGCCATGAAGTCGGCGGTGGCATCCGGCCGCCTCGCGTATCGCGCGGGCCGGATGGGGCGGCGGATGTACGCCGATCCGTCCAGCCCGCTGGCAGGGCTTATCTGACCGTCCGGGGGTTATTCCGCGATCATGGTTTCCAGATGCTCGACGTGCGGGGGCTTGGCGAAATGCGGGCCTGCCAACCGACGCCATTCGCCGAACGCATCGGAATTTCGGAAGCCGACCATGTGGTCCTCCACCGTCTCCCACCGCACGAGGAGACGGAACAGGTCCGGCACCTCGATGGAGCGGGTCAGGCGCAGGCCATGGCAACCCTTAGCGGCAAGGAATAGGGGCTTCGCCTGCTTGACCGCCGCGACGAACGCCGTCTCCTGCCCGGCGATCACCCGAATCTCGACAAGTTCATCGATCATAAAGCCAACCTCTCCCAAAACGCGAGCCATCGTCGCCGATTAACACAGAGCAATCCGCCTTGGCGGGAACTCTTGCCGGAAAGAGCCGTTCAGCTTCCCGTACCCCGACGGCAAGGGCCGTCTCAACCAGAGGAGACTGTCATGGGCGAGTTTGCGGATAAGGCCAAGGGCGCAGCGAACGAGCTGATCGGCAAGGCAAAGCAGGCTATCGGCGATGCAACCGATCGGCCCGATCTGGAGGCCGAGGGTCACGCGCAGGAAGCCAAGGGCGAGATGCAAGGTGCCAAAGGCGATGTGAAGGGCGCCATCAACAAGATCTGAGTTCCTCCCTGGAGGGTCGCAAGAGCGCCGTCGCGGATCACCGCGGCGGCGTTCGTTATTTCGGGGTCGCCGATGCGTGTCGCCATCGTTCTTGCCGCAGGGCGATCGCGCCGTTTCCGGGGCGGCAACAAGTTGCTGGCGCGGCAGGATCGGCTGCCCCTCGTCGCGCATGCGGTGCGGGCAGCGCGCGCGGCGCCGGTGGCGCGGGTAATCGTGGCGACCGGGCATGATGCGGTTCGGGTGAGGCACGCCGCGCGGCTCCCGCATGTTCGTTTCGTTCACACCCGCCATCACCGGCGCGGCATGTCGGAAAGTCTTGGTGCGGCCCTGGACGTGCTGTGGCCCATCGAGCGGCAGGTGTTCGTCTTTCTCGGCGACATGCCTTTTATTTCTCCCGCGATGATGCGTCTCATGGCCCGCAAATTGCGATCGGATGTCGCCGCGGTTCGGCCACGCGGGCCGGCCGGACCGGGGCACCCGGTGCTGTTGCGACGACCGACGGCGGAGACCAGGGCGGGCCTTTCCGGTGATCGTGGATTGGCCCGCTTGATCCGGGGGCCGATCTGCTGGCTTGATCGGAATGGGTGGCAACCCGTTGATATCGATAGCCGTTATGACCTCGCACGACTACGATCGCGTAAGGGATGACGGTTGCAGGACATCGCCGGCTGGATAGCCCCGATCGCCACGATGCTGGCGGCCATGATGACGGCGTCGAATCTCGGTCCGCGCGTCACCGGATGGGGCTTCGTCGTCTTTCTGCTCGGATCGATCGCCTGGACGGTCGTCGCGATCACGACCGGGCAGAGCAATCTGCTGTGGGCCAACGGCTTTCTCGTGATCGTCAACATCGTTGGCATCTGGCGCTGGCTGGCCGCATCGCCCGGCTCGATGACGGCGCGCGGCGAGCGACCCGACGCAGCGAAAGCAAGCGGGACACGATACGCGTGTTTCCCATCGCCAGCCTCATCGAGCAGCCGGTGCGCGACCCGTCCGGTACGCCCATTGGCCGATCGATCGGAGCGATGGTGCGCGATGATGGAGTGATAGCCTATTTCGTCGTGGCGAAGGGCGGTTTGGGCGGCATTGGTGAGCGCCTGCATTCCATCGCCCGGGCGGACGTGACGGTGCGGGACGCCGAGCTAATTCTATCTCATGACTCTGAGACGCTCGCAGCGTTGCCGACGATTGATCCCACGAATTGGCCCTCGCGGGCGCCGAGGGATCAGGCGTCTGATGGCATGGATCCGACGCCGTTCATCGCCGGTTATCGCGTGGTGCCCGAGGAGACCTCATGACCGATACGATGGACCGCAGGCGTCTGCTCGCCCTTGCAACCCTGCTGCCGCTGGCCGCCGTCGCCGGGTGCGCTGGTGGGCCCGGTAGCTACAGTCTTGAGGATGGCGTTCGCCGCCTCCTTACGCTTTCCACCCAAAGGGCGTTCGCACGCCTGCTGCAACCGAATGGCTTTTACGACGAGCAGCTCGCCCGCATCGCCCCGCCTGAGGCGTTGAGCCAGAGCGCGGGCGATGGTCGGCTCAGCCGCATCGTGGGGGCCTTCCTGCGCAGCGAGGGAATGCGACGGCGCGTGGCGCTCGCGCTGAACCAAGCGGCCGGGCAGGCGGCGGATCGGGCCGCGCCGATCGTGCTCGATGGCGTTCGGGGCTTGTCTCCGGCCGATGCCGTACGGGCGCTCAGGGGTGGCCCCGAAGCGGCGACGGGCATCCTGCGGGAGCGGATCGGCGGATCGGTGGTAGAGGCGATGGTGCCGGAACTGGCGGGGATCATGCGCAACGATCTCGTCGCCGCGATGAGCGCGGCGGTGGCCGAAGAAACCGGGATCGACTATCTCGAACTCGGCCGTACGGTCGCCAGCCAAGCCGCCGATGGCATCTTCCGCGTGATCGGCCGGGAGGAAGCGGCCATCCGGGCCGATCCGGCCGCGACGCGCGACCCGGTTCTTATCGCATTGCTCGCACCGGGGCGGCGCTAGTCGGTTTGCCCGCCCATGCGATCGCGCAAGGCCTGCAATGCGGCGAACGGTCCGGCCTCTCCTTCGGTCAATACGCCGGCGGCCTTCAGCTTCTGATCGGCGTCTGCGGCGCGAGGGAACGGATCGAGCGCGAGATAAAGCGTTTCGGCGGCCGCC
>CAJYJW010000065.1 GCA_913775025.1 uncultured Sphingomonas sp. | reverse complement strand
CCCGTCGCCGAGGCGGCCGGCATTCCCCGCCTGGGGGCACCGATGGCGGAGAACGACGGGCCCGAGCGCCCCGTGGCCGACGGCCGCCTCGCGACGATACGACGGGCGCTGCGCTATCATCGGCGCTGGATCATCGGCGCCATGCTGCTGGTGCTGGCCGCCGCGCTGATCGCCTGGGTGCTGATGCCGCGCCGGTATGTGGCGCGCGCCGACATCTGGCTGGATCACGGGTTCGATCGGCTCGCCCCGGCATCCGCCACCGCATCCTCCGCTAGCCCGCTCGCCCGCAATACCGAGGTGCGGCTGCTGACCTCGCGCGAACTGGTGGCGGCCGTCGTGGATCGCCTCGGCCTCACCAACGTGCGCGGTGTCGGCCAGCCACGCAGCGGCCCGGCGATCGCGCGAGTGGATGCGCGGCGGCAGGCGATCGATACGGTGCGCGACAATCTGCGGATCGAGACGAGCGGTACCTCCTATGCGGTCGCGGTGCGCTACGCCGCCGCCGATCGGGTGCTGGCGACGGGCATCCTGAACACGCTGGCCGAAACCTATGTGGCGGACAGGCGGGTCGGCGGCGTGCGTGGCCGCGAAAAATCAGCGCTACAGGCGCAGGTGGCGGCCGCGCGCGAGCAGACCATCCGCGACGAGGCGGCGGCGCGCGGACTGAACGAGGCGGTCGGCATCCTCAGCCGCCCGACCGACCGCGCCACCCTTTCGAACGACATACGCGCGCTCGACGCGGGCATACAGACGGCGGCCTTCGACGAGCAGGCGCTCGCCGCGCGCCTTTCGGTGGAGCGGGGCGGCGGGCAGGGTCGCCTATCCTCCCCCCGCCTGCGCGAATTGCTGGCGAACGCCACCGTGCCCCGCCCGCCAGAGATCGATCGGGAGATCGCGAACGAGGTTCGCCGCCTGACCCGGCTGAACACCGATCTCGGCAATGCCCGCAACCGCCTAGCGCTGCTGCGGGCCGCCCGTGCCCGCGCGGGGGACGAGCTGGCCGCGATGGACCGCGCGACCGCCTTGCGCCGCCGGATGGATACACGCGCCGCCGCCGCCCGCGCCCGCTACGAAGGGTTCGCCAGCCGCTATCGCACGCTGGTGGAGGAGGCGCGGCGCGATACCGCCGCCGCCTACGTCATCTCCCGCGCCAGCGTGCCGGCGGCGCGACGCACGCCGGCCGCATTGCCGTTCGTGCTGTTCAGCCTGCTGGCGGCGCTGGCCGCCGCGATCGTGACGGTGCTGGTGCGCGAAGGAACGACCAAGGGCTTCCGCACGCGGATGCAGGCGGAGCGGCGGCTCGGCCGCCCGGTGATCGGCATGGTGCCCGATCTGGCGCGCGTGGCCGACGCCGATTTTCCGGCGGACGATCGGATGGGGCCGCCCGATTATCTGTACAATCACCGCCGCTCCCCCTTCGGCCTCGCCTTTCGGGGCATCCATTCGGGCCTGTCGGCGGGTGGCGAGGGGATGCGCTCGATCGCCATCTCGTCCGCGCTGCCGGAGGAGGGCAAGACGACGGTCGCGCTGTGCCTCGCTCGTTCCGCCGCGCTGGCCGGCCTGCGCGTGGTGCTGGTCGATTGCGACGGCCGCCGCCCCGCCGCCAGCCGCGCCCTCAGCCCCTATGTACGGATAGGGCTGGCCGAGGTGCTCGACGGCGACGTCGATTTTCGCGACGCCGTGGAGGTGGATACGCCATCGGGCGCGCAATATCTGGCGCAGGGGAGCGAACGCCAGGTCGCGAACGGCGCGGTTTCCTCGCCGCAGATGGCCGGGCTGATCCGCGATCTCGAAAAGCTCTATGACATGGTGCTGCTCGATTGTGCGCCGGCGCTGGCTTTGTCCGAGGCGCGGGAGCTGGCGGCGATGGCCGATGGCGTGCTGCTGGTGGCGCGCGCACGCGTGACGCCGACCGATGCGACGCGAATGGCGAAGGATCTGCTGGAGCAGGCCGGCGCGCGTATCGCCGCCGTAACGCTGACGATGGTGGATCCGTGAGACCGAGCGGACAGCGCCTGCGGCGCGATCGGGTCAGGCCATAAGCGGGATGGGGACCGCCGCCGTCAGGGCCGTGCCGCCATCCACGCGCATACCGGCGGGCGAACGGGTGTATGCGATCGGTGACGTGCATGGCCGGCTCGATCTGCTGCAGGCGCTGGTCGGCCAGATCCGGCGGGACAATGCGGCGCGCCCGGCGGCCCACGTCCGGCTCGTCCTTCTCGGCGATATCATCGATCGCGGGCCGGATTCAGCGGCGATCGTGGATCGGTGCCGTGCGCTGTCCGCCCGCTCGGACGCGTTCGTTGTGCTGAAGGGCAATCATGAGGCGATGATGCTCGATGCGCTCGGCGGCAACGTCAATGCGCTGGCGGTGTGGTTGCGGCACGGCGGGGATGCGGCGCTGGCCAGCTGGGGGGTCGAGGCGGAGCTGATCGCCGGCGGCCCGACCCGCGCCTGCCTGGCGGCGGCGCGACGGCAGGTGCCCACCGAAACGATCGACTGGCTGACGACACGGCCCACATCGCTGCGGATAGGCGGCTATCTGTTCGTCCACGCCGGCATCCGCCCCGACGTACCGATCGCCCGGCAGACGGCGCAGGACATGCTGTGGATCCGCCACGAGTTTTTGGAAAGCGAGGCGGTGCATCCCCACGTCATCGTCCACGGCCATTCGATCGAGGAAGAGGTGGACATGCGCGCCAACCGCATCGGTATCGATACGGGCGCCTATCGCACCGGCAAGCTCACCGCGCTGATGCTGGAGGGGGGTGATCACGCCGTGCTTTCCACAGCACCGGCATGACCATCGGTGATCAGCTGGAGAAGGATGTCGAGGCGATCCTCAACCTTGACCGGGCCGACGCCCCGCCTGCCCCGCCACCTGCGAAGGGCCGGGATCGATGGGCCTTGGCGGGCGGTCTGCTGCTGATGCTTGGGGTGGCCGGGGCGGGCGGCCTGGCGATCGTGCAAATGCGCGCCGCCCGGCCCGTCACCCGCTTTCCGATCGCCAGCATGGAGCCGGCGTCCGAGCCACGCATCCGCGTATCGCTGCCGGCGGCGGCCGCCCCGGTCGCCGCCATCCCACCCGCACCGGGGGGCGCCTCAGACGCCACGGCGACACGACGACGCCGTTCCGCCCACGATCGGGCGGGGTTTCGAAGGCGCGCACGCGCGTCTGCTCGTAGAGAAAAACGTCCAGTCGAAAGCGCATCGGACGAAATACGCTCGACCGCCGATGGCAATCCGCGCCAGCCGATCCTGATACCGGCCCCGCCCCCACCGGCCACATCCGGCGCCGACACCACGCCTCCCCCATCCGCACCGACAAACAGCACCGACAAGGCCGCGCGCTGATGCCGGCAGCGGCAGCGGATATGCGTCGCGGCGTATCGTGCGCGGCGGTAACTTTGTCTTACGCATAGATTTTTTCTGAACCAATGGCGGGGCGGCGGGGTTCAGCGCCTATGCCGGTCATCGCCACCCCCGACCTCTGGATCGATTATCAGGAGAGCGGGCCGGCGGATGGGCCGGTTCTGCTGCTCCTGCACGGCTGGCCGGATGACCGCTCCACATGGGATGCGGTCGTCCCCGCGCTGGCGGGGGCCGGCTGCCGCGTGATCGTGCCGTCGCTGCGCGGCTTCGGCGCGACGCGCTTCGTATCGCCCCAGGCACCGCGCACGGCCAACAGCGGCATCCTCGCGATGGATGCGATCGCGCTGCTGGACGGGCTTGGCGTCAATCGCTTCATGGTCGCCGGGCACGATTGGGGCTCGAACATTGCCGAGGCGCTCGCGATCGGCTGGCCCGATCAGGTTGAGCGGCTCGCGATGCTGTCCACTCCGCCAAGGCTTGGCGGGATGCCGACGCCACCGTTCTGGCACGCGCAACTGCAATGGTATCACTGGTTCATGGCGACGGCGTGCGGGGCGGCGGCGGTGGAAGCCGATAGGCGCGTCTTCGCGCATCGCCACTGGAGCAACTGGTCGCCCGCCGGCTGGTTCGACGACGCGACCTTCGCGCGCGTGGCGAAGGCCTGGGACAATCCCGATTGGCTGGCGATCACCCTCCACAGCTATCGCGCCCGTTGGGGCGAGGCCGAGCCCGATCCCCGCAGCCGGTGGCTCGAGGATAAGGTCATGGCGACGCCGTCCCTCGCCCAACCCGCCATCTATGTGCAGGGCGTGGAGGACGGAGTGAACCCGCCCGCCGCCGCGAGGGCCGTGCCGGAGAAATTCTCCGGGCCGTTCAACTTCATCGAAATCGCCGGCGTCGGCCACTTCCCGCAGCGCGAAGCGCCGCAGGCCGTGATCGACGCCTTCCATACTCACTTCGTCGCCCGTCAGACCGGAGGCGCGAGGTTTACGACATTCAACAGGGGAACGGATGCCATGACCGGAAAACGCAAGAACGTCTGGATGGGCCTCGGCATCGCGGCGGTCGCGGCCGCCGTCGTGGCGGGCGGCGGCGTCGCTTATGCCCAGGCTGGCCAGAGCCCGGCGCTGCGACAGGACGCGCAGTTCCAGCATCAGGCGACGGGGGTGGCGGTGACGGCGGATGGCCGCCGCTTCGTCAACTTCCCCCGCTGGACGGACGACGCCCCCATCTCCGTCGCCGAGGTGATGCCGGACGGCAGCCTGAAGGCCTATCCGGACGCCAAGTGGAACAGCTGGCGCAATGCCCGCGCCAATGAATTGCCGGTCGGCGAATATTTCGTCTGCGTCCAGTCGATCGTGCCGGATGGCAAGGGCAATCTCTGGGTGCTCGATCCCGGCGCGCCCGGCAATGAGAAGATCCTGCCCGGCGCGCCGAAGCTGGTGAAGATCGATCTCAAGACCAACCGCGTCGTGAAGACGATCCTGGTGCCCGAAACGGTGGCGTTGCAGGGCACCTATCTGAACGACATCCGCTTCTCGCCCGACGGGAAGACCGGCTACATCACCGACAGCGGCACGCGCGGCGCGATCATCGTGATCGATCTTGAAAACGGCAAGGGGTTCCGCGCCCTCGATGGCCACCCCGCCACGCAGGTGGACAAGACGGTGAAGGTGATGCTGGACGGCAAGCCGCTCGTCCGACCGGATGGCCGCCAGCCGGCCTTCGCCGCAGATGGCATCGCGATCTCGGGCGACGGCAAGACGCTCTATTTTCAAGCGCTGACGGGCAAGACCCTCTACTCGATCGACACCGCCCTGCTCCGCGACGGCGTGAGCGAGGCGGAGCGCGGGCGCGGATTGAGGACGGTCGCCACCACTCATGTGGCGGACGGGCTGTGGATGACGAAGGCTGGCACGCTCTACCTCACCTCCCCCACCGACTATTCGATCAAGCGCCTGAACGGCTCAACGGTGGAGACGGTGCTGACCGACCGCCGCCTGCGCTGGCCGGACACGTTCTCTGAAGGGGCTGACGGGCGGCTTTATGTGACGGCCAGCCACATTCAGGATACAAACTGGTTCAAGCCCGGCGCGCCGGCTTCAATTCGCACCGAGCTATTTTCCTTCGACCCCGCGCGATAAAGCCTTCACCCGTTCGCCGAACGCCCCGGCTTCGGAAAGTCAACGGGTCAGCGCGCTGGTGATACCATAAAGGCTGGTCAGCATCAGCAGGATGCCGACCAGCCGGAGCAGCATCGTCGGCGTCGCGCGCCGGGCGATGATCGCACCGAGCGGGGCGGCCGCCACGCCGCCGATCAGCAGCCCGACCGTGGCGACGGTGAACGCCTTCCACCCGAGCGCGCCGATGAACGCGGCCGAGATCGCGACGGTCAGCACGAACTCGGTGGTGTTGACGGTGCCGATCGTGCGGCGGGGCTCTGCCCCCTGCACCAGCAGATTGGAGGTGACGACCGGCCCCCAGCCGCCACCGCCCGCCGCATCAAGGAATCCGCCGATCAGCCCTAGCGGCTCGACAACCTTGGGCGCGGCGGCCTTCGGTTCGGCGCGAAAGCTGCGCCAGAAGATATATCCACCGATGATCGCCAGATAAGCGAGAACGAACGGGCGAGCGATCCCCGCATCGATGCCGCTGAGCAGATAGGCCCCGGTCACGCCGCCAATCACGCCGGGGATCGCCAGCCGGGCGAACAGCCGCCAGTCCACGTTGCGCTGGAGGATATGGCTGATCCCGGACGCGCCGGTCGTGAACGTCTCGACGAAGTGAACGCCCGCCGATGCCCCCGCCGGCGATACGCCCAGGCTGATCAGCAAGGTGCTGGAGATGATGCCGAACGCCATGCCGAGCGCCCCATCCACCAGCTGAGCGGCGAAGCCGGCGGCGATGAAAGGCAGCATGTCCATGAGGCCGGCGGCGGACCAGTCGATCAATTCGGCATTCCCCGATGGCGCATTCCTCTATCCCCCTGACAGCGATCACCGCGAAAGGCGAGTGCGAAGAGGCGCGCCTGTCGTGTCAGGCGGCCGGCGGAGGCCGACGCCCGAGGCGACGCCGCAGCTTCTCCTGCGACCGCCAATAGCCGAGGGAAAGGAAGAAGCCGCCGCCGCCGACGATCAGCACGATCGCCGATAATGGCAGGAATGCGAGCGGCGCAAGCCAATGACCAGGCCGCCATCCCCCCAGATAGGCGAGTGTCGGCCAGCGTCGCTCAACCACCCAGACGATCGCCTCGCCGGCCAGCACGATCGGCGCGGAGAGCGCGAGGAAGCCGAACAGGATCGTCCCCCAGTTCGCCACCCGGCAATGTGCCTCGATCCGTTCCCTATCCATCCCTGCGCCCCAAGCGAAACCGCGGCCTGCATATCGCCGCGCCCTGCCGCCGAACAGAGACTATGCGCGGAGGCGTCGATAGACTTGCGTTGCGCGGGGCGGCGGCGCTATGGCCGCCACATTCATCAGGACCCGGTGCAAACCCGGGTGGCTATTCCGGCCGCCGATCCGCCGGACAACAGATCATGCGCGTCGATCCATCCGCAGCCCCTGTCGGCGCGGTCGCGCATGCCTGCTCTTGGTGCCTTTCAATGTCTGACATACCGTACCGGAACCCTTGGTTCTCCGACATCGGCCAGATGCGTCGCGACGTGCTGGCCGGCACCGTCGTGGCGCTCGCCCTCATTCCCGAGGCGATCGGCTTTTCCATTATCGCCGGGGTCGATCCCGGTGTCGGCCTCTACGCCTCCGTCGCGATCGCGATGGTGATCGCGCTGCTCGGCGGGCGACCCGCGATGGTGTCCGCCGCGACGGCCGCCGTGGCGGTGGTGGTGGGGCCGCTCGTACGCGATCACGGCGTCGCCTATCTGCTCGCCGCCACGATATTGATGGGGCTGATCCAGATCGTCGCCGGGCTGCTGCGACTGGACCTGCTGATGCAGTTCGTGTCGCGATCGGTCATCACAGGCTTCGTCAACGCGCTCGCCATCCTGATCTTCATGGCGCAAGTGCCGCAGCTGATCGGCGTGACATGGCATAGCCATGCGATGGTCGCGGGCGGGCTGGCGATCATCTATCTGCTGCCGCGCCTGACCAAGGCGGTCCCCTCCCCGCTCGTCGCCATCGTGGTGCTCGCGGCGGTCAGCATATGGTGGGGCCTGCCGGTACGGACCGTCGGCGATATGGGTCGCTTGCCCTCCGGCCTGCCGTCCCTCGCCTGGCCGCAGGTGCCGCTGACCTGGGAGACGTTGCGGATCATCCTGCCCTATTCGCTGACGATGGCGGCGGTGGGCCTGCTTGAATCGCTGCTGACCGCCCAGATCGTCGACGACATGACCGACACCGACAGCGACAAGCGCCGGGAATGCATGGGCCAGGGCGGCGCGAACATCGCCGCTGCGCTGGTGGGCGGCATGGGGGGGTGCGCGATGATCGGCCAGTCGGTCATCAACGTCACCTCGGGCGGACGCACCCGGCTTTCCACCCTCTTCGCAGGCGCCTTCCTGCTGTTCCTGCTCGTCGTGCTGGGGCCGATCGTCGGCCGCATCCCGATGCCCGCGCTCGTCGCGGTGATGGTGATGGTGTCGATCGGCACGTTCAGCTGGAATTCGATTCCCAACCTGACACGCCATCCGGCGACATCCTCCGCCGTGATGCTGGCGACGGTCGTCGTGGTGGTGGCGACGCACGATCTGGCGCGCGGCGTGCTGGCGGGCGTGTTGCTTTCCGGCGTATTCTTCGCAGGCAAGGTGCGGCGCATGTTCGCGGTGGAGCGGCATGAGGCGGCGGACGGCGCCATCCTCTATCGCGTGACGGGGCAACTGTTTTTCGCCTCGGTCGATCGCTTCGTCCGCGCCTTTTCAGGCGAGGCGGGGCGGCCGGTGACGATTGATGTTTCGCCCGCGCATTTCTGGGATATTTCGGCCGTCGGCGCGCTCGATAAGGTCGTCGCGCGGCTGCGGCGGGATGGATCGGACGTATCGATCATCGGCTACAATGCCGCCAGCGCCGATATCGTCGATCGCTATGCGCTGCACGACCGCACCGGCTTCTCGCTGGGGGCCGTGCCGCATTGAGGACCGGGGCGCGTCAGTTACCCCGGCGCGCCCATTCCTGGTTGAACCACAGCGCGCCCAGCGTGCAGGCGGCACCCGAAAGCAGATAGGCGCCGACTGACCACAGGCCGAAGCGACTGGCGAGGAACAGCGCCACCAGCGGCGCGAAGCCCGCGCCGACCAGCCACGCCGAATTGGCGACGATCGCCGCACCGGTATAGCGATAGTGGGAGGGGAAACTGTCGTTCATCACGCCGGAGGACTGGCCGAAGGCGAGACCCAGCAGCACGAAGCCGGCAAGCATGTAGATCGTCTCGCCGATGCCCCCCGCCCCCAGCAGCTGCGGCGCGAAGCCGCTGTACGCGCCGATCAGCACCGCAGACACGCCGAGCACCGCCCGCCTGCCCACCCGATCCGCGATCAGGCCGGACGCCAGCATTGACAGCACGCCTACTGCGGCGCCCGCCGCCTCGATCGCGAGGAAGCGGACCGGCGGCTCGTTGTTGTACAGCGTGACGTAGGAGAGCGGGAACACCGTGACGAGATGGAACAGCGCGAAGCTGGCCAGCGGGGCTAGCGCGCCGAGCAGGATCGTGCGCCATTCGTGGAACAGCGTGGGGAACGGCGACGAGGGCTGCAACTCGCGGCTTTCGAACAGGCGTTCGAACTCCGGCGTGGCGACGAGGCGCAGGCGGGCGAACAGCGCCACCACGTTGATCGCCAGCACCACGAAGAAAGGATAGCGCCAGCCCCAATCGAGGAAATCCTGCGGCACGAGCAGGAACTGGAAGTAGGCGAACAGGCCGACCGCCAGTAGCAGGCCCAGCGGCGCACCCAGTTGCGGGATCATCGCATACCAGCCACGCCGGTCCTTCGGGGCGTTGAGCGACAGGAGCGAGGGCAGCCCATCCCATGTGCCGCCCAGCGCCATGCCCTGGCCGAAGCGGAAGATCGACAGCAGCAGCGCCGAATAGCCGCCGATCTGCGCATAGCTGGGCAGCAAGGCGATCGCCATCGTCGACCCGCCAAGCAGGAAGATAGCCACCGTCAGCTTCACGCCGCGACCGTGATTCTTGTCGATCCAGTAGAACAACATCGTGCCGAACGGCCGGGCGACGAAGGCCAGCGCGAACACCGCGAAGGAATAGAGCGTGCCCGTGACCGCATCGACATAGGGGAACACGCGCGAAGGAAACACCAGCACCGAGGCAAGCGCATAGACGAAGAAGTCGAAGAATTCGCTCGTCCGCCCGATGATGACGCCGATGGCGATCTCACCGGGCGCGACCTTATGCTCGCGTGCGGTGACGAGGCGCGCGTCCCTTTCTAGCGACGTCGAATTCGCCGCGGCGGTCGGTGCGGTCATCTCGTCTTGCTCCCGTGGGCTTACGCCCGATACGATAGCCGATCCGGCGGGGATCGGGAAACGGGATGCTACTGCCCGTAATGGATGGATGACGGGATTGGACAAAATGTCCAATGTAGCCCGACCGTCCACAGGCTTAACGGCAGCATCCATGCGCGAACACCCGTCCCTCGCCCGGCGCCTCGTCCGGCCCGCCCTGCTGCCGCTGCTGGCGCTGCTCGCCGGATGCGAGCGCGCGGTGCTGAACCCGGCGGGCGACGTCGCACTTCAGCAGCGCAATCTGATCTACGCCTCGACCGGGCTGATGCTGCTCATCATCGTGCCCGTGCTGGTACTGATCGTGCTGTTCGCGTGGCATTATCGCAAGGGTAACGAGACGGCGACCTACGATCCGCATTTCGACCATTCGACCTCGCTCGAACTGGTGATCTGGTCCGCGCCGCTGCTGATCATCATCGCGCTGGGGGCGCTCACCTGGTCGAGCACGCATCTCCTCGATCCGTTCCGCCCGTTGGGCCGCGTGTCGGCGGACAAGCCGATCGACCCGAAGGCGAAGCCGCTGCAGGTGCAGGTGGTCGCGCTCGACTGGAAATGGCTGTTCATCTATCCCGAGCAGGGGATCGCCACCGTGAACGAGCTGGTGCTGCCGGTCGACCGGCAGGTGCGGTTCGACATCACCTCCACCAACATGATGAACACCTTCTACGCGCCTACCATGGCCGGCATGGTCTATGCGATGCCGGGGATGCAGAGCACGCTGCATGCCGTGCTGAACCAGCCGGGCACCTTCAAGGGCATGTCCGCCAACTATTCCGGCGCGGGCTTCTCGGACATGCGGTTCGGCCTGCACGGCGTGACCCCGGCGGATTTCGACGCCTGGGTGGCCCGCACGCGCGCCGCCGGCCGCCCGCTCGCGACGGCGACCTATCTCAAGCTGGAAGTGCCGAGCGAAAAGGTGCCGGTGATGCGCTTCGCGAGCGTTTCACCCGATCTGTTCGACCGCGTGGTCAACCGGTGCGTACGCCCCGGCACCCCTTGCATGCGCGACGTGATGGCGCATGACGCGGCGGCGGGCGGCGGCGATCCGCACGCGACGCAGGCGGGCGCCGGCATGCCCGGGCGGCACAGCGCGCAGCCGCCCGGCGGCGCGAAGCCCAAGGGCGCGCTGTTCAAGGACGAGTCCGAGATCGCCCCCGCGCCCAACATCACGAAGCCGCGCCAGCCCGGCGCGCCGGGGGCCACGAAACCCGCCTCCCCGGAAAACCGCAATATGTCCTTCCTGCTGCCGACCGTGCCGGGCCAGACCGCCCGCACCGGCCGCGGCTGAGCCGCCGGAGCCACCATGCTTAGCGATTCCCTCCTCAAGACCATCTTCGGGCGGCTCAGCTTCGAGTCCTTCCCGATCCACGAGCCGATCCTGCTCGTCACCTTCATCGGCGTGATGGTGGGCGGCGTCGGCGTCGTCGCGCTCATTACTAAGTTCCGTCTTTGGGGCTGGCTGTGGCGCGACTGGTTCACCAGCGTCGATCACAAGAAGATCGGGATCATGTACATGATCCTCGGCTTCATCATGCTGCTGCGCGGCTTCGCCGATGCGCTGATGATGCGCACGCAGCAGGCGATCGCCTTCGGTGGCAATCCGGGCTATCTGCCGCCGCACCATTATGATCAGGTGTTCACCGCGCACGGCACCATCATGATCTTCTTCGTGGCGATCCCGTTCGTCGTCGGCCTCATCAACTATGTGATGCCGCTGCAGATCGGCGCACGCGACGTGGCCTTCCCCTATCTCAACAACCTCAGCTTCTGGCTGACGGTGGCGGGCGCCGCGCTGGTGATGGTGTCGCTGTTCGTCGGCGAGTTCAGCCGCGCGGGCTGGCTGAACTATGTGCCGGTCTCCAACCTCCAGAACTCGCCGGATACCGGGCCAGACTATTATCTCTGGGCACTCCAGATTGCGGGCGTCGGCACGACCTTATCGGCGATCAACATGGTGACGACGATCATCAAGATGCGCGCGCCGGGCATGACGATGATGAAGATGCCGATCTTCACCTGGACCGCCTTGTGCAGCAACGTGCTGGCGGTCGCGATTTTCCCGATCCTGACGGCGGCGTTCGCGATGCTCATGCTCGACCGCTACGTCGGCACCGATTTCTTCACCAACGACCTCGGCGGCAACGCCATGATGTATTGGAACCTGGTGTGGATCTGGGGCCACCCGGAGGTGTACGTCCTCGTCCTGCCGACGTTCGGCATCTTTTCCGAGATCACGTCGACCTTCTCGGGCAAGCGGCTGTTCGGCTATTCCTCGATGGTCTACGCAACGGTCGTCATCACGATCCTGGCGTTCCTCGTCTGGCTGCACCACTTCTTCACGATGGGATCGGGCGCGAGCGTGAACTCGTTCTTCGGCATCGCCACGATGGTGATCTCGATCCCGACGGGCGCCAAGATCTTCAATTGGCTGTTCACGATGTATCGCGGTCAGATCCGCTTTGAGCTGCCGATGATGTGGGTGGTGGCCTTCCTCATCACCTTCACGGTGGGCGGCATGACGGGCGTGCTGCTGGCGGTGCCGCCGGCCGACTTCGTGTTGCACAACTCGCTGTTCCTGGTGGCGCATTTCCACAACGTCATCATCGGCGGCGTGCTGTTCGGCCTGTTCGCGGGCGTGCAATATTGGTTCCCGAAGGCGTTCGGCTTCCGGCTCGACCCCTTCTGGGGCAAGGTGAACTTCTGGGGCTGGGTGATCGGCTACTGGGTCGCCTGGACGCCGATCTACATCGTGGGCCTGATGGGCACGACGCGGCGGATGAACCACTTCGACGATCCGACACTGCAACCGTGGTTCGTGATCGCGGCGATCGGTGCGGCCATCATCGCGGTCGGCATCGCGGCGTTCCTCATCCAGATCGCCGTCAGCATCAAGAACCGCGACAAGCTGCGCGTCGATGGCGATCCGTGGGACGGCCGCACGCTGGAATGGGCGACCACCTCGCCCCCGCCCGCCTACAATTTCGCCTTCACGCCGGTCGTCCACGAACTGGACGCGTGGTACGACATGAAGGACAAGAAGGCCCAGGCCCCGAAGGACGGCTTCCGGGCGATCCATATGCCGCGCAACACCGGCGTCGGCGTGATCGTCTCCGCGCTGGCGCTGGTGCTGGGCTTCGCGATGGTATGGTATATCTGGTGGCTCGCCGCGATCAGCTTCGCCGGTCTCATCGCCGTCTCGATCGGCCACACGTTCAACTATGATCGCGACTATTACATCCCCGCCGAAGATGTGACCCGCACCGAGCGCGGTTTGCCGGCGGCGGCGGGAGCCTGACATGACGCGTGACGCCACCACCGCCGAGAATGCGGAGCTGACCTATTACGAAACCGGCGAGGATCATGTCCACGCCGGGGGCAGCACGATGCTCGGCTTCTGGATCTACCTGATGAGCGACGCGCTGATCTTCGCGACGCTGTTCGCCACTTATGGCGTGCTCTCCACCAGCTATGCCGGCGGCCCCGCCCCGCGCCAGCTGTTCGAGTTGCCGCTGGTGGCACTCAATACCGCGATGCTGCTGATCTCCTCGATCACCTACGGCATGGCGAGCATCGCGATGGACGAGAACCGCGTCGGCGCGACGCGGGGCTGGCTGGCGGTCACCGCCCTGTTCGGCCTCGCCTTCCTAAGCATCGAGTTGTATGAATTCGGCAATCTGATCCGCGAGGGCGCCACCCCGCAGGCGAGCGCCTTCCTCTCGGCCTTCTTCACGCTGGTGGCGACGCACGGCCTGCACGTCAGCTTCGGCCTGATCTGGATCGCGGTAATGCTGGTGCAGATCGGCAAGCGCGGACTGAACGAGGATAACAAGCGACGGCTGATGTGCCTCGGCATGTTCTGGCACCTGCTGGATGTCGTGTGGATCGGCGTCTTCACCTTCGTCTATTTGCTCGGAGTTCTGCGATGAGCGGCCCCCACGCCCATACCGATCCCGTCGCGGCCGGCCATCATGGCGCGGGGCATCATGGCGACGGCCATGGCCACGGCACCCGGCGTGGCTATCTGATCGGCTTCCTGCTGTCGGTCGTGCTGACGGCGGTGCCTTTCGCGCTGGTGATGACGGGGATTCTTTCCGCCCCCGTCACGGCGGTGGCGATCATCCTGCTCGCCTTCGTGCAGATCCTCGTCCACACCGTTTTCTTCCTGCACGTCAACCCGAAGGCCGAGGGCGGCTGGACGTTGCTGGCGCTGGTGTTCACCGGCGTCATCGTCACCCTCGTCATCGCCGGGTCGCTCTGGATCATGTTCCATCTCAACAGTAACATGATGCCGATGCAGCCCGGGTCGATGCCCGGCATGTGAAGCGGCGGCTGCTCGCCGGGTTGTGCCTGCTGCTGACGGCGGGCTTCGTCGCGCTCGGCATCTGGCAGGTGGAGCGCCGGGCGTGGAAGCTCGATCTGATCGCACGCGTCGAAACGCGGGTGAATGCCCCGCCCCAACCGCTGCCGCCACCCGCCACCTGGAACGGCGACCTCGCCTATACGAGGGTGCGGCTGACAGGCGCCTTCCTGCACGATCGCGAGACGGCGGTGCAGGCGGTGACGGAGCGGGGGCCGGGCTGGTGGATCCTAACGCCATTGCGCACGGCAGGCGGCACGGTGTTGATAAACCGTGGTTTCGTACCGCCAGAGCGCCGCGATCCCGCCACCCGGCGCACCGGCCTGCCCTCTGGCCAGGTCACGGTGACGGGCCTGCTGCGCGACAGCGAGCCCGGCGGCGGCTTCCTTCGCGCGAACGATCCCGCCGCCGGCCGCTGGTATTCGCGCGACGTGGCGGCGATCGCGCGGGCGCGGCGGCTGGGCGCGGTCGCTCCCTTCTTCATCGATGCCGATGCCACCCCCAACCCCGGCGGTCTCCCCATCGGCGGGTTGACGGTGATCGCCTTCCGGAACAGTCACCTCGTCTATGCGCTGACGTGGTTCGCGCTGGCCGGGTTATCGGCCTTCGGCATGGTTGTGACGCTGCGAAGCGGGAGGCATCGATGAATGCGCCCATAATTTCCCTCGCGCGCCAGCCGGCTTCGCCGATCGCCGCTCCGTCGCCGGAGGGCACGGCGGCCGAGAATATGCGGCAGCTGATCACCTTGCGGTGGCTGGCGGCTGGCGGCCAGCTGCTGACGATCCTGTTCGTTCATCGGGTGCTGGGCGTCCCCCTCCCGCTCGGCGCGATGCTGGGGCTCGTCGCCTTGCTGGGGATCGTCAATCTCGTCGGCCGGTTCATGTTGTCGGCGACCCGCACGACGAACTTCGACATCATGCTGGCCCTGCTGTTCGATATCGGCGTGCTGACGTGTCAGCTCTATCTGAGCGGCGGCGCGTCCAACCCGTTCGTCTCGCTCTATCTGTTGCAGGTGGTGCTGGGTGCGATCCTGCTCGAGATATGGTCGGCATGGGTGCTGATCGGGGTAGCGGCGGTCTGCTACGCCGGCCTCGCGGTCAGCAGCAGACCTTTGCTCTTTCCATCGAACCTAGTGGATCGCGTCGCCACCCTCACCCTGACAGGCGCCTGGATCAGCTTCGTGCTGACGGGCATGCTGCTCGGCCTTTTCGTCACGCGCATCACGCGCAACCTTCGCGCGCGCGATGCCTATCTGGCGGATCTGCGCCAGCATGCGGCGGAGGAGGACGGGATCGTCCGCATGGGGCTGTTCGCCAGCGGCGCGGCGCACGAGCTGGGCACGCCGCTCGCCAGCCTATCGGTCATTCTCAACGACTGGCGGCGGATGCCGCGCCTGGCCGCCGATCCCGAGCTTGCGGGCGAGCTGGAGGAGATGCAGGCCGAGGTGCGGCGCTGCAAGGCCATCGTCACCGACATTCTCCATTCGGCGGGCGAGCCGCGCGGCGAGGCGATCGCCAGCCGCCCGGCTGCCGCCCTCATAGAGGAGGTCGTCGCGGCGTGGCGACCGACCCACGCCGGCGTACCGCTGACGCACGACAGCCGGGGGCTGGCGAACGCTTCGGTCGTGACCGATGCCTCCCTGCGCCAGGCGATCTGGAACCTGCTGGACAACGCCGCCGACGCCTGCCCGGACGGCATCATGCTGGTCGCCCGGCGGGAGGGTGACGAGATGGTGATCGCCGTAACGGATAGCGGACCGGGCTTCGCGCCAGAGCAGCTGGCGACCATCGGCCGGCCCTACCAGTCCGGCAAGGGCGCGGGGCATGGCATGGGGCTGTTCCTCGCCGCCACCGTCGCCCGGCGGCAGGGCGGGCGGCTCGAGGCGACCAATCGGGCCGGCGGCGGCGCCGACGTGCGGCTGGTGCTGCCCCTTGCCCCGCGCGGGCGGAGCGCGCCATGACGGAGACGGAACGCCGCCTGGTGATCGTCGAGGATGACATCACCTTCGCGCGCACGTTGCAACGCTCGTTCGAGCGGCGGGGCTATGCCGTCTCCGTCGCGCACGGCCCGGAGGAACTCGAACAAATCCTGGCGGAGACGACGCCGGGCTATGCGGTGGTGGACCTGAAGCTCGGCACCGCCAGCGGTTTGCCCTGCGTGCAGCGGCTGTGCGCGCAGAACCCCGACATGCTGATCGTCGTGCTGACCGGCTTCGCCAGCATCGCGACGGCGGTGGAGGCGATCAAGCTCGGCGCGTCACACTATCTCGCCAAGCCCGCCAACACCGATGATATCGAGGCGGCGTTCGGCCGCGCGGGCGGCGATACGGCGGTGCCGATCAGCGAACGCGCGACATCGATCAAGACGCTGGAGTGGGAACGGATCAACGAGACGCTGGTGGAGACGGGCTTCAACATCTCGGAAACCGCTAGGCGGCTGGGGATGCACCGCCGCACCCTGGCCCGCAAATTGGAGAAGCGACCGATCCGCTAGACGCCGGCAACCGCGCTCGGCGGCGTCAGGTTCGAGTTCATCGCTGGGATGCTGGCATGTCGATCCGCGATACGAACAATCGCGACGCTGGATCGATTGCGCGGCAGGCGGAACCACGGGCGTCGGCGGGGCGCTTCATGCCCGCGCGGTGGATATGGACGGAGTCTTGGATGCTCGCTTCTTTCCTGATGGGTCTTGTGGGCGGGCAGCGGGCGATGACGCCGCTCGCCACCGTCTCGATCGCGGCGGCGCGCGGCGAATTGCCCGCGGATAATGGCGCGCCCCGCCTGCTCGCCCACCCCGCCGTCGCCTTTGCCACCCTCGCGCTGGCGATCGGCGAAATGGCGGGGGATAAGCAGAAGACCGCGCCGGATCGCATCGTGCCCATCGGCCTCGCCGGCCGCTTCTTGACCAACGCGATCGCGGGGGCTGCGCTGGCCCCCCGCAGATCGCGCCTAGCCGGGGCGGCGATCGGCGGGATCACGGCGGTCGTCGCCTCATATCCCGGCTGGCGGGCACGGATGGCGGCGATGCCGCGCTACGGGCAAACACCGACCGGCTTCGTCGAGGATGCCGCGGTGCTGGCAGGCGCGGCGGCGATCGTGCGCGACCTGCCGCGCCTGCGCGCCATCGCCTGAGCGCGCAGGCGCATCGCCCGCCCGGTCCGTGACGGACACTCGCCCCCTCGCCGATCGATTGCCGCTTTCGTGGCGGCCGAAGCGGCTGATCGTCACCCGATCGGCGTTGGGGTTCGCGCATGGCCGGGGCATCGTCGCGCGCGCGGCGGCACTCGGCGTGCCGGTAACGGAGCTACCCGGCGACCGATTGAACCTCGCGCTGCCCGACGATCCCCGCCGGGCCTATGCGGAGGCGAAGACTACGCTGGCGGTGGTCGTCGCCCCCCCTTCCAAACGCCGGTTGCAGCCGATCGCGCCTAGCGCCGACTGGCGGGTCGATCTGGCGGAGGGATGCCCGGCGCATTGCAGCTATTGCTATCTGGCCGGATCCCTCAAAGGCCCGCCGATTACCCGCGCCTATGCCAATCTGGACGAGATATTCGCGGTGCTGCCGGCGCACCTCGGTCAGGGGCGCATCACCTCACGAAGCGCCGCCCGCGCCTATGAGGGGACGACGTTCGAGGCATCCTGCTATACCGATCCGCTGGCGCTGGAGCCGCTGACCGGATCGCTTTCCGCCGCGATCGCCTGGTTCGGCGCGTGGGAAGCGGACGCGCAGTTGCGCTTCACGACCAAGTTCGCCGACGTGGCACCGCTGCTGTCGCTGGAACACAAGGGCCGCACGCGGATGCGCGCCTCGATCAACCCGCGCGCCTTCGCCCGGTTCGAGGGGGGCACGGACCCCGTCGCCGCGCGGCTCCTCGCGCTGGGGCGGATGGCGCGCGCGGGCTATCCGGTCGGTCTCACCATCGCGCCCATCATCGCGGCGGATGGGTGGGAGGAGGCCTACGCTACCCTGATCGACGACGCGGCGGCGGCGCTGGCCGACATCCCTACGCTCGATCTTACGGTGGAGCTGATTACGCACCGCTACAATCCCGGATCAAAAGCGGTGCTGGAAAGCTGGTATCCCGGCTCCGCGCTGGACATGAGTGGCGACAGGCGGACGACCAAGCGCACCAAGTTCGGCACGGAAAAGCAGGTGTACGATGCCGACACGATGCGCGCGCTGCGCCGCTTTTTCGAGGAGCGGATCACTGCCGCGCTGCCCGCCGCGCGAATACTCTATTGGACATGACCGTCTTCTTCACCGCCGACACGCATTTCGGCGACCACCGCACGATCAACATCCGCCGCCGCCCCTTCACCACCGTGGCCGAAATGGACGCCGCCCTGATCGCGCGATGGAATGCGGTCGTCGGGCCGGACGACGTGGTGTGGCATCTCGGCGACTTCGCGCGTCGGCCATCCGACGTGGCCGGCTTGCTGTCGGCGCTGAACGGCACCAAGCATCTGATTCGCGGCAACAACGACGGGGCGGAGGCGGATGGGGGGTGGGCGAGCATCGCCGACTATGCCGAGATCGTGGTGGAAGCTCAGGCGCTAATCCTCTGTCACTACGCCTTTCGCAGCTGGAACGGGCAGGCGCGCGGGGCGGTGAACCTGCACGGCCACAGCCACGGCGCGCTCAAGCCAATGCCCCGCCAGCATGACGTGGGCGTGGACGTGCGCGATTTCGCCCCCGTCACGCTCGGCCAGCTCCAGCCGCCGCGCAAAGGTGGCGCGACGCCCTCGACCTGACGTAGACGGCGCTGTCCCCCGCATTCCTCCGAGGTTTCATGCTGTTCCGCGCCGCCGCCCTGATCGCCCTCCTCGCCGGCCCCGCCGCCGCGCAGATGCCGCTGACGCTGGAGCGGATCTTCACGAGCCCCGACCTGTCCGGCCCAAGCCCGGTGGCGCTCACCTTGTCGCCCGACGGGCGCTATGCCGCATTGCTGCGCAACCGGCCCGACGATATCGACCGGCAGGATCTGTGGCTGATCGATACCGGCACCGGCGCGGAGCGGATGCTCGTCGATTCCGCGAAGATCGGCTCGGGCGCGGCGCTTTCGGAAGAAGAAAAGATGCGACGGGAACGCGCGCGCATCGGCGGACGGACCGGCATCGTCTCCTATTCCTGGGCGCCCGACGGCAAGAGCCTGCTCGTACCGCTCGACGGCGACATCTATCTCGTCACACTCGACGGGCGCACGCGCCGGCTGACGAACACGCCGCAGTCCGAGGTGGACGCACGGGTCAGCGAAGGCGGGCGCTACGTCTCGTTCGTACGCGACCAGAATCTCTACGCGATCGACCTGACGACCGGGCGGGAGACGGCGCTGACCCGCGATGGTGGCGGCACGCTCAGCTGGGGCACCGCCGAGTTCATCGCACAGGAGGAACTTGATCGATCGGAGGGCGCATGGTGGTCCCCCGACGATGCCCATGTCGCGGTTGAGCGACTGGACGAATCCCGCGTCGCGATCGTGACGCGGGCGGCGATCGGCGCGGACAAGACCACGCTCGTCCAGCAACGCTACCCCCGCGCCGGCACGCCGAACGCGACGGTCGATCTCTACGTGATGAACCCGGCGGGCGGCAGCCGCATGAAGGTGGATCTGGGGGCGGACCCGGACTTCTACCTCGCCCGCGTCGATTGGGCGAAGGATGGGCGCACCCTCTATATCCAGCGCCTGTCGCGCGATCAGCAGCGGCTGGACGTGCTCGCCGCCGATCCGGCGACCGGGGCCACGCGCCTGCTGTTTTCGGAGACGTCGAAGACGTGGATCGATCTGCTCGACAATAATCTACGGGTGCTGGGCGACGGCAGCCTGATCTGGGCGTCCGCGCGCAGCGGGCATACGCATCTCTACCACTGGCGCGACGGCGCGCTTGCCCCGATCACCTCCGGCGCGTGGGACGTGACCGCGATCGACGGGGTGGACGAGGCGAACGGCCGGCTGCTCTTCACCGCCACGAAGGACAGCCCGATCGAGCGGCATGTCTATGCGGTCCCGCTGGCCGGCGGCGATACGGTTCGGCTGACCGAACCAGGCTACGTCAACACGGTGTCGGTAGACGACAGCGCGAACCGGCTGCTCGTCCGTCGATCGAGCGAGCGCCAGCCGCCGCAGGTCTATCTGGCAGACGGGCGCGGCGCCCGCACGCATTGGGTGAGCGAGAACCGGATCGCCGGCGCGCATCCGCTTGCCGCCTATGCGGCCAGCCTGCCGGAAACGACATACGGCACCCTGCCGGCGGCGGACGGGCAGAAGCTGCAATGGCGGATGATCAGCCCCAAACGGCAGCCGGGCCGGCGCTATCCGGTGTTCGTCTACGTCTATGGCGGTCCGCACGGGGCGGACGTGCTGCGCCAGTGGGGGCGGCGCACGCTGATCCTGAACTATCTGGCAAGCAAGGGATGGATCGTCTTCACGCTCGACAACCGCGGCACCTCCTTCCGCGGCACCGCGTTCGACGCGCCGATCTTCCGCGCGCTGGGCACGCCCGAGGTCGCCGATCAGTTGGCCGGGGTAGCGTGGCTCAAGGCGCAGCCGTTCGTCGATCCGGCCAAGGTCGCGGTGATGGGCTGGTCCTACGGCGGCTACATGACGCTGAAGCTGCTGGAGGCGGCCCCCGGCACGTTCGCCGCCGGCGTGGCGGGCGCGCCGGTGACGCAATGGGGCCTGTACGACAGCGCCTATACCGAACGCTATCTTGGCGATCCGGCGAAGAATGCCGCCGCTTACGCCCGCGCAGATGCGCTGACGGAGGCCACGAAGATCGCTGATCCGCTGCTGGTGATTCACGGCATGGCGGACGACAATGTCGTGTTCGAGAACTCGACCTCGCTGTTCGCCAAGTTGCAGGCGGCGCGTCGGCCGTTCGAGATGATGGTCTATCCGGGCAAGACCCACGCTTTCGCCGGGGCCGACGCGCAAGTCCACGAGTGGAGCACGATCGAACGTTTCCTCGGCCGCACGGTCAAGGACAAGTGATCGCCGCCTAGCGCCGCGCGCCCTTCGCCGGCTCCCTCGCCAGCAGCATCGCGATCAGCCACCCCGCCGCCCCGCTGCCGCCGAGCCAGATCAGGAAGGCGGCGGCATCGCCCAGCAGGAGGCCGAGCAGGCCCGGCAGGCAGGCGGCGGCGGCGATCAGGCGACGGGCGGACGCGCCTTGCCCCTCCCCCGCCACATGCAGCGCGCGCCGGCGCTTCGGATCGCCGAGGCACAGCCACAGGATCATTGCCGCCGACACCGCTAGGGCGATGATCGCGAGCATCAGCGCGCCGATGCCACGGGGCGACCGGCGGCGGCGGGCAGACTGACCGACCCCATCCGCCCCCGTGCGACCCGCCACGTCATCCAGCCGCCCGCGACCAGCAACGCGATATCGACCGCGACGATCTCCGGCTGGGTGGCGCGCAGTGCGACCAGCCAGTTCGGTCCGCCCGTTAGCAGGCGCAAAGGCGGCAGCAGCACCATCACCAAGCCGGTGCCCGCTTGCAGCAAGCGATCGAGCATGAGACGGGAGGGGGAGAGGAAACCCGCCCCGATCGCGATGGCGGAGCCGATCAGGAAAGCCGTCGTCGTCCAGTACACCGCCGTGCCCAGCGGCATGGCGACGAGGAAGGCGGCGGCCGAGACGACCAGCGCGAGCGGCAGACCGAAGCCGACGATCGCGACGCTGCGATCCAGCCACTCCAGCGATCGCATCGCCTCCCGCCGGCGCGCCAGCCACAGCCTGAGGCCGGTCAGCGTCACGTAGCACATGGCATACCCCAGCGCGAACCACACCGCCTTTGACAGCATCCCGGCGAAGTTGCCGAAATGCAGCGGCGCCATGATGCCGGTGAGCGTGCCGCCGGCGGACGGGCGCGTGCCGATCGTCGGCTTCACCCGCACGAAACGCCCGGTCGCGCCGTCGTACAGCAGGGTCGTGATCTCGATGCCGCCCGCGCGGGCCGGGTGATAGGTGGTGACGGCGGCATCGGCCCGGCCGTAATTTTCGATCGCCACGAAGGTTGGCTCCGCGCCTGCCCGGCGGCTGGCGTCGGCCACCAGCCGATCGAGGTCGCCGATCGCCACGGGGCGGGGATCGGATGTCGCGGCATTGCCGTACACCGTCTCGGTCAACGCCTTCACGTCGCCGCCGAACGCGGCCATCGCCAGCACCGGCATGCCCACCGTGCCGAAGAAGGAGAAGAAGCTGCCGGTGAAGGCCA
Source organism: uncultured Sphingomonas sp. (assembly GCA_913775025.1). Lineage (GTDB taxonomy): Bacteria > Pseudomonadota > Alphaproteobacteria > Sphingomonadales > Sphingomonadaceae > Alterirhizorhabdus. Next base: position 10,847 of record CAJYJW010000065.1, on the reverse strand, counting down.
GCACGAAGGCGAACGGCAGGCTCCAGCTACCCGCCACGCTATGCCGGTCCCGCTCGGCCAGCACCGGATTGGCGTTGCGCCTGAGGGTGAAGATATCCTTGAACAGATGCCGATGGATCAACACGCCGGAGATCGCCGCGACCAGCATCGCCAGCCCGAGGATGCCGGTGAGCAGCAACCCCCACGGGTTCGGCACATGCAACCGCACATGCGTATCCACGAGAAAGCTCGACAGGGCATCGTCGTTGCGCGGGCCGAACACCTCCTCGCCGGTGCCGCGCACCGCCTTCGCCACGCGCCCCGCCCCGTCGAGCTGATAATAGATACCGCGATCGATCGGCTTGCCGCCGTCCATCTCGTCGCGATGGAAATAGACGCCGAGGCGATGGTCGCCGATCTCGAACAGGTTGACCGCCTCGCGATACCGCGCCGGGGTGGCGGCGGAGAGGCGGCGAATGATGCCGTCCAGCGGCCGCGCAAAGGCGGATCGCGTCTCGACATGGCCGGCGGACCACGCGCCGATCTCGTGCGCGAAAACCGCCGCCGTGCCGGTGAGGACGACCGCGTAGAGCAGCAGGCCGAGCACGATGCCGGACCAGCCGTGCACCGCGACCATCAGCTTGGTCTCGTCCTTGGGCAGCCGGATCATGCCGCACCGCCGACGGCGTGGCGGGATGCGCCGAGGAAGCCCCAGCCGACGAGCGCGCCATGCACCACCAGCAGGCCCAGCGCCACCAGCACGACCCGGCCGAGCCGGCGATCGAGACAGGCATGAAAGAACAAGGCGGCCCAGATCAACGGCGCCAGCACCAGTGGCAAGGCCAGATTATCGATCCCCGCCGCCCCGCCCGGCACCCAGCGCGTCATCCCCGCCATCACCACCAGCGCCACGACGATCGCGCCTGGCCCGGCGAAGAAGATGCGAATCCATTTGCCCGATGTCCGGCCCATCGCCCTCACGTCCATCCCGCCAGGCACCACGCCTGATCACATAAACCCCGTTGCCATATTCGCTATTGCGAATCCATCTCAAATACCGTTAGGGGCCGCCGCATCATAAAAAATCACAGGGGGCACTCTTGAGGATCATCGCGCTCGCCGGCCTGGCAGGCCTAATCACACCGCAGGTGGCGTGGGCCGCCGATGCGGCCATGGAGGCCGCGCCCGCCGACGATACGATCATCGTCACCGGCGACCGGATCGATAATTTCGCCGGCACCAAGACGGATACGCCGCTGATTCAGACGCCCCAGCCGATCACCGTCATCACCTCCGAGCAGTTTCTGTCGCAGGGTGCGATCAATATCAGCGATACGGTGCGCTATGCCGCCGGCATCACGGCAAACGCCTACGGTCGCGATACCCGTGTCGACAGTTTCGTCATTCGCGGGATCGATGCACTTCAGTTCCGCGACGGGATGCGGGACATCTTCAGCTTCTACGCCAGCATCGCCTCCGACCCGTACAACTTTTCCCGCGTGGAGGTGGTGCGCGGTCCGGCATCGGTGCTGTTCGGGCAGGGATCGATCGGCGGCCTCGTCAATCTCGTCTCCAAGACGCCCGATTTCGAGACGCGGGGCGAACTGACGGCGGTATACGGCAGCTACGACCGCAAGGAACTGCTCGGCGACATCAACCTCGCCTTGTCGGATACGCTGGCCGTCCGCGCGGTCGGTCGCGCGCGCGATGCCGACACCTATGTGGATCACGTGCCCGATGATCGCGTGATGTTCGCGCCCTCGCTCCGCTGGCAGCCGACGCCGGATACCGATGTCACCCTGCTCGGCCTCTATCAGGAGGATGACAGCGGCTCGACCTCGCAATTCCTCCCGGTGGTCGGAACGGTGGAACCCAACGGGACCAATCCTAAACTCGATCGCTTCCTGTTCATCGGCAAGCCGGGGTGGGACCGCTACGACGGGCGCACCCTGCAGGGTGGCGGCGGCATTACGCAGCGGTTCGGCGAGACCGTGAAGGTAAACCTGAAGGCGCGCTATATCGATAGCGACCTCACCTACCTCACCCATTACCCCGACAGCTACAGCATCCCGACCAATCCGTATCTAGACGCCGCGCGCCGCCGGATCGGCCTCTACGCGGATGGCAGCATCGCGCGGCTGAACGTCTTCACCACCGACAACAATGTGCAATTCAAGTTCAACACCGGCGCATCGGTGGAACATATGTTGCTGGCGGGCGTGGACTTTAGCTGGAATAGGGTCCGCAAGGCGGGGGCCTACGGCTTCGAGACGATCGACATCTATAATATCGATTACGCGGCGCTTTCCGATTACGGCGGCGGAATACCCACGGCCGCCGACCCCAACTTCTCCCCCGGATCGAGCTACGCCACCAGCAATTCGCAGCGGCAGCTTGGCCTGTACGTGCAGGACCAGATCCGCTTCTTCGATCGCGTCTCGGTCGTGCTCGGCGCACGGCGGGACCGGGTGCGGTCGAACGACAATGTCGGCGGCACCCGCAAGATCGACAAGGCGACGACCTTCCGCGCCGGCATCATCGGGGAGATTGGCGCGAACATCTCCCCCTTCTTCAGCTACACCGAATCGTTCCAGCCACTGGCGGGCGCGGGGCTGCGGCCGCAGACGGGCCGGCAATATGAGGCGGGCGCAAAATGGCAGCCCGATCTCCAGACGCTCGTCACCGTCACCGGCTTCGACATCCAGGACAGCAACCGCCCGATCGCCGGCCCGCTCGGTGTGACGGTACAGGCGGGCAAGCTGAAAAGCCGGGGCGTCGAGTTCGAGGCGAGCCGCACGCTGGCGAACGACTATGAGGTACTGGTGAACTACAGCTACAACAAGGTCACATCGCCCGACGACACCTACTTCGACTTCCTGCCGCGCCACAACGCCTCCGTCTGGACGACGAAGACGCTCCCGCTCGCCAACGAGGCTACGCTGCGGCTGGGCGGCGGTGTACGCTACACCGGCAAGCGCCGCTCGGTCGGCCCGGCGTGGACGCTGGTGACGGGCGCGAATACGCTGGTGGACGCGCTGGTGGAGGTGAACTGGCGCGACTGGCGTTTCGCGGTGAACGCCACCAACCTGCTGGGCAACAAATTCTATGCCTCCGTGCTCAGTCGCGGCGATACCTTCGTCGGCGCGCCGCGCAACGTGATGGGTAGCGTCTCCTACCGCTTCTAAAGTGCATGGGGCCGCCCGCCTGGGCGGCCCTCAACCGGTCAGGCGCAGGCCGATCCACAAGGTGCGGGGCGTGCCGAGATCGATCGATCCGCCCGCGTTGCGCGTCACCACCGTTTCATCGAACAGATTTTCCACCCGGCCGACCAGGCGCAGCGAACGAAACAGCGGCACGCTCGCCACGCCGTCCACAGTCAGCGCGGGGCGCAGCGCATCGACTTGCAGATCGTCCTCATACTGGCGGGAGACGTAGCGGACCGTCATCGACACCGCCGGCCCCGCCGCCCGCGCCCAGCCGAGCGTCGCGCTGGCGCTGTGCGCTGGCGTCTGCGACGGGCGCAAGCCATCGAACGCCTGCCCCGGCGCTTTTACCCGCGCATGGGAATAAGCGTAGGAGGCGTCGAGCGACACCTCGCCTAGGCTCGCGGCGGCGGTGAGTTCGACACCGCGTGCGACGATGGCGTTCACGTTGCGGCGCTGGCGCATGTTCGGGCCTGTCGTCACGTTGGCGATCGCATCGCGCAGGCGGTTGTCGAACAGGGTCGCGCCCAGCCTGATCCCGCCCAGCGTTACGTCGGCCCCCGCCTCCACGCCGCGCAGGCGCTCCGGATCGAGCAAGGCATTGGCGGCGGTGGTGATCGGAAACACCACGAAGGGGCGGTACAGTTCGTTCGGAGTCGGCAAGCGAAAGCCGGTGTAGGCGGCGGCGCGCAGGGCGATCGCGTCCGTCACCCGGAAAAGCGCGCCCGCCCGCCCGGTCGCCTCCCAGCCGGATCGATTCGGATAGCGGGTGAGCGTGGCGGGGCCGGTCGCGCCTGCCGTCTGGAATGTTCCATCGGTGATGGTCCAGCGATCGGCCCGCGCACCGCCCGTCAGCACGAGGCGTCCGAGCGTCCAGTCGTCCTCGATGAACAGGCCGGCGGTGGTCTGCGCGCCACCGGCCTTGCGGCGCGCCGTGGCCGCGCCGGTCGTCGCGTTATAGGCATCTTCGTAGAGCGTGCCGGAGGCGCGACGGACATCGCCGCCGATCCGCAGCACATGCGCCTCGCCCACCGGCGGGCGCACCTCCAGCTTGCCGCCAAGGCCGATCGAGGGGGTATTGCGCTGATCGAGCGTGCGGCGGCCGGTCGCGGCGCTGATCACCACATTGGCGAAATTGCGCGCCTGCAGATAGGCGAGCGCATCCACCTTCCACGCCCCGCGCGCGATGAGGCGGAGGCTGGCGTCCTGCCCCTCGCTGACCGAATCGGCGCCGCGAAAGCGCAGCGTGCGATCATCGTGGAACAGCGTGGCGCGCGCCTGTATCTCCGCATCGCCCGAGACCGGCGCCACGCCACGCAGATTGGCGGACCAGCTTTCGTAGGCGGCACGCGCGGTGAAAGGCGTGCGTTGGGCGCGCGGCGTGGTGTCGAACCCGTCGCCGCGATCCCACCGGCCGGACAGGGTGGCGTAGCCTGCCCCGAGATCCGGCGAGACGGTGGCGGCGATCTCGCTGGCTGAGCGGCTGCCGTAGAAGGCGCTGGCGGCGACGGCGGGCAACTCGTCCCGCCCGGCGCTCGCCAGTTCGATCGTGCCGGCGACCGCGCCCGCGCCGAATGCGCCGCTGCCGCCGCCCCGCGTTATCCGTACCAGCGAGAGGCGATCGGGCACCAGTGCGGAGAACGGAATATAGCCGAAGAAGGGATCCGCCACCGGCACGCCATCCAGCAGCACCAGCGTGCGGCTCGACGCGTTGCCGCCCAGCGCGCGCAGCGTCGCCCCTTGCGCGGAGGGATTGGCCGAGCGGCTGTCGGAGCGGCGAAACTGCTGAAAGCCCGCGACATCGGCCAGCACCCCCTCGATCCGGCCGGACGGGCTGCTGGTCAGCCGGTCCCGCCCGATCACGACCGCGCCATAGGCAGGCGTGCCGGGCGGCAGCGGCAGGCTTCGGCCGAGGACGACGATATCCTCGGTCGTCGATGCGGCCGATTCCGATTGCGCGACGCCCGGCGTCGCCAGCAGCAACGCCAATGCCCCGGCCTGCCGTATCCGCCTGTTTTCCATCTCCATTCGGTGGCCATAGTCGCTATGGCGGCGCATGGTCCATCAAAGTCGTTCGGCCGATGGGACGGCATCGCTCCGCAATCGACAAGCCGGCCGGCAAAAGCTATTGCGGCGATGCGGTGCGGTGCGGCCTCTTAGCTCAGCAGGATAGAGCGCCACATTCCTAATGTGGGCGTCGGGGGTTCGAATCCCTCAGAGGCCACCACCCGCCCGTCACGCCGCCAGCGCATAGCGACGGCAATGCTCGAGATATCCCGCCTCGTGCGCGCCGGCCAGCGAGACGACGCTTTCCCAAAGCCAACCCGGCGCATCGATCGCGCCCCGCCGATCCGCGTCCAGCCTGTCGCTCCAGGCATGACGCGTGTCATCGTCCATCTGCCGCGCATGCGCCTTACCGACCACGAAGGCGAGGTAGCGGGCCGCCCGCACCGCCTCCCCCTTGCTGAACTGTTCTATCTCCAGTTTCAGATCCTGCGGCGCCAGCTCGCGAATGAAGAAGGATCGCCCCCCCATGCGGACCGGGATCGTGCGTTTGCCGAGATGGGGCGACAACGCACGGGCCGCCGCGACGACGCGCTCCGCATTGTCCGCCGGCATGACGGCATCGGGCGAGGCGGGTGCGATCGGGTCCACCGCTTCCTTGAGATCGACCAACGCATAGCTGGAACGGCCGCGCGCGCTTTTGAGCCCGAGCAGCACGGCATAACGATGGAGGCCGAGCGAACTGCACCCCTTCATCCAATAGGCCGCATCGACCATGCGGATCGTGCGACCGCCATGCTTGCCTTCGAAAGCAAGAATGCGATCCGCGATGGCCGGATCGTCGAATACGGCCTTCAGCCCGGCCCGCTCTTCCGGATCGAGCGCCCAGAATTTGCGGCCGAGCGGGATCGTCGGCTCGATCGCGTCCAGCCGCTCCTTCGCCAGATGACGCCAGCGCCGGCCAAGTGCCTTGCGCCGGACGCTACGGACCGCCTCCGGCTCCGGCCCGCCATCCCCTTCCACCGGATCGCGCATCGCGGCTGCATAGCCCTCGACCATCGCCTCCACCATGCGGGCGGTCGTAACTCCGGGCAGATCGGACCCGCGCGCGGCGGTGGCGAGAGAGAGGCCTAGCCGGATGAGATCATGCGCCGGATTGCCGATGACAGCCTGATCGAGATCGCGGATCTGCACCTCTACATGGCCCTCGCCATTGGCCAGCGGCCCCAGATTGCCGAGATGGCAGTCCCCGCAGATCCATATCGCCGGCCCTTGCGGCACGCGCGCGGCGGCCGGCGAAGCTTCCAGCCATTCGTAGAATTTCGCGGTGTTCCCACGGACATAGGCATGCGCCGAACGTGCCATCTTCCGCACGCGGCCATTCTCCAGGATGGGCTGACGTTCGGCAGAATGAGGTGTCTTCAATCGCGTCTCCACTTCTCATGCGGAACGCACGGCATTGATTTTCGTGTCAAAATCTTTCTCACGCCGTAGTAGGTTTCAACCAGGGCGCAGCGACTTTTCGTCACGCACGGTCATCGCGAACCGCAACAATGAAAATTGGGCTCGCGATATTCTGAGGTGTTACGGCGGCGCGCTGACGATGCGGCCGACGCTTATCATCGCTGCGCGCTAGGGCGCAGATCGATCCTCCTCCCCACACCATGCATGGCAGACATCTTCTGACCGTTCAGCGGAGAGGATCGAGAGTCGCGGGCCAGACCTCATCGTGCTCATCCTCCCACGGTCGAGATAGGCCGGCGATGCTACCTTACGCGCGAAAGCGAAAGCGGAGGGTGCCGCCGATCGTACGCGGATCACTGGGCGTACCCACGATCAGCCCTGAATTGCCCGCCTGTATCGTCACGTTCTGGATATAGTCGGCATCGAAAAGATTGCGGGCGAAAACGATCAGCTCCACCCCGCTGGCGAAACGATAGCCGAGGTTCGCGTTGGTGAGATTATATCCGCGAATATAGGTGAAGCGGGACAGGCTCGGGTCGCCGTTGAAGCCTGTCCGCGATGCCGTATCGATATGCAGGAACACCTCCCCCGCCCCGACCGGCCGGACGTAATCGACCCCGGCCGTGATCGCCAGGCGAGGCAGCGAGGCGAGCCGCCGCCCGGTCAGGCTGCATTGCGTCGTGGCGGCGGTCTGCACCTCGAGCGCGCAAGGCCCGGCGGGATAGTCGCTGTATGTCCCGTCCGAATAGGCGAGGCCCGCGCGCGCGGTGAGCCCCGGCAGGATCAGCGCGGTCGCATCCGCCTCGATCCCCGTCACCGTAACCTCGGGGATGTTGGACAGATAGCCACGCAGCTGCACCGTCTGCGTCAGTGAATTTTCGACGACCGTCGCCTGGAAGTTGCGCACCTTCGTGTAGAAGCCATCGACGTTCAGGATCAGGCGGTTGCCGAACAACCTGTTTTTTAGGCCGATCTCCCACGTCTCGTTCCGCTCGGGCCGCACGACGGCGGTCGCCAGCACGGGCCGGTTGTTGTTGTCGAGCGGCAGGCCCGACATGTTTATCCCGCCCGACTTGAAGCCGCGCGCGTAGCTGGCGTAGGCGAGCACGGCGTCGCTCAACGCCCAGGCGATGTTGCCGCGGCCGGAGAAGCTCCCATCGCGATCACGCGCCGCGTAACTCTGCGGGCGCAGCACGCCGAGACGGGCGTTGATTAGCGCCGTGTTAGTGACCGTCGGCCCGCCCGAGACGGTGGTATCGTATGTGCCCTCCTTATCCTCATGCGTGTAGCGCAGCCCGCCCGTCAGCGTGACGGCGGGCAGGATGCGCCAGTTGACCTCGCCGAAAGCGGCATAGCTGTTCGTTTCGAAGTTCGTGCGGCCGTCCTGCCCGTACCCGTCGAGCAGATTGGCCGGGACCGGCGTATTGACCGCGCCGGTGGTCGTGCCGATCAGATAGCGCGCCGCCGCCGGGCCGTAGATGCTGATCGGCCGCCCGACGATCTTCTGGCGGAAGGCGTATAGCCCGGCCACATAAGAGACCGGCCCGCTCCCGTTCGAGGCGAGCCGCAATTCCTGGCTATATTGATCCTGCCGCGAGGGGATATGCTGGGAAATCTGGATCGGAATGCCCGTATAGTCCCGGTCGTTCTCCGCATCCCAGTTCCAGAAGCGCCACGCGCTGACCGAGGTGAGCGTGCCGATGCCGGTCGTCCAGTCGGCGATCGCGCTGATCCCGCCTTCGTTGGTATCGACGCCCAGCGGCCCGTCGATATCGGTCTTGCGATCATAGGGATCGGTGCTGGGGGGCGCATAGCCGAATTGGGCCGCAAGGCCGTTCGGCCCGCCGAACTGGCGATTGGGCGCGCGTAGGCTGGTGCCGGTGCGCAGATAGACCTGCGTGCAGCAATAGGCCTGGAAATTGGTGAAGTCGGCGATCAGGCGCAGCCGGAACCGATCATCAGGCACGAACAGAAGCTGGCCGCGCACCGCCTGCGTCCCCAGCGTGTTGGCGGCGCGGCCGGTGCGCACATTGTCCAGCACGCCATCCCGGCGGGTGGATACGCCGGAGAGGCGGAAGGCGATCGTATCGGTGATCGGGCCTGATACCCAACCCTTCGCCTGAACGAAGTTCCGCTCCCCATAGGAGAATTCGGCGAACCCTTCCCGCGTGAAGGTCGGTGCCCGCGTCGTGATGTTCAGCGCGCCGGCGGTGGTGTTCTTGCCGAACAACGTGCCCTGCGGCCCGCGCAATTCCTCCACCTGATCGATGTCGGCGAAATCGAACGCCGCCGTGGCGGGACGCGCATGATACACCTGATCGACATAGAAGCCGACGCCCGGCTCCAGCCCGTCGTTCGCCTGGCTGACCGCGACGACGCTCGATCCGAGGCCGCGTATGGTGAAGGCGGTATTGCGGGGGTTCGCCGAGCTGTAGTTCAGACTGGGGATCAGCGTGGTCAGCGCCTGCGTGTTGACCGTATAGCTTTGGTCCAGCAGATCGCCGCCCACCACCGAGATCGCCGCCGGCACGCTCTGGACGTCCTCGGCCCGGCGACGCGCGGTGACGATGACGTCGGGCAAACCTCCGTCATATGGCGCGCTTGCCTCCGCCGTCTCCGCTGCGCCCGCCGCTTCGGCATTCGCGGGGGTGAGAGGAGAAATTATCGCCGCCGCCGATAGCGCGAACGCGAATGACCTGACCATCGATGCCCCCATGTTGCGCCCCATTGCTTCGCACGCGCTCTAGCAAGGCTATATCCCGTCGTATATAAGGGAAGCGACCGGTCCGTACGCGACGCCCTGCAGCGGGGGCCGAATCGCCGGTCTTGATACCACCGCGATCGGTCCGTCGATCGGCTATCGCCTCGCTCGTGGCTTGCGCTTCCTATGGATCGGGCGCTCGTCGCGGTTTAGGTCGTGATGCGGACGCCCGTTTCGACGGCCATCTTGAAAGACGGGTTTTGACGACCAGACCACGGACACCCTCGGAACAGGCCGAAGCGCTTGCCGCCGCCGGGCGCATCGGCGAAGCCTTCGCCCTACTGACCGGCAGCGGCACCGACGCGGACGCCCTTTTCACCCTGGCGACATGGCGCCTCTCCGGCGATCTCATTCGCCGCGATCTTGGCGAAGCCCGGCGTCTGTTCGGCCGTGCCGCCGATCACGGCCGTGCGGATGCGGAGCCAGTCTACATCGCGATGCTGGCGAACGGTGCCGGCAGCGAGCGGGATTGGCCGGCGGCCATCGCTCACCTGACGCGCCGCGCCCGAAGCGATCTCTATGCCGCGCGCGAACTGGCGTCGATCGACGCGATGAGGCTTGACGCCAACGGGGACGCGAGTGACGCGGCCGCCAGCGTCCCGATCGGCACGGCGCCGAACGTCACCGCTTATCCGGCTTTTCTTACGCCGGAGGAATGCCGCCTCCTGATCGATGCGGCGGCCCCGTACCTACAGCCGTCGATGGTCGTCGATCCCCGCTCCGGCCAGCCGATGCGTGATCCGGTGCGGACATCGCACGCCGCCGCCTTCCCTTTCGTTCTGGAGACGCCCTTCATCCATGCGATCAACCGCCGGATCGCGAAGGCGACGGCGACCGCGCCCGAGCAGGGGGAGCCAGCGCAGATTCTGCGTTATCGGCCCGGCGAGGAATATAAGCCGCATATCGACGCGCTTACCGGCACGGACAATCCGCGTGCCACGACCTTCCTGATCTATCTCAACACCGACTATCGCGGTGGCGAAACGCTTTTCCTGTCGTCGGGCCTGAGGGTGCGGGGCGGCCTCGGCGATGCCGTCAGCTTTGGCAATATGATGGCAGACGGGAGGCCGGACCCCTCTTCGCGCCATGCCGGCCTGCCCGTGGTGTCCGGTCAAAAGCTGATCGTATCGAAATGGATCCGGGCCAGACCGCTGGATCTTTCCGGCCCGCCCGGCCGCCCCTTCTGAGCACGGCGTCGCGGTGGGATCGCGGTAGGGTCCGCAGCCGCCTCGCTAACGACGGGGGCGATCATCCTGCCCCGCCCACCCCGATAGCTAGAACGTTCAGCTTGGCGACCCAAGCGTCCTGACCGCATCGACGATGGCCGCGAGCGACGACGGCGGCGGCGCCTCCCCCTCCGCCACAGTCTCGCCGCTCTCCGCGCGCTGCACGCCGATCACGGATCGGATCCCCGGAAACCGCCGCCCGATGGCCCC
>CAJYJW010000064.1 GCA_913775025.1 uncultured Sphingomonas sp. | reverse complement strand
CCCATGTAACTACACTCTTTCCCTACACGACGCTCTTCCGATCTGTACCCTGCGACGGATCGGCGGCGAAGGCGCGCAGATCGATGACGTGGCCCAGGCCTGTGAGCGCCGCGGCTGACCTTGCGCGGCCGTCCAACACGGGCCTGGGCCACGTCATCGATCTGCGCGCCTTCGCCGCCGATCCGTCGCAGGGTACGCCGGGCGGCGAGGGCGGCGACGCTTGGTTCGCCGCGCGGCGAGTGGCGGATACGCCAGACGGCCCGGTTGAGATCGCGGAATTGACCCTGGCCGGTGAAGGCAAGGTCGACGCGCTGCCGGCGGACGAATTCATCTTCCTGCTGTCCGGTGAATTGAGCCTCGACGAATCTGTGCCTTTCACGCTTTCGGCGAACCGCGGCGCGATGCTGCCCAAGGGGCTCGGCTTCGCATGGCGCGCCGCACCCGGAACGCAGGCAATCGTGATGTCGTGCGATACGGGGCGCGCCGGGGCGGATGCGCCCGTGGCGATCGATCTGGATGCCGACCTCGCGCCGTCGAATCCGCCGGCCGCAGCGCTGTTGCGCTCGGCAACGCCGTCCTGCCGCAGCCATACCGATTACAAGTCGGCAAGCGGCGAGTTCTCGGCGGGGGTATGGGATTCCACAGCCTATCATCGCGAGCCGATCGATTATGCCCATGCGGAACTGATGCACCTGCTGAAGGGATCCGTAACCTTCGGCGACGGCAGCGGCGCCGAGCATACCTTCCGGCAGGACGATCTTTTCGTGGTGCTGCCGGGCGCGCGTTCCTTCTGGCTGTCCGAGGAGGACGTCGCGAAGATCTGGGTGATCTACCGAAAGGCAGCGTAATCGGTATCGGGGGAAAAGGCCCTCTGGGTTTAGGTAGCTCTTGAACCTGGAGGGCTTTGTTTTGCCCTCGCGGAAGGCCGCCGCTACTGATACGGCATCCGGATCCAGTTGGATCAGAGCGAACGCAAACGCCTGCGCGTGGCGGCGGTAGGGCCGGCATCATCTGATCCGGGCGGATCAAGCGCCATGCCGCGGCAGATTATTGCGAATATCCGGCGAGTTCGGGCGCTTCGGCTATAGCGCCCGTCGTTATTAGGCACCGTTGCGGCGGCCGGTGCGTATCACTTGCCCCCGATTGCCGCAGTTGGCGTGCGGCTTGATGCCTGTATCGCATGGAAGGAAGAGCCAAGGTGGCCACCGCGCCCGACAATCGCCTCAGCCTGCGCGGCATGACTGCGGCCGATCTGCCAGCCGCGCATCAGCTTTCCAAGGCTGAGCGCTGGCCGCACCGGCTGGACGATCTGCAGGCGATGCTGGCGGCAGGCGCAGGCATCGTCGCCGAGATCGGTGGCGAGATTATCGCGACGACCATGTGGTTTCCCGCTGGCGAACGTGTCTTCACGATGGGGCTGGTGATCGTGTCCTCCGCCTATCGGCGCGGTGGCATCGGCAAGCTGGTGTTCGACGCCGCGCTGGAATGCGTGGGCGGGGGCACTCTGGTGCTGAACGCAACGCTGCCGGCGGTGTCGCTCTATCGCAGCTTCGGCTTTCGAAGCATGTCCGAAATCGTCCAGCATCAGGGCGCTGCATTCCAGGTTCCGGTGGCGGCGCTCGAGCCGGGCGAGCGGTTGCGCCCGATCGGTCAGCGCGAGCATTCACGCGTGCTGGCGCTGGTGGAGAATGCGACGGGCCTGAAGCGCGACGCGACGATGACCGCGCTGATCGAGAGCGCCTCGATGGTGGGCCTCGATCGCGACGGCGATCTGGTGGGCGTCGCTTTCTTTCGGCGCTTCGGCCTCGGCTATGTGGTCGGCCCGGTGATCGCGCCGACGATTGTCGAGGCCAAGGCGCTGATCTCACACTGGCTGGGATCGCGCGCGGGCGAGTTCACCCGACTGGATATACCGGCCGAATGCGGCCTTTCGCCGTGGCTTGAGGAACTTGGCATGGAAAAGAACGAAAGTGTTGTGACGATGGTGCGTGGAGGAACATTGCCGGCGCCCGTGGGCGAAGGCCGCAGTTTCGCCATCCTGAGCCAGGCATTCGGCTGATGGACCGCACGCTCACCCTCGCCGAGCCAAAACTCTTCATCGAACGGATGCTTATCGATGGCGTATGGCGTGATGCCGGCAACGGCGCCACGATCGATGTGACCGATCCCGCGACGGGCGCGCGCATCGGCCGCGTGCCGGACGCGACCGCCGCGGATACCGAGGACGCGATCCGCGCGGCGGAGAAGGCGCTCGAGCCCTGGCGGCGTCGGACGGCGGGCGAACGTGCCGAGCTGGTCGAACGCTGGCACAGCCTTATCCTGACCCATGTCAAGGATCTGGCGACGATCATGACCGCCGAGCAGGGCAAGCCGCTGGCGGAGGCCGAGGGCGAGATTCGCTATGCCGCGACCTTCGTGAAGTGGTTCGCCGAGGAAGCGCGTCGGGTGCGCGGGCACGATATTCCCGCACCCACCCCCGACCGCCGTATTCTGGCGATGAAGGAACCGATCGGGGTCTGCGCGGCGATCACGCCGTGGAATTTCCCGGCGGCGATGATCACCCGCAAGTGCGCGCCGGCGATCGCGGCGGGCTGCACGGTTGTCGTCAAGCCGTCTGATCTGACGCCGTACAGCGCGCTCGCGCTCGTCTGGCTGGCGGAGCAGGCCGGAATACCCGCCGGCGTAATCAACATCGTCACCGGCATGCCCGAGGCGATCGGGGCGACGCTGACGGCGAGCCCGGTCGTCCGCAAGCTCAGCTTCACCGGATCGACCCGGGTCGGCTCGCTTCTCATGCGGCAGTCCGCCGACACCATAAAGCGATTGAGCCTCGAGCTGGGCGGCAATGCGCCGTTCTTGGTGTTCGACGACGCCGATGTCGACACCGCCGTTGCCGGCGCCATCGCGAGCAAGTTCCGGAACGCCGGCCAGACATGCGTCTGCGCCAACCGCATCCTCGTGCAGGACGGCATCCACGATCGCTTCGTGGCGAAGCTTGGCGAGGCGGTGCGCGCGATGAAGATAGGGGACGGCCGTGACCAAGGCGTCACGATCGGTCCGCTCATCAACGCCGCCGCCACGGCGAAGGTTATGGCGCACGTCGACGATGCGCTTTCGCATGGCGCGGTGACCGCAGCGACCGCCGGGGGCTATGGCGATGCGACCCGTTTCGTGACGCCGGTGGTGCTGACCGGCGCCACCACCGCGATGCGGCTGGCGAGCGAGGAGACGTTCGGCCCGGTGGCGCCGATCTTCCGCTTCACCCATGAGGCCGAGGCGATCGAGATCGCCAACGCCACGCCGTTCGGCCTCGCCAGCTATTTCTACACCGACGACCTCCACCGCGCGTGGCGTGTGGCGGAACGGCTGGAATTCGGCATGGTCGCGCTGAACACCGGCACGATCGCGATGGAAATGGCGCCGTTCGGCGGCATCAAGCAGTCCGGCCTCGGGCGGGAGGGCGGACAGGAGGGGATCGAGGAATATCTCGAAACCAAGGCATTCCACTGGGGCGGGCTGAAGCTGGACCGCTAGGCCAATGATTGGTGCGGGTAGGGAGAGCAGGATGGCCGATGGACGGGCGTATAGAATCGCGGTGATCCCGGGTGACGGAATCGGCAACGAGGTCGTGCCGGAAGGCGTGCGGACGCTTGAGGCGGCGGCGGCGCGCTTCGGCATCACCGTGGAGCAGCAGTGGCACGATTTCGCCAGTTGCGATTATTACGCCCGCCACGGCATGATGATGCCAGAGGATTGGAAGGCGCGGATCGGCGATGTCGATGCGATCTTTTTCGGCGCGGTGGGCTGGCCCGATACGGTGCCCGATCACATCTCGCTATGGGGATCACTGATCCAGTTTCGCCGCGAATATGATCAATACGTCAATTTGCGCCCGGCGCGGCTGATGCCCGGCGTGCCATGCCCGCTTGCCGGCCGCGAGCCCGGCGACATCGACATGATGATCGTTCGTGAGAATACCGAGGGCGAATATTCCGCGATCGGCGGCATTCAGTTTCCCGGCACCGACCGCGAAATCGTGTTGCAGGAAACGGTGATGACGCGGCACGGCACCGACCGCATCCTGCGTTACGCCTATGATCTGGCGCAGAGCCGGCCGAAGAAGCATCTGACGTCGGCCACGAAATCGAACGGCATCGCGATCACCATGCCGTGGTGGGACGGCCGCGTCGCCGAGATGGCTAAGGACTATCCCGATGTCCGCACCGACAAGTATCACATCGACATTCTGACCGCCCAGTTCGTGATGAACCCGGACAGGTTCGACGTCGTGGTCGCCTCCAATTTGTTCGGCGACATTCTCTCCGATCTGGGCCCCGCCTGCACCGGCACGATCGGCGTAGCGCCATGCGGCAATATCAATCCCGATCGTTCGGTGCCCTCCACCTTCGAGCCGGTCCACGGATCCGCGCCGGATATCGCCGGGCAGGGGATCGCCAATCCCGTTGGCCAGATCTGGACTGCGGCGATGATGCTGGAGCATCTGGGAGAAAAGGAGGCAGCCGACGCCATCGTCGGCGCGATCGAGCGCGTGCTTGCGACGCCTGCGGGCCGCACCCGCGACCTGAGGGGGCAGGCCGATACGCTGAGCTGCGGCAAGGCGATCGCGGCGGAAATCGGCTGAGCCCGGTCCGCGGCATATCCTGCTGCGGCCCGGACATTTTCGGCAGGGCATAGCCGCCGGGGTTTCCTTTCCGTCGTCGCCTGCGTGGTCCGCCGGCTATTGTCGGCGGGACATTGAATAAGGCAGCGCCATGAAGAATAACTCGCTGATCGAGCTGGACCGCGCCCACCTGATCCACCCCGTCAGCGCCTATCGTGCGCATGAGCGCAAGGGTGCCACCATTTGGGAAACGGGCAAGGGACTCTACCTCACCGATAGCGAAGGCAACCGCCTGCTGGACGCCTTCGCCGGGCTATGGTGCGTCAACATCGGTTACGGCCAGGACTCGGTCGTCGAGGCGGCGGCGGCGCAGATGCGCAAGCTGCCTTACGCGACCGGTTATTTTGGCTTCGCCAGCGAGCCGACGATCCTGCTGGCCGACCAGCTCGCCACATTGTCTCCGCCGGGCCTGAACCGCGTCTTCTTCACCCTCGGCGGATCGGACGCGGTGGATTCCGCGATACGTTTCATCACGCACTACTGGAACGCCAGGGGCGAGCCGCAGAAGAAGCAGATGATCGCGCTGGACAAGGGCTATCACGGCTCCTCATCCACCTCCGCGGGGTTGACCGGACTACCCGCTTTCCACCGCCAGTTCGATCTGCCGTTGAAGTGGCAACACCATATTCCGGCACCTTACGCCTATCGCGATCCCGACGGGTTGTCGGGCGATGCGCTGGTCTCCGCCTCGGTTCAGCGACTGCGCGCCAAAGTGGAAGAGCTTGGCGCGGAGAATGTCGCCGCCTTTTTCGCCGAGCCGGTGCAGGGTTCGGGCGGGGTGATCGTGCCGCCGGTCGGCTGGTTGAAGGCGATGCGCGAGACCTGCGACGAACTCGGCATTCTGCTCGTTGCCGACGAGGTCATCACCGGCTTTGGCCGAACAGGCCCGCTGTTCGCCTGCGAGCATGAGGGCGTCACGCCCGACCTGATGACCGTCGCCAAGGGGCTCACCGCGGGATACGCGCCGATGGGTGCGGTGTTGATGCGCGAGGAAATCTACGCGGGCATCGCCGACGGGCCCGACAATCATCTGCCAATCGGTCACGGCCTGACCTATTCGGGCCATCCGGTGAGCGCCGCCGTAGGGCTCGAGGTGATGCGGCTCTATCAGGAGGGCGGAATCCTGGCCAATGGGCAGGCGCGCTATCCGCGTTTCGCCGAGCGGCTGGAGGCGCTGCGGGATCATCCGTTGGTAGGCGACGTGCGCCACAAGGGTATGCTCGCCGCGATCGAGCTGGTGGCCGACAAGAAGACGAGGGCGCGGTTCGACGGGGCGCTCGGCGTTCCCGACAGGCTGACGGCGACGGGATATGCCAACGGCCTGCTTTTCCGCGCATTCGCCGACGGCACGATCGGCCTCGCCCCGGCGCTCAGCGCCACGGCCGACGACGTTGAGCAGATAATCGACCGGCTGACCCGAACGCTGAACGACGTGCTTGACCTGCCCGAAATCAGAGGGGCACTGGTATAGGTTGGGCAACGGAAAGAGAATGACGCGATGAGCCTCGGACCCAAGCTGGATCGACTGGATTTCAAGATACTGGCCCAGCTGCAGGAAAACGGCCGGATGACCAATGTCGATCTTGCCGACGCCGTGGGTCTGTCGCCCAGCCCCTGCCTGTCGCGCGTGAAGCGGCTGGAGAAGCACGGCTATATCTCGGGTTACGGGGCAACGATCAATCTGCCCAAGCTGGGCAGCACGCTGACCGTATTCACCGAGGTGACGCTTTCCGACCATCGCAGCGGCGATTTTTCCCGGTTCGAACAGAAGGCCAAAACCGTGCCGGAAATCGTCGAGGCGCATCTCGTCTCGGGTGGCTACGATTATCTGCTCAAGTTCGTCTGCCGCAGCGTCTCTCACTATCAGGAGGTGATCGAAAGCATCCTGGAGCGCGATTTCGGCATCGAGAAATATTTCAGCTACATCGTCATCAGGGCTGCGGTGATCTTGCGCAATCCACCGATCGACCAGCTTTTCGACGACAGGATGGAATGAGCGATGCGTGCCGATTTCGCGGAGATCGATGAACTGGTGCCGGCGCTGACGGCGCTGCGCAGGGATATCCACGCTCACCCCGAACTTGCGTTCGCGGAGCATCGCACGGCCGCGCTGATCGCCCAAGAACTTGACGGGCTGGGCCTGGAGGTGACGACCGGGATCGGCGGAACCGGCGTCGTCGGCACGCTGCGCAACGGCGGCGACAACCGCCCCTCGCTGGGTCTCCGCGCCGATATGGACGCGCTGCCGTTCAACGAGGAGAGCGGCGTCGCCCACGCCAGCAAGACGCCCGGCACCTTCCATGGCTGCGGTCACGATGGCCATGTCGCGATGCTGCTGGGGGCCGCGCGTCATCTCGTCTCCACCCGGCGCTTCGATGGCACGATCCACTTCATCTTCCAGCCTGCCGAGGAAGGCCAGGCAGGGGCCAGAGCGATGATTGAGGATGGCCTGTTCGAACGCTTCCCCTGCGATCGCGTGTTCGCATTGCATAACTGGCCGGATCTGCCAGCCGGCAGCATTCGCACGCGCGCCGGCCCGATCATGGCATCGGCCGACCGTTTCGAGATCGCCGTGCTCGGCCGGGGCGGCCATGCCGCGCTTCCGCACCAGACGCCCGATGCGTTGCTTGCCGCCTGCGATCTGGTGACGCAGATCAACACGATCATCGCGCGCCGCGTGCCGGCGACGCAGTCTGCGGTGCTGTCGGTGACGCAACTCCACGGGGGCCAGGCGCACAATGTGATTCCGGCGCGGGTAGAGATCATGGGCACGGTGCGCACTTTTGACGCAAAGGTGCAGGACATGATCGAGCAGGCGATCCGCGATATAGCCGCAGGCGTGGCGTTGGGCAGCGGAACGACGATCGAGGTCGCCTATCACCGTTATTATCCCGCCACGATCAACGATCCGGTCGCAGCGGACGAGGCGTTGGCGGCGGCGCGCAGGATCGCGACGGACGTTGCCGTGGCGCCCGAACCGGCATTCACCTCCGAGGATTTCGCCTTCATGCTGCAGGCGCGGCCTGGCGCCTATCTGTGGCTGGGCCAAGGTCGCGGGGAGGATACGCCCGCGCTCCATAACCCGCGCTACGACTTCAACGATGGCGTGATCGCGACCGGCATCGCGTGGTTCACCGAACTTGCCGAGCAGTTGCTCGCCCCCGATACCAACCCCGCCGACTGATCGACGCGATCACCGCAACCAAGGACAGCCCATGGCGCTTCTCTATACCGCCGCCGCCGAGCGCGGCCGGCGCTGGGCGACGATGCTCGCCGCCGAAATGCCGGACCTCGATTTCCGCATGCCGCCGGATATCCGGGACCCGGCCGATGTGCGGTATCTTTCAGCATGGACGCTGGCCCCGGGGCTGATCGAAAGCCTGCCCAATCTTGAGGTGCTTTTCTCGATTGGGGCCGGCATAGACCAGCTCGATCTGTCGCAGGTGCCCGATCATGTCACCGTGGTCCGTCTGGTCGAGCCCAATCTTTCTGATGCGATGTCCGAATATGTCGCGATGAGCGTACTGGCGCTACACCGCGACCTGTTCGCCTATCTCGATCAGCAGCGGGAGCAGGTCTGGCGCGGCCTGCCGGCGACCCGTGCACGCGATCGCCGCGTCGGCGTGATGGGGCTGGGGGAGATGGGCCAGGCATCGCTCACCGCGCTCGGCGCATTCGGCTTTGCGTTGAATGGCTGGAGCCGCAGCGCGCGCGATCTGCCGGGGGT
>CAJYJW010000063.1 GCA_913775025.1 uncultured Sphingomonas sp. | reverse complement strand
GGCGCACGCTGGAATGGTCCATCGCATCGCCCCCGCCCGCCTATAATTTCGCGGTGCCGCCGGTCGTCGCGCGCCGCGATGCCTTCTACGAGGCGAAACGCCACGCCACCCCCTTCGCGCCGCCGGCCTATTATGACGCGATCGAGATGCCGCGCGGCAGCGCGATGGGGCCGGTGATCGGGCTGGTGAGCGCCGCGTGCGGCTTCGGCCTCGTCTGGCATATGTGGTGGCTGGCGGCGCTGGGGCTGGCGACGGCGCTGGCCGCGCTGATCGCGCGGAGCTTCGCCCGCGATACGACGCGCGTGATTCCGGCCGAGACCGTCGCCGCGATCGAGCATCGCTGGCTCTCCGCCCGGCAGGAGCAGGCCCCCATCCCCCGCGCCATCGAACAGACTTCGGCCAATCGCGGCGTGGCCGACGTGACCCCGGCATGAGCCGCGCGCCCCACCCCGGCGTCACCTTAGGCGGCCGAAACGAGCCGCACCATGCCGAGGCCGAGCCGGATCTGTTCGGCTTCTGGATATTCCTGATGAGCGACGCGGTGCTGTTCGCGCTGCTGTTCGCCACCTATGGCGTGATGCTGCATGGCACCGCCGGCGGCCCCGGCCCGCACGATCTGTACGAGTTGCGGCCCACGCTGATCGAGACGGGGTTGCTGCTCGCCAGCAGCTTCACGTGGGGGATGGGCGCGATCGCGCTGAAATATGGCGATGGCCGGCGCGTCCTGCTCGGCTGGATGAGCGCGACGTTGCTCCTCGGCCTCGCCTTCCTCGCGATGGAGGCGCACGATTTCGCAGGAATGTTCGCGCGCGGGGCCACTCCCGACCGCAGCGGCTTCCTCTCCGCCTTCTTCGCGCTGGTGCCGCTGCATGGGCTGCACGTGCTCGCCGGCTGCCTATGGATTGGGGTGATGACGGTCCAGACGCTCACCATCGGGCTGGACGACCGCACCAAGACGAACCTGCTGCGGCTCGGCCTGTTCTTGCACTTCCTCGATATCGTCTGGATCGCGATCTTCTCTATCGTCTATCTGCAAGGCCTCGCGCCATGAGCGATCGCGCGCGCGAGACGCGGACCTATGTCACCGGCCTCTTGCTGGCCGCGCTGCTGACCGGGGCGGCCTTTTTCGCGGTGCATCGCCCCGCGCTGTTCGGCGCACGCACCTTCGCCGTCGTCCTGATGCTCGGGCTGGCGCAGGCGATGGTGCAGTTCCGCTGCTTTCTTCACGTCCGCCTGAAAGGCTCCGCGCGGGACGATCTGCTGTTGCTGCTGTTCTCCGCGCTCATCATCGCCTTGATGGCGGGGGGCACGCTAGTGCTGATGGCCAACCTGCGCACCCGCATGATGTGACGCGGACGGGGCGGTCCGTCAGCACGCCCAGGCGACGAGCGCGCGGATCACACTCGCCGTCTCGGCCGGATCCCGCACGCGGATGCTGTCGATGCCGCTCGCGCGGACCGGATCGTCGTTGCCGCCGGGATAGATGGCATCGCCCATGAACAGGATCGCCTCGCGCGGAACGCCGCTCTCCTCGACCAGCCGCTCGATCGCATAGGCCTTGTCCACGCCCTTGCGGGTGATGTCGAGCGAGGTCGATCCGCCGATCCGCACCGATAGATCGGGCAGCGCCTCCTCCAGCCTGGTCTGCAACGCCTTGCGTTTGGCAAGGTCGGGATCCCAGTTCTTCTTCGGCTCCAGTGGCGCTTCCTGCCCCAAGGCGGAAAAGGTGATCTGGCTGCCGCGATCCTCGATCTGCTCGCCCCACAGGCGTTCGGGCACGAGACCCTCGGCCTTCACTGCCTCCTCCAGCGCGGAGACGATGCGGTCATGCTCCTCCCGCGAGAAATCCTCCGCGTAGATCCGCACCCAACCATCGTCGCGAAAGCGGTAGAGCTTGGCGCCGGTGGTCGGCATGAGGAAGAGCCGATCCAGTCGCGCATCGGCGGGGAGGCGCGAGGCGACCTGCTTTTCGAACTGCGGCCAATCACCACCCGAAATGACGGCCACCTTCGCCACGCCCAGCAGATCGGCGAGATCGCGGGCCATGGTGTCGTCCAGCGGTTGCTTGCTTTCGGCAAGCGTGCCGTCGAGATCGAAGGCGACGAGTTGCTTCATGCCGCGCTCTCCCGGATAGTCTTGATCGCCGCCGCATAGTCCGGCTCGCCGAAGATCGCGGTGCCGGCGACGATCACGTCGGCCCCCGCCTCAACCACCTTCGCGACGGTGTCGCGATCCTGCCCGCCGTCCACCTCGATATGCGGGGCAAGGCTGCGCTCCCTGCACAGCGCGCGCAGCGCGGCGATTTTGGGGAGCATCTCCGGCAGGAACGTCTGCCCGCCGAAGCCGGGGTTCACCGTCATCACCAGGATGATGTCGCACAGGTGCAGCACATGCTCGATCCAGGCGATCGGCGTGGCGGGATCGATCACCACGCCTGGCCGCCGGCCAAGCTCGCGCACCTGCGAAAGCGTGCGGTGGAGGTGGACGGTCGATCCGGGCTCCGCCTGCACCAGCAGATGATCCGCGCCGGCATCGGCATAGGCCTTGAGCGACCGCTCCGGCTCAACCACCATCAGATGGACGTTGAGCGGTTTTTCCGTCGCGCGGCGGATGGCTTTCACCACGGCGGGGCCGAAGCTGATCTCCGGCACGAAGCGGCCGTCCATGATGTCGACATGGATCCAGTCCGCGCCCGCCGCATCCACCGTGCGCACCTCGTCCGCCAGCCGCCCGAAATCGGCGGCGAGCACGGAGGGAGCGATCAGCGGCCTCACCGCGCCACCAACGGCAGCAGAAGCTCGTCGATCGCGTGCGCCACGCCGTCCTCCTCGTTTGATCGGGTGACGTGGCTTGCAGCCGCGCGCACCTCCTCCGGCCCCTGCCCCATCGCGAGGGAGAGGCCGGCGCGGGCGAACATCGGCAGGTCGTTGCG
>CAJYJW010000062.1 GCA_913775025.1 uncultured Sphingomonas sp. | reverse complement strand
CGCGCGAACGCCGCCAGTTCGGCAAGGCGATCGCGCGTATAGGTTATCGCCTCATCCAGGCAGCGTTGCGCGCCGCCGAGGCTGCACGCGCCGATGTTCAGCCGCCCGCCATCCAGCCCGGCCATCGCGATGCGAAAACCCTGGCCCAGCGCACCGACCATGTTGGCCGCCGGCACGCGGACGCCGTCGAGGTTCACCACCGCCGTCGGCTGCGAATGCCAGCCGAGCTTCCGCTCGGACGCGCCGAAACTGACGCCGGCCATGTCCTTTTCTACTACGAAGCAGGTGATGCCCGCCGCCCCGTCGTCCGACGTGCGCGCCATCACCGCATAGACTTCGTTCACGCCGCCGCCGGAGATGAACGCCTTGGATCCGGTCAGCAGCCAGTCGTCGCCGTCGCGCACCGCCTTCGTCTTCAGGCTGGCCGCGTCGGAACCGGCGCCGGGCTCGGTCAGGCAATAGCTGCCGAGCTTCTCGCCTGTGACCAGTGACGGCAGGATGCGGGCCTTCAGGTCCGCGCCGCCATAGCTGTCGATCATCCAGGCGACCATGTTGTGGATCGAGATGAACGCGCTGGTGGAGGGACAGCCGTGCGCCATCGCCTCCATGATCAGCGCCGCCTCGACCCGGCCGAGGCCGATGCCGCCCCCTGCCTCGGACACATAGATCCCGCCGAAGCCGAGCTCGCACGCCGCCTGCACCACGTCGCGCGGGAAATGGTGCTTCTCGTCCCATTCCGCCGCGTGCGGCGTGATCGCGTCGCTGGTGAAGCGTTGCGCCATCTCCTGTATGGCGCGCTGGTCCTCGGTCAGGTCGAACTGCATCAGTTTATCCCATGGTGGGAATGATGAAGGCGCTGTCGCCGATACCGCCGCCGTCCGGCCAGCGCTGGGTGACGGTCTTTACCTTCGTGTAGAACTTCACGCCTTCCATGCCATACTGGTTGGTGTCGCCAAAGGCCGAACGCTTCCAGCCGCCGAACGAATGATAGGCGACCGGCACCGGGATCGGCACGTTCACGCCCACCATGCCGACCTCGACGCGGGCGGCGAACTCGCGCGCGGCATGGCCGTTGCGGGTGAAGATGGCGACGCCGTTGCCATAATCATGCGTGCTCGGCAGCGCGACCGCTTCCTCGAACGTCTTGGCGCGGACGATCTGGAGGACGGGACCGAAGATCTCTTCCTTGTAGGTGCGCATGTCGGTCGTCACGTGATCGAACAGCGTCGGGCCGACGTAGAAGCCTTCCTCATGCCCCTGCAGCTTGAAGCCGCGGCCATCGATCACCAGCTCCGCGCCCTCCTCGGCGCCGAGGCCGATGTAGCTTTCGACCTTCTGCTTGTGCGCGGCGGAAACGACGGGGCCGTAATGCGCGTCCTTATCGGTTGATACGCCGATGCGCAGCGCCTCGATCGCGGGGATCAGCTTGGCGCGGAGCCGCTCGGCCGTCTCCTCGCCCACCGGCACCACGACCGGCAGCGCCATGCACCGCTCACCCGCCGAGCCGAAGGCGGCGCCGCAGATATCGTTCACCGCCTGATCGAGATCGGCGTCCGGCATGACGATGCCGTGGTTCTTGGCGCCGCCCATCGCCTGCACCCGCTTGCCCGCCGCGACGCCGCGCGAATAGACATATTGCGCGATATCGGAGGAGCCGACGAAGCTGACCGCCTTGATCTGCGGGTGATCGAGGATCGCGTCCACCATCTCCTTGTCGCCGTGCACCACCTGCAGGATGCCCTCGGGGCCGCCCGCCTCCAGGAACAGCTCGGCCAGGCGCACCGGCACCGAAGGATCGCGCTCGGACGGTTTCAGGATGAATGCGTTGCCCACCGCGATCGCGATGCCGGCCATCCACAGCGGGATCATCGCGGGGAAGTTGAACGGGGTGATGCCCGCCACCACGCCCAGCGCCTGCCGCATCGAATAGACATCGATCCCCGGCCCGGCGCTCTGGGTATATTCGCCCTTCAAGGCATGCGGGATGCCGCAGGCGAATTCCACAACCTCAAGGCCGCGCTGGATATCGCCCTTTGCATCGGCGATCACCTTGCCATGCTCGGAGGACAGCAGTTCGGCCAGCGAGTCCATCTCGCGCTCGATCAGCTGCTTGTAGGCGAACATCACGCGGGCCCGGCGCTGCGGGTTCGTCGCTGCCCACGTCACCTGCGCGGCCGTCGCGATCTCCATCGCGCGATCCAGATCGGCCTGCGTGCCCAGCGGCACGCGCGCCTGAACCTGGCCGGTGCTTGGATTGTAGATGTCGCTGAAACGGCCCGTAGCCGCCCCCGCCACGGCCGAGCCGCCGATGAAGTGCGAAACGTCGCGCATATCCTGTCTCCTTGGGATCGATGATAGTGGCTGCAACCTTGCCGGCAACAGGCAAATCTGCATAAATCGCCTGCAATTATGCAGCAGCCCCTTGCCTGGGACGACCTCCGCCTCTTCCTCGCGCTCGCGCGGACCGGGCAGATCGCGCACGCGGCGACCGCCCTCGGCGTGAACCCCACCACCGTCAGCCGGGGCCTGCGCCGGTTGCAGGAACGGCTGGGCCAGACTTTGTTCGAGCATGGCCCGGCCGGCCGCGTCCTGACCGAGGATGGCGAACGCCTGCTGCGCCATGTCGAGGCGATGCAGCGCGCGGCGGATCGGGTGGAGGAGGCATCGCGCGCGCCGCACGGCCTTGCCGGCATCCTGCGCGTCAGCGTGTCGGAAGGTTTCGGCACCGCCTTCATCGCCGGGCACATTCAGGATTTTGTCGCGCGCCACCCCGCGCTGACGGTGGAGCTTGTCGCGACGAGCGGCTTTCTCAACCCCTCGCGGCGCGAGGCCGATCTGGCGGTCATGCTGGCGCGGCCGAGGGGGGCCGGTCGTCAGCAGCAAGCTGTCGAACTACGCGCTGCGTCTTTATGCATCGCACGCCTATCTGAACCGGCATGGCCCGCCCGCCGACGTCACCGCGCTGGCCGACAGGCACCGGCTGATCGGCTACGTGCCGGATCTGCTCTACTCGCCGGAACTAAACTATCTCGGCGAGATGAGCCCCGGCCTCGTGGCGCATGTGCGCAGCTCCAGCTTCAACGCGCAGCATCGCATGATAGCGGCCGGTGTCGGCATCGGCGTGTTGCCCCGTTTCATCGGTGACGCCGACGACGCGCTCCGCCCGATCCTGCCGGATCTCGCCTTCACCCGATCCTTCTGGGTCGTCACCCATCAGGATACGCGCCAGTTGATGCGGGTGCGCGCCTTCCGCCTGTGGCTGTTCGAACTCGTTCGCCGCCATCGCACGACCCTGCTCGGCGAAGCGGACTGATCGGCGACGGCGGCCAACCGCCGCTTCAAGAAAATGGTGCCCGGATGGATCCCATGCCGGCATCGTTGGTTATTATGGCACGGACGCGCCGGGTGCGCGGGGACGGGCGGCCTTCCGACGTCTTGCTTACCGAGGCGCCAGCCCTTGGCAGCCGACGGGGCGCGTCCGACCATCCCGCATCGCATGCAGGAGACAGCGGAATGAGCACCCCCCCGAAAGAGCCCGCCGCCCCCGGTTCGCGCGAAAACCTAGGGCTGGACAAGGATGCCCCGCAGGCGCCCGAAAAAGATGCCGAGCAGATCGACGAGGAGGGCGAACCGTTCGACGGCAATTTCGCCTGATCTGATGCTGCCGGCGGTCCAGCCTTCGATCCTGCCGATAGGATGAGCGCAGTCGCGCCCTAGGGTCAGGACTCGTTGTTCATAATCAGAAGATGACAGTGGCAGCGAGTGCGACGGCGGAGAAGAAGGCGGTCGGGCAGCGGTCGTAGCGGGTGGCGATCCGTCGCCAGTCCTTGAGGCGGCCGAACATGATCTCGATGCGACCGCGGTGCCGGTAGCGGCGCTTGTCGTACCGGACTGGCTCGTTGCGCGACCTGCGGCCCGGGATGCAGGGCTGGATGCCTTTGGCCTGAAGAGCGTCCCTGAACCAGTCGGCGTCGTAGCCGCGGTCGCCGAGCAGCCACTGCGCCTTGGGCATGTCATCGAGCAGCGCTGCCGCGCCAGTGTAATCGCTGACTTGACCCGCGGTCA
>CAJYJW010000061.1 GCA_913775025.1 uncultured Sphingomonas sp. | reverse complement strand
CGGCAGCGGCAGCGAGGTCCGGCCCGCTGTCCGCGAAACCCGGATCGTTGCCGCTGCTGTCGCCGACACCCCGCCGCTCGAAACGGAAAACGGGATAGCCTGCGGCGGCGATCGCATCCGCCAGCCGCGCCAAGCCGCGATGCGCGCCGAACCGGGTCTGCGTGCCCCCGGTTACGATCAGCAGGCCGATCTCGCCCGCCGCCACGTCAAGCGTACCGGCCAGCGTTTCATCGTCGCAGGAAAAGGCGATCAACCGCCGCATTGATCGATCCAATCCGCAAGATCCGCGGCCAATGCCGCCGCAAGCGCGACGTCAGCCGTCGGCTCGGCACGACGCCAGGGCGCTATTCCAGGTGCGTGATCGGGAAGCGGGAACGGCACGGATCGGAGCCGGTCGGGAAACAGAGCCGGCACCGCCCCCCGCAAAGCATCGACAAGCGCGATGGGCATCCGATAGCCGATCAGATCCCGCAGCGGAGCCGCCGCGTGCGCCAGGGGCCGACCGCCCTCCCGATCACCGATCGCCTGCGCGCGTTCCATCTGGCGGATTAGGCTTGCCCCCGGCGTCGCGGCGAATCGCCAGCGCGAGGCGCCCGTGGCCCTATCGTCCAGCAACGCGCCGCCCCGAATTGCGGCAAGATGCGGCCGGCCGATCGCCAGCGCCGCCGCCGCGACGGCTTCACGCCATGCGTCCCACGTAACGGTCTCCAGGTGGCGTTCGCTTTCGCCCGTGCCCGGCAGATCGATCAGCCATGTGCCGATTCCCCGTTCGGCAAGGATGCAGGTGAATGCCGTCAGCGTCGCGCGGGTAAAGTTCATCTCCTCGAACAACGGGGGTACGATTAGCACGCGCGGACCATCGGCCGGCCCGCGCACCGTTATCCATTCCTCGCCCCCGCCCCACCGATAGCGCTCGAAACGCAGGCTCATCCGCGCAGTCCCGCCAGGCGGGCTCGGACGGCGGCGGCAAGGCCGGTCAGGCTGCGCGGATCGTGCAGCGTCAGGCGATAGAGCGGTCGCTTCTCATCCATCCAGTCCGCCTTGTACGGATCGTCGCCGGTGCCGAAATCGATGATCCGGGGCCGATCCCGATCGATGACGTGGGCGAACATAGCCTCGCTCAGCACTGTGCCGGGGGAACGCGCGCGCTCTGCTTCGTCATAAGCGAGCTTGTGGATGGTCGCCACGCCCGCCTCCACGGTCCAGAATTGCGCTGCGACCGGACGGCCGTTCCGACGCGCGATCCCCAGACGAAGGCATCCCGCCGCGCCCTCCTGCTCCGCCAAGGCACGCACGAAAGCGGGCGAACCCTCGGCGGGCTTCCAGCTTCCCGCATAGACCGTCTCATACGCATCCCAGCCGGCGGGATCGAAATAATCGAAAATCTCGACCGACAGGGCGGCATCACGCGCTTTGCGTCGCGCGGTATTGCGCAGGCGGGAGGGGCGACGCGCCCAGTAGGCTGCGAAATCCTGCCCCTCCACATGCGCGATCCAATTTGCGCTGGCGGCCTCCGCCGTCGTCCGCCAGCCCGCCGCTCGGAACGCCAGGACCAGGCTGTCGCACGCGTCCTGCGTGACGGGATAGAGCGAGATCGTGCCGAAGCGCCCTCGCAGCCCTCGCGCGATGCGGGACAGCAGATCCAGTCGGGTCTCGGTATCGCCGCCGTCGAAGATCGGCGCGAAGGCAAGCGTGTACCAGCATCCGTAAGCGACAGCGCCGCCCCATCCCGCCGCCGCGAGACACAGCCACGCCTGCGCGCCACCCCCGGCGGCATAGGCGACGCGCAACGGGCCGGGAGCGATTGCATGGCGATCGACGAGGCGCATCCAAGCCAGCCGATCATACAGCATCGGTTGCGTCGTACGATCGAGGCCGGTCGCCCGTTCGAGTTCCGACAGACTGTCAAGCAGCGCAAACGTCGCCGTCACGCGTTTCGGCCCGCCATCCGCCGCACCCGCGACAAGGCCCGCCACGCGATCGACTTGGCGTAATTCTGCGACGGGTGGCGACCGGGCGCAGCCGGGGACAGGCCGGCTCGCCGCAACACCGCATTCAGCCCGCGCGCATCCGCCTCTCGGTAGCTCCATTCCGATCGCCATGTGATCGAGAAGGAAACGGAGGGCGCCGCCCCGTTCCGCACCCAATGCGGCGCCTTCACCGGCACATAGACCGCCTCGCCGGGAGAGAGCGCGAATGGCCGGCCGCGCGCCGCCATCCCGTCCTCATAGCGCAGGTTGCGATGACCGCCGAGGTGGAACGTCTCGTGCGATCGCCCGTCGACGATCGTCTCGTCGTCCGCCGGGAACATCGTCATCACCTTGTCGCCCCGGATCTGGAGCAGGATGTTATGCTCCGGGTCGAAGTGAAACGGCGTCATCGCATCGGGCGAGGACACGAATATGAACGCCTCCATCTTCAGCATCGCGCCGGTGGCCGGGGTGACGATCGGGCGGATTTCCGCCAGCGCCGACTCCATTAAAGCGCGATACTCGGCGTCCTGCTCGACGAATTTCAACACCATCCACGCGCCGCAGTCTTCGATCCGCCGGATCGTCTCCTCGACGGAAAGGCCGTTGTGGCGCACCTCGGTCGGATCGATGCCGATCGGCAGATCGCCGACATTCTGCTCGACATCCTGCGGCCGCATCCGCTGGGCGAGGCGGGCCAGGGCCTCCAGCTCGAAGGCGGGGTGGCCGGCGAGACCGTGGCGGAGGATGCCGGGCGTTTCGGGATACAGGCGGGCGAAATCGGCGCGCGCGTCGGCATCGAAACAGGCGGTCATCGCTTTCCCCTTGTCCGCAGCCACGCCCTGCCCCGCTCCAGCGCGCGCGCAAACCCGAAGGCAAGGCGACGGCGGGCACCGGCAAGCGGCATGGTGACGCGCACGATCGCGCGACGCCCGCTCCACAGGCTGTCGATCATCGGATGGTTTTCGGCCGCGCAACTGTCCATCCAGGCGATGTCGGGCCGCGTCAGGATCTCAAGGTTCTCGATCTGGATCAATACGCCCGGCGAAAAGCGCGCATACTCCTCATCGAACGCGATCTTGAACGAGAAAGCCCCCGGCGGAACGAGGAAGTTGACAAGCATCGCGATAGGCCGGCCATCCAGCTCCATCCGCAGCATTTCCAGCCGCCCGGCCGCCCACGCCCCCGCCATCATCGCGCGAAAGAAGGCGTCCGTCTCCGCCTGGCTTGCGAGGGCGGAGGCCGACCGCCCTTTCCAGCCGGACGCCTCCAGCGCGAGAAACGCATCGCACCATGCCGGCAAGTCCGCCCGCCGCGTCAATCGCGTGGTGTGCACGGTCCCCATTTCGGCCAGCCGGGCAGAGAGGCGCTTCAATTCCTTGCGTTTCTTCTTGCGAACCGTGGCTTCGTAATAGGCCTCGGGCGTCAGCCCTGCATCCAGTTGGGCGCGAACCGCACGATGCACCGTATCGCACCGCCGGCCCACGTGCGCAGCCGCCGCTATCAGGCCGTGGTGAACCGCCCCGCCCTCGACAAGGCCGTTGATGTGAAGGAAGCCGCGCGGCCATCGCGCTGCGTCCAGCGCGGCGATCAGCGCCGCCCAGAAATCCTGCTCCCGCCCCGCCCGCACCAGTGGCGTCCCGAGGAAGGCGTGATGATGCAGCCAATTGACGACATGTCGGACCGGGAGGCGGCCATAGCGCCGCCCGATCGACAGGGGCAGCAGCCCCAGCAGCCGATCCCCCTCCCAAACCTCGGCCAATCGCAGACTGTCCGGCAGGGGCAGATGATCGAAGCCCGGCGCGACAAACCACCGCTCGGCAAAGGCATTGGGTTCGGATGCGGCGCCGGCCAGGTCGTCCCACGCGGGGGCCAATCGAATCGATGCGGTGCGCGGATCGCCGAACGTCACGCGCGGCCTGTCCGGCACGATGCGCAACGCAGCAACGGTGGAGGCATGGGCATGCGCCCCCGCCACCCGTTCCGTGGCACCGTTACAATTCATTCATCGCCCCGTGCTTCCGTCCGACGCCCGCCTAGCAGAGTAGCCGCCCGCGGTTAACAACCGACAACCGCCGGCGCACTCCATCCGCACGGCGCTGGCGCATGCCGGTTTCATGCTTCATGCACGGTTGCGGCGTTAGGGAAAGCGCGAAAGACAGCCGGATACGGGGCGGGCGACGATGGCGGATACCAACGCTCAGGACAGTTTCGGCGCGCGCGTGCGCAGCGCGGTGCTGTGGCGTTCCGGCAGCCAGATCGTGGCGCAGCTGGTGATGTGGTCGGCTACCTTCTTCGTCATCCGCCTGCTCGCCCCGGCGGACTACGGCATATTCGCGATGACGCAGAGCATCCTCGTGATGTTCAGCCTGTTGAACGGCTATGGGTTCGCAAGCGCGCTTATCCAGGCCGAGGATATCGAGGACCGGCAAGTACGGCAGGTCTTCGGCCTGTTGCTGCTGTTGAACGGCGGCATCGCCCTTCTCCAGTTCCTGCTCGCGCCGCTCGCCGCCGATTATTACAACCAACCGGTCGTGGCGAACATGCTGCGCGTCCAGTCCCTCCTATACCTTTCCACGCCGTTCGTGGCGTTGCCGACGGCGCTGCTCAGCCGCGCGATGGATTTTCGCAAGCAGGCGCAGGTAAACTTTCTCTCCTCGCTCGCTGGCGCGGTGACGGCGCTGTCGCTGGCGCTGGCGGGGTTCGGCATGTGGACGCTGGTGATCGCGCCGCTCGTTCTGTTCTGGACGCGGGCGATCGGCATGACGGTGGCGGCGCGCGCGCTGGTGCTGCCGAGCTTCCGGTTTCTGGGCGCGGGGGCGACGGTCCGCTTCGGCGGCGCGATGACGCTCAGCCAGCTGCTGTGGTTCGTCCAGACGCAGGCGGACGTATTCATCGGCGGAAGGGTGCTGCCGCCGCATCAATTAGGGCTCTACACCACGTCGCTTTTTCTGGCGCAGATCCTGTCGAGCAAATTCATCCCGCCGCTCAACGAGGTGGCATTCACCGCTTATGCGCGCCTGCAAAACGATCGCGCCGCGGTGATCCGTTCGTTCGAGACGGCGACGCGCATCATCATGCTGGTGTCCCTGCCCTTCTACGCGGGTCTTGCAATTACGGCCGACCCCCTCGTTCATGCGGTACTTGGCGAGAAGTGGCTGGAGGCGGTGCCGATCGTGCGGGTGCTCGCGCTGGCGATGCCGTTCGTGACGTTGCAGATCCTGTTCGCACCCGCCGCCACCGCGCTCGGCCGCCCGCGCGTGCAGGTGTATGGGGCGGCGGCCGGAGCCATCGTTATGCCTGCCGCCTTTGCGCTTTCGGTGGGTTTCGGGCCGGTCGGCATGGCATGGGCCTGGGTGCTCGCCTTCCCGCTGGTGCTGATCGTGACGGCGGCATTGTCGCTGCCGATCATCGGGATCAGCGCGGGCACGCTTGCGCGCGCCATCCTGCCCGGCCTCCTCGCATCGGCGGTGATGACGGGTGCGGTGATCCTGCTTGATCGAATGGTGCCGGTCGGCGATCCGCTTCTCCGGCTGACGATGCTCGCGGTGGCGGGGGCCGGATGCTATGCCGCCGTGGTGCTGCTGATCGCCCGTTCCACCATCGCCGACATTCGCTGGCTGGTGCTGCGGCGGGGCGGCGGGCCGGCGCCTGCCTAGCCGCGCATCCCCTTCAGTAGCTAGGCCGCTGCGAGCACGTCCGCCGGGCGGCAGGCAGTGACGCCCTCCCGCGCAAAGAGATTGAAAACGCCATCCCACCACCGCCAGAATGCACGCAGTTCCTCCGCGTCGCGCACGTAAGGCGTATAGCCCGACGCGACCGAAGGCGTGTGGAAGGAAAGACTGAACAAGCGGGTACCATCCGCCAGCAGTCGCCGGATCGCGGTGAGCGCTTCGTTCAGCGGCACCCCTTCCGGCGTAAGCGCCACGCGATTGAGCAGGCCGGCCCGGGCAAGCGGACCGCGGAGGGCCAGGTGGCGATGCAGGGACGGCCATCTCCGCGCCAATCCGGTGTAAGCAGCGGTCAACGGCACCTCGATAAGCCGATCGTCGATCCGCCACGGCCAGATCGGGTGATCGGTAAAGTCCGGCCCCCCTTCGGCGCTGTAATCGAAGGTCGCGCGAACCGACACGTCCATGCGATAGCCGGCCTCGCTCAATAGCGCGGCGGTCGCCGGGCCGATGCCATATCGGCCGGCGCGATAGACGATCGGGCGAACGCCGGTTGCCGTTTCGATAGCGTCGGTCAGCGCAGCAAGCTTGGCGCGCTGAAGCGATACCGGCAGGTTGCCGGTGAAGCTGTTTTCCGGCGTCACCTGTTCCAGGTAGGGCGGATTGACCCAGGGATGGAGCTGGGTCCCGATGTCGCACGCGCCTGCCGCCACCATATCGGCCATCGCTGCCGCGCTCGCCGCGGTGGAAACGACGGGATAATCGGCGACATAGGTCGGGATGACCCCGGCCGCGTTGAACCGCCGCGTTGCCTCCGGCAGCGCCGCGACCGCTTCAATCGCGACATTCTCGCGCGCCAGCGGTTGGGACCAGTCGAACTCCTCCTCGGCATCACCGATCAGGAGGAAGCGTCGCCCGAATTCAGGCGCGAGCGAAATGCGTGACGCGGCGGTGGGCGGCACGTCGATCCGGGGAGCGGCGGCCGCCACTACATCTGCCTGCATCATATCGTCTGCCCGCTCCAGATCGTCGGCGCCGTCTGAGCGGCCCGAACCTGTCCCGTTATCGGACGGGCAGACGATCGGATCAAGCCGCCTCGGCGGACTCCGCCTTGGGCTTGCGGCCGCGCTTCGGCTTTGCCGGTGCCTCTTCGGTCGATGCTTCGGCGGCCGGCGCTGCGGGCTCTTTCGCCACCCTCGGCTTGCGTCCGCGCTTCGCCGGCGCCGGAGTCGGCTTCTCGGCGGCCTGCTCGGGCACCGCCTCCTCCGGCGGCGTTTCGGTCACGGCTTCGTCCTCGACGATCGCGTCCGGTGAAATTTCCGCGTCGCCGCCCTTGCGGCCAAGGCCGATGCTGTGTGCCAGCGACCGACGCTTCTCCGCATAATTCGGGGCAACCATCGGGTAATCTGACGGGAGGTTCCATTTGCGGCGATACTCATCGGGCGACATGTCGTAATTCGTCCGTAGATAACGCTTGAGCATCTTTAATTTCTTACCGTCTTCGAGGCAGACGATATGGTCGGGCTTGACGCTCGCCCGAATGGAAACAGCCGGCTCCTGCTTTTCAACAACAGGTTCCGGCGGCTGGCCGAGGCCTTTTAGGGCGGCATGCACACTTTGGATCAGGCCGGCAAGATCCGCGGTCGCGACATTATTATGAGCGACATGGGCCCCGACGATGTCAGCGGTCAGCGTGATGAGATCTGCGTCTTGTTCGGTCATACTTCCTCCGGATTTCTCGCATCGTATCGCCGATCCCTAAGCATTTCAAATGCTGATCGCTCGAATTCTTCGAAAATCTGGCAGGAGCGAGATAGTTCCGAAACCCTTTCCGATATGCATATTGATAAGCCGGTGATGGCGATCGATCTGCTGCGCCATGCCAAGCCGTTTTACTTAATTCGCCGGAAGTGAGGACACGTAGGATGCCGCCGCGCAGATGGTTGCGCCCGGCGCACGCCTCGCGCATGGCGCATCCGGGCTGGGAAAGGATGCAGGATGACGCGGATCGGCATATTGGGCGCAGGCGGACGCATGGGGCGCGCAATCGCGGTCGCGGTCGAGGAGATCGGCGCCCACCTCGCTGGCGG
>CAJYJW010000060.1 GCA_913775025.1 uncultured Sphingomonas sp. | reverse complement strand
GTGGCGTCTTGCCCGCGTTGGCTTCGCGCTTGTGATACGCTTGCCGGCGCATGCGGTGGCCCGGCTGCGCGGCCGACCATCTCGCCAGATCGGTCCTTTCCTGGCCCCCTCCACCCGTACCCGCACTCCGAACACACGGGTGACGGCGGCCAGGAAAGGACCGATCTGGCGAGATGGTCGGCCGCGCAGCCGGGCCACCGCATGCGCCGGCAAGCGTATCACAAGCGCGAAGCCAACGCGGGCAAGACGCCACCACAGCCGCATCGGCACCGCCCCGCGCCTTATTCCTGCGGGCGGCTCAGGGCGACGCCGTACAATTCCATGCGATGATCGACGAGGCGGAAGCCGAGTCTGGCCGCGATCCGCCGTTGCAACTCCTCCAACTCCGGATCGACGAATTCGATGACCCGGCCGGTCTCCACATCGATCAGGTGGTCGTGATGCGAGTCGGCCGCCGCCTCGTACCGCGCGCGGCCATCGCCAAAATCGTGCCGCTCAAGAATGCCGGCCTCCTCGAACAGACGCACCGTGCGATAGACGGTGGCAATCGAAATGCCGGGATCGATCGCGGCCGCGCGCGCATGCAGCGCCTCGACGTCGGGATGATCCTCCGCGCCCGACAAAACGCGTGCGATCACGCGCCGCTGCTCGGTGATGCGCAGGCCCTTTTCGGCGCACAGCGCCTCGACATCGATCTTGCGCGGCATGAAAACCTTTTTCCGATAAGGCGCGAAGGCGCCGTTCAAGAAGGGACTAAAGCCTTTTTGCGCGCTCGGAAAGGCGCTTGGCTAGCTGACGAAAGTTCCCCCGATCTCGCCGCCGGGTCAACGCCGGCGCATCGTGCCGAGACCGATCTTCTTGGCGAGCGCCCGGCGCTGCTCGGTATAGACGGGCGCGACCATAGGATAGTCCGCCGGCAGCCTCCATTTGGCCCGATACTCCTCCGGGGTCATGCCGTACCTCAGAAGAAGGTAGCGCTTGAGCGTCTTGAGCTTCTTCCCATCCTCTAGGCACACGATATGATCGGCTGTCACCGACGCGCGGATCGGCACCGCCGGCGTCTGCCGAGGGGCCGGCTGCGGCGCCCGCGCCTTGCCGAGATCCGCCATGGCTTGGTGCACCTTACGGATGAGCCCGGGAATATCGGCCGCGGCGATCGCGTTGCCGCTGATATGGGCGGCGACAATCCGGGCGGTCAGAACGATCAGTTCCTCGCTGGCTTCGATATCTCTCATGGGCGACCCTTATGGTTAACGCGGGCGTCGGCATGTGCCGCGCCGCCTCCATGTTAGGTCCGAAACGGTTTTTCAAGACTCCATATTGGAGGCATTTTGCACGGCAAACGAGAGAGACAGGCTTAGCGCATCGAATATGCGTCCCTCACGACCGCGATAATAATCCTTCCGGCGGCCAGTTTCGGCAAAGCCATGATGCCGGTAGAGTTCAATCGCCGGATTGCCGTCCCGCACCTCCAGATGCAGGCACGCCGCCCCGCGCGCCTTCGCGGTCTGCTCCACGTTCGCCAGCAGGGATCTGCCGAGGCCGATGCGTCGAAACGCCGGCCGCACGCCGATCAGCAACAGTTCCGCCTCGTCGAGCACGATGCGGCAGAGGGCGAAGCCGGCGGGATCCTCCCCCACCGTTGCAAGCACCATCCACACCCCCGGCAGGCCAAGGATACCGAGGCACTGTCCGGCGCTCCACGCCTCACCGAAGGCGGGATCGAACGCCTCGTTCATCACGACCATGACCGGCGCGATATCAGCGGCCAATGCGGGGGTGATGACAGGCGCGTCGCTCATGACGGCGATGCGACCTTTGCGTCGGGCGCGCGCCCGTAGATAGGCGTGGGCGGCAATGACGCGAGCGGCGAAGGCAACAGCCGCACGTCCGCCGCACGCGGCAAGTCGCCCCGTGCAGTACCATCGCCTCGCGCGGAGACCAGTGCATCGGCGGCAGACCCCGCCACCAGACGGTCCGGCACCAATACAGCCTCGGCGGGCGGCAGGGAGGCGAGCGGGGTCAGCGGGACGAACGGCACCCGGCTGAACCGCTGGACGAACATCTCGCCATGCCCGCCCATCATCGCGACCGCCAATGTCTCGACCTGCGGCTCGGCCAGAAACGCCCCCGCCGCGATCAGCGAGGTGGCGCTGTAGCCGAACACCGGCACACTCCACGCAAGCCCGAGCGCACGCGCGGCCGCCAGCCCGACCCGCACGCCCGTGAAACTTCCCGGGCCGCAATCCACCCGCACCACGTGCGGCGGTGGCCGTTCGGCCATCAAGCGCATGATTTCCGGTATGAGCCGCTCGGCATGTCCCCGCCCGACGACCTCATGCCAATCGGCCACCACCGCGCCATCCTCGATCAACGCGATCGAGCAGGCGGCCGTCGCCGTATCGATGACGAGATCCACCCGCCGCCTCAGACGATCCGGTTTACGTCCTCGAAGTCAAGCCGTGGCAGCCGATCGAAGATCGTCGTGGGATCACCGTAACCCAGCGTTGTGACGAAGTTGGTCCGATACTGCGTGCCCGCGAAGAAGGCCGCGTCGATGCCATCCTTGTCGATGCCGGACATCGGCCCCGTATCCAGCCCCAGCGCGCGCGCCGCTATGATGAGGTAGGCGCCCTGCATGCTGCTGTTGCGGAATGCGGCATCCTCGACGGCGGCGGCGTTCGGCTGCCCCTCGGCGTTCATGAACCAGCTCCGCGCATCGGTGTGCGGAAAGGTGCGATGCAACTGATCGTAAAAGGCCATATCCATGCCGAGGATCGCGGTCACAGGCGCTTTCAGGATCTTCTCGCCGTTCGTGCCGGAGGAAAGGCCGGCAAGTTTCGCCTTGGCATCGTCGCTGCGGCACCAGATGATGCGCGCCGGCAGCATATTGGCCGATGTCGGCCCCCACTTCATCAGATCCCAGATCGCACGCAACTGTTCCTCGTCGACCGGCTTGTCGATGTATCCGTTATAGCTTCGCGCCTTACGGAAGATGAGGTCGAGACCATCGTCGCTGAGTGTCGTCATGCGCCGTACCTTGCAGGATGAGATTGCGATCAGGCCGCGCGGACTTCCGTCACCTCGGGCACATAATGCTTGAGCAGCGTCTCGATCCCCTGCTTCAAGGTCGCGGAGGAGGAGGGGCAACCGGAACACGCGCCCTGCATCGCGAGATAGACGGTGCCGCGGTCAAATCCGCGATAGACGATGTCGCCGCCGTCGCGCGCCACCGCCGGGCGCACCCGCGTTTCGATCAGATCCTTGATCTGCGCGACGATATCCGCGTCCGCCGGATCGTCCGTCGGCTCATCGGCGGGCACCATGATGCCGGCTGCGCTGCCGGCACGGAAGAGCGGCGCGCTGCTGGCGAAATGATCGAGTAATATGCCCAGCACCTCGGGCTTCACCGTGGCCCAATTACCGCCAGCCACCAGGGTGACGGACACGAAATCGCGCCCGAAGACCACGC